>JAEYUD010000015.1 GCA_023433685.1 Bacteroidota bacterium
GGCGATGACCGCCTGATAGAGATCGCCGATGCCATTGAGCTTCCCGCGAATGAGAAGGAAGAACTTCCGCAGAAAGAGGAGGCTGGCACCACATCAAAAGTTAAGGGAACAAAACCGATTCCTGCAAACACAGTTAACAAGGAAATTGAAGTGGTGGTTGCCCCGCCAAAAGATAAGATCAAACTTGAAAGTCAGGATATCGATACAGGTGATCTTCTAACTCTCGACAAGCAGGGTAAATACAAAAAGAACGAAACCAATAAAAAAACAACAGAAAAAGACCCCAAGGCGCCAAAAGACAACGTTTTCCACACAGCGGTGCCTTACATGCCCGTACCCGTTGGCGGTTATGAAGCCATTCAGGGCAAAGCGGTCTTCCCACAATCAGCCAAAGATGCCGGAGTTTCCGGTTCAGTTTTCGTCACTGCCTTTATTGATGAGAATGGCACCGTGGTATCCGCGGTTCTCACCAAGGGGCTTCATCCCGCCTGCGACAATTCCGCCCTCTCCGCTGTCAGACGTACCAAATTCATCCCCGGTAAAAAAGACGGCAAACCTGTGAAGGTTCAAATGTTGATACAAGTGAATTTTAACTAAAAAACCGTTGTTATAACATTATATCTTGACTAACGGACATAAAAAGTGATGTAGTGCTTTAACACCATCTTTTATGTTCGTAAATTACTTTGTTATAAGTGAAATTTTTTTTTAGGAGAATTCACTTTAAACCTCCTCACACATCATCAAAAAACGAAATACATACTATGATACCATATACATGGAGAACCGATGCGGTTTAAGCGATTATCAATAATCCTTTTTCTCTTTCCATTCATATTGAACGCTCAAACTGGTGACACGATAGCAGTTGATCTTCAGAAAGCAATCTCAATAGCTCTTGATAACAATTATGATCTTAAAGCCGGGGTCTTAAACCAGAAGATCGCTTATGAGAAAGTAAACGAGACCTGGGGTCAGGCAGTCTATCCCGAGATTAAGGGGTCGGTAAATTACCGTAGAGCACTTAAAAAAGGTGTGTTTACCATAGACGCTCCCGGATTCAGTGGTACTTTTCCGATAGGAACCGACAACACTCTTACAACAACGATCAGCCTGAATCAAAATATTTTTGCCGGGGCCGTGTTCATCGGCGCGCAGGCCGCGGAGATATACGCCAAGATAGCAGACCACGCTGTGGCGGCTACCGCGCATGAGATAAAATACGCGGTAAAATCAGCCTGGTTTGGAGTGCTGCTTTCAAAGCAAGTTCTGAAGGTTGCTGAAGCCAATCTTCTTCAGGCAGAAGACAATCTTAAAAACACGCAGATAAAATACGACGCTGGTCTTGTTCCCGAGTACGATCTGGTCAGGGCAAAAGTTGCTGTTGAAACCTCTAAACCGGAAGTTGAGCAGGCGCGGAACTCGATCAGAATTTCGACTGAAGCCCTCAGAAACCTGATGGGTTTGCCTTTTAATACAAAAATATCCGTAAGTGGTGAGCTTACTTATAAAGATCTCACCATCAGTGATATTGATGAATCTCTCGAGAGAATGACACGCTTCAATCCTGTAATAAAACAGCTTGAGGAGACAATTAATCTTAGGGAGAAAGCCGTTGGAGTTTACAAATCGGAGTTCCTCCCTTCACTTAAAGCTTATGGCGCGTGGAACATTGAGTCGCAGGAAAATGATGACAGGGGACTTGGGAGTTGGAGGTTCAACAATTCAATTAATCTTGGTCTTGAGCTTTCGGTGCCGATATTCAATGGCTGGAGTTCGCAGTCGCGCGTTACCCAGGCTGAACTTGAAGTGAAGATCGCCGCCGAGAATCTGAAAAAAGCGAAGGAAGGATTCTCCACTCAAATAAAAGAGGTACTTCTTGATATCGCGAATCAGAAGGAAAAACTCAAGGCTTATTCAGAGGCGATGAAACAGGCTGAACTGGCCTTGTCGCTCTCACAGACAAGGTATAAAACCGGGGTCGGAACCCAGCTCGAGATCATTGATTCTCAGGTGGGTGTTTCGAGAGCCAAATACAATTATCTTAACGGGGTTTATGAATATTACCTCCTCAATGCAAAACTTGAAAATCTTGCCGGAAAGGATACAGTAGAATAATGAAATTTCAAGGAATGATCAATCGATACCGTTTGGTACTTTTACCTCTTGCAGCCATGGTCATGTTCGCCGGATGCGGAGGTGAAAACAAAGATGAAAAAGATAAAAAGAAAAAACCTGAAAAACTTGCCATTGTCCAGGTTCAACCTGTTAAATTTGAAAACTTTACCGGTTATATTGACGCGATCGGACAGGTGAAGCCGGAAAAGATATCAAAGGTGGGCGCGGCCCTTGGTGGGAAAATCGTGAAATTCAACGTCGACAAGGGTACAAGAGTATCCGCGGGCACAATAATCTGCGTGCTTGACAACGCGATTCTTAAAGCAAATCTTGACGCCGCCAAAGCTGATCTTGATCTCTCAGAGATCAACCTTAAAAAGCAGGAACAGATATACAAGCAGAACGCGGGCACGGAATTCCAGTATCTTCAGGCTAAATACACATTCGAAGCAAAAAAAGCATCATTCGAGGCCATCAAAGAGCAGTACGAAAACACTTTTGTTAAAGCTCCTTTCGCCGGGGTTGTCGACAAGAAACATTACGAGATCGGTGAGGTTGCAGCTCCGGGAGCTCCGATCGTCACCATTATCTCCGATGCGTTAAAAGTGGAGACCGGAGTCCCGGAAAAGTATGTCAGCTCGATCAAGCCCGGTAAAAAAGGAACTTTGATTTTCGCGGAACTCGACAGTCTTGAGGTGAGTTCCATCATCTCATACGTCGCTAAATCAGTGGATGCAACAGCACGCACTGTGAGTGTCGAACTTCGTCTGCCAAACCCCGCACGGTTCAAACCTGAAATGAACGCAGAGGTAAGGATCGATGACAAAGTTTATTCCTCCGTTCCCGTGGTTCCGGAAGAAGTTGTGGTGAAGACCGACCTTGGTTACGTGGTGTTCGTGGCAGTGAAAAAAGGTAACGTAATGATAGCTGAAATGCGCGAAGTTGAGATACTTTCACGCTCGAACAACCGGGTTGCCCTTTCAGGCAAACTGAATGAAGGTGAACAACTGATAACAGTCGGGTACCAGACCCTTGTTAACGGTGAAAAGATCGATGTCAGGTAGCGGGGCGCGATAATATGAAAATAACCGACATTTCAATTGACAACAAGACCAGTGTTTTCGTTTTGGTCTTCATTATCACCATTATGGGGCTGGTGGCGTATATATCTCTTCCAAGGGAGTCATCGCCAGATATATCAATCCCCCTTGTGATTGTTTCCACTCCTTATATCGGTGTTTCACCCGAGGATATTGAATCCCTGGTCACCACTCCGATTGAGAAGGAGATTAAAAAGATCGCCGAGGTGAAGGAGATCAAATCATCTTCCTTCGAAGGTTATTCATTGATCCAGGTAGAATTCCAGGCGGGCTACAACATTGAAGACGCGCTCCAAAAGGTGCGTGACAAAGTGAATAAAGCTGAAACTGAAATTCCCGCTGATGCCGAGAAACCGGAGATTGTTGAGATCAACTTTTCTGAATTCCCGATTCTTACCTATGAACTTTCAGGTCCAACCGGACTCTCGAAACTTAAAGACATAGCCGAAGAGTTGAAGGACAAGATAGAAACCATAAAAGGTGTTCTCGAGGTAAAGATCAGCGGTGGGCTTGAAAGGGAAGTGCAGGTTGACGTGGATTACAGAAAACTTCAGCACTATAACATCCGATTCGATGACATCATCGGGGCGATAAGGGATGAAAACAAAACCATCCCCGGCGGTACAATCGATGTTAATCAGTCGAGTTTCCTCGTGCGCGTACCTGGTGAATTTAAAACCCCCTATCCTCTCGAAAACATAGTGGTTAAAACAAAGGAAGGGCAGGGTATCTACCTTCGCGATGTCGCGACGCTAACCTATGGATTCAAAGAGAAGACATCCTTCGCGAGAACGAACGGAGTTGAAGCAATTTCGATTCAGATATCCAAAAGATCGGGTGAAAACGTAATTGATATTGCCCGCCAGGTCAGAACTGTGATCGAGGAAAAAGAAGCACAGCTTCCCGGTAATATCAAGCTAACGGTGGTTACCGATCAGTCGGAAGAGATCGATAAACAGGTAAAAGAGCTTGAGAATAATATCTTTTCCGGACTTGTGCTTGTTATCGGGATACTATTCTTTGCTTTGGGATTGAGGAACGCCGTTCTCGTCGGTATTTCAATACCGCTAAGCATGCTGATCTCATTTTTCATTTTGCAGATGCTTGGCATCACCCTGAACTTTGTGGTGCTCTTTGCCCTGATACTGGCATTGGGTATGCTTGTCGATAACGCGATCGTGATTATTGAGAATATTCAGAAATTCCTGGAAGAGGGTTATAACAAAATCGATGCCGCGAAGAAGGCGACCGCGGAAGTTGCCTGGCCTGTGGCCTCATCCACACTTACCACAGTGGCAGCTTTTTTCCCGCTTCTGTTTTGGCCCGGGGTGACCGGTGACTTCATGTCTTATATTCCGATCACGGTTATTGTTACGCTCTCGTCATCACTCTTCGTGGCATTAATAATCAACCCCGTTTTCGCGGAAGCCTTTGTCAGACATGAACATCATGGCAAACCACGATTAAAAAAGTCGCTTTGGGGTGTGATATCGTATCCATTTGATTGGGGTACCTACATCTTTGTTGATAAACTGCTCCCTGTTGTATTAAGGTTCTACGAGAAGACGCTCGATTTTTCACTCGGAAAACCGAGGGAAAGAGGAAAGCGGATCAGTGCCCGCACATGGCTTGGGCTTTTGGCATTTATTGGACTCTTTATGGTTGAGGGTGTTATTTCGCAGATGGTACCGATAGCTGTCGGGATAATAATTACAGCAATCCTTGGAGTGCTCGTTGTATTGGTTTTCAAGAACATCAGACTCAGATTTATCTCCGGAGCATTTATAACACTCTTTTTCATTACACAGATTTATGGTGCTTTGGGTTATGGGGTTGAGTTTTTCCCGGATGTGGAACCGAGGCGGGTTTATATCAAGTTTGAGGCCCCAACGGGTACCGGAATAAAAGAGACGAATGAGATCATTAAGAAGGTTGAAAACAAAATACTGACAGCCAACTTTAAAGACATTGAGAAACTCCTTGACGTTGCGGGTTCATCAACCAACCCGTTTGATGCCGGTTCATCAACTCCCAACAAAGGTACGATAACTGTTGAATATACCGGCTACGAGAAGCGGGAGAAAAGCTCGAAGGAAACCACTGAAGAGATTAGACAAATGATTATGGGTACCCCGGGTGCAGATGTGACCATCGATAAAGAAGAGATGGGCCCACCTGTCGGTATGCCTGTTAACATCGAAGTCTCCGGTGAGAACTACAATGAGATTGGGAAACTAACCACGAAGATCATCGATTATCTTAAGGATGTTCCCGGACTTGTGGATGTGGAAGATGATTACGATGCCGGCAAGCCGGAACTGAGGGTGATAGTCGACAGGAAAAAGGCTGCCACTTACGGGCTCAACACTTCACTTATCGCGGGTACGATCCGAACTGCAATAAATGGAACTGAAGCTTCAAAGTACCGGGTGGATGAAGATGAATATGATATCACTGTGCGCCTCCGAAAAGACCAGCGCAGCTCGGTGGAGGCTCTGAGCAACCTTAACATCATTTTCAATAACCAGAACGGGAAAACACTTTCGGTGCCTCTCAGCAGCGTGGCGCGTGTCTACCTTGACAAGGGACCCGGTGCCATCCGAAGGAAAGACCTGAACCGTGTGATCACCATATCAGGCAACGTCGCTGAAGGAGTTAATGCCAATGAGGTTCTCGAAATAGTAAAAGCAAAAATGGCTGAATACCAACTTCCACAGGGGTACACCATTTCGTTCACAGGGCAAAATGAGGAACAGGAAGAAGCCTCGGCGTTCCTTGGAAAAGCCTTTGGAGTGGCGATACTTCTGATCTTCCTGATCCTGGTTATCCAGTTCAATTCAGTTTCGCAACCGTTCATTATCATGACCGCGGTAATAGTGTCGTTGGTTGGTGTATTCATTGGGCTTATGGCCTTCAAGATGCCATTTGGTATCATCATGACCGGAATCGGGGTGATAAGCCTCGCCGGGGTAGTGGTGAACAACAATATCGTGTTGATCGATTACATGAACATCCTTAAGAAGCGGGATTTCTCCCTGATCGAAATAGCCAAATACGCGGGAATAAGGCGATTCAGGCCGGTTACTCTTACGGCGGTTACCACCATCCTCGGTCTTATCCCTCTTTCGTTCGGGTTTGGTTATGATATCTACACCAATTCGTTCGTTTTCGGTGGAGAGAGTGCCGAGTTCTGGAAATCGATGGGCATCTCGGTAATTTTTGGGTTGGGATTTGCCACCTTCCTTACCCTGGTTCTTGTGCCGGTATTTTTCGTTGTGTGGGAAGAGGCCGGTAACGCGCTCAGTTCAACCTTCTCATTCAATAAGAAAAGACCAGCTGCAAGCCCTGAACCACCGGATTCAGGCACCCCGCACTTATTCGAAGATTAATTTTTTTGAGGCAGCTGCATCCCGGCTGCCTCAACTGTTTTAAACCGCCCCTTTTTTTATTATATTTTGCCTCGAAGAAAATGAAGTTTTAATGACCGAAAGCAAGACAGGCTTGATCGCCTCAACAATTCAGCAAAAGCTGTCAGGTATTTTTGACCTGCTTGTGCTTGTTTTGTTTGGCGCTATCGATCTGTTAACACTCATTTTGGGCAAGTATTTGAATCACAGGCTCGACTTCGAAGATTTTAATCCGCTTTACAAAGGGAACCTGTTAAATCTTATCTTCAGCATCGTAATGATGATTTTATTCATCATTTTCTGGCTAAAAGACAGGGGTGAATTCACCCGTAAAAGGATGTTGATGCTGACTTGCTGGTTCCTGGGATTCGGGTTCACCATCGGCGGTATTTACCTGAACCAAAGCAATACCGGATCGGGCGGAAACCTTCTCGGCACACCTTTCTATAAACTCTACACCGGTGTTTTCTTCAACATTGGTTTCGCATTCAAAACGTTGCTTTTGGCTTACGTTTTTATGAAGATAGCCACAGGGAAGCGGTTTGTTGTAGCCGGTTCACTGGTCTTTATGCTACTACTATATGTCTCCATCTTCGTTTACACTTGGATTTATGTTGATGAAGGTGTAAAGACCCGTGTGGTTTACACTTCACAAAACCCGGCAGATGTGGGGGTGATACTCGGAGCCGCGGTTTGGAAGTACAATAAACCAAGTTCAATACTCAAGATGAGAATAGAGAAAGGATTGCAGCTTTACTCAAAGAAAATTGTAAAGAAATTGCAACTGACCGGAAGTAATGCTCCCGGCGAACTGCCCGAAGCAGATGTTGCCTTTTACTACCTCCTTGGCAAAAGGATCGATCCCGCCGATATCAGGTTGGAAACCGAAAGTCGCTCCACTCTTGATCAGATAAGCTATATAAAAAGCACACTTATTGAGCGCAACGGATATCAGAAGATCATTGTAATTTCTGATGCTTTTCATCTTCCGCGTATAAAGGAAATGGCAGAGTTTTATAACCTTAAGATCGATCTTGTGAGCTCTGATCTGGCGATGACATCAGAGTCGCTTAGGTACTACGTCTTGAGGGAAGTGGTGGGCCTCATCAATTTCTGGATGTTCGGGGTCAAATAAGCGCTCGCCGTTTAGTATATTTACACTTCACTTTTGAAAAATTTCAGGTAATGAACCGGTTTCATTCCAACAAACATACCTATATGCTCAAGAACAAGTCAAACAGAAGAATTATAAGAGAAAAGGTTCTCCAGGTACTTTACGCCCATTCTTACAACCGGGACGGGATCGAGATCACCGCGGGCGAACTTTCGCAGGAGATCACTGACAAGGCTGACAGGGATTTCTTCGAAAATCTCACCAGAAAAACGATAATGTACTCACGCGAGTCGGATGAACTTATCGAAAAATTCGCCAAGAACTGGGAAATTGAGCGTATGCCACGCATGGACAGGATAATACTCCGTATCGGTGTTTGCGAATTCAGATATTTCCCTGATATCCCGCGCAAGGTTACTATCAATGAACTTATCGAGATATCGAAAGAATACAGCACCGCCGCGAGCGGTAAGTTCATAAATGGACTGCTTGACAAGATATATGAGCATCTTGACAAGGAGGGGAAGATATCAAAAACAGGCCGCGGTCTTATTGACGAATCAATGAAAAAGAACTCCAATTAGCATGAACGAAAAAAAGAAGATATTCGTCTGGACTCTATACGACTTCGCGAATACTTCTTACTCGATCATTGTTGTCACATTTCTCTACGCGATCTACTTTAAAGAAACCGTAAACCACAATGCTGCCGAGGGTGATCTGTATTGGGGGCTTGGCACCTCAATTTCGATGTTGATCACAGCTTTCATCTCACCGGTTCTTGGCGCGGTGGCTGATTATTCCTCGACAAAAAAACGTTTCCTCGCCTTTTTTACATTCGTTTGTATTATTTCCACATTCCTCCTTTATTTTGTAGGTCCTGGGGATGTGATGCTTGGGTTGCTGCTGCTTATTACAGGGAACATCGGATTTGAGGCAGGGTTGATTTTCTATGATTCATTCCTCCCTGAAATTACCCGACCTAAAAACTTCGGGAGAGTGAGCGGTTACGGATTCGCGATGGGGTATCTTGGTTCGCTTTCATCTCTTCTGATCCTTCTCCCTTTCATTCAGATGGAACTTATCAGGGAGTCATTCCCAATGGCTGCCCTCTTCTTCCTTGTTTTTGCTCTTCCAACTTTGATTCTCTTGAAAGAACACAGAAAGGAAAAGGAACAGGGGGTCTCATATTTCACTATAGGTGTGAAGAGGGTGTGGTTTACCATCAGTCATCTTAGGAAATACAGAAACCTCGCCACGTTTCTTCTCTCATTCTTCTTTTTTATTGAGGGGGTTAATACCGTTATCTATTTCGCGGGAATATATGCCACCTCAACCCTCGGATTCACAAAAGGTGAGTTGATAATCTTCTTCATATCGGTGCAGGGTACGGCGATCCTCGGTTCCATCCTGTTCGGAATCATCGCGGATACGATTGGCAGGAAGAAAGCCCTCATGATCACTCTCGCCATCTGGATATTCACTGTTGTTATGGCGTTTTGGGTGACAGAGAAATCTTATTTTTATGTTGTCGGGTTCCTTGCCGGAGGAGCGATGGGGTCAAGTCAGTCGATAGCGCGCGCGTTAATGTCGCAGCTTACACCCGCGGAAAAGAAAACCGAATTCTTCGGTTTTTATTCGTTCTTCGGGAAGAGTTCGGCAGTTCTTGGTCCGGTTCTGTTCGGTGTAATCAGTACCTACACGGGTAGCCAACGCTGGGCAATACTTTCGCTGCTTTTCTTTTTTGTGGCCGGTATCATCGTTCTTTCATTTGTAAAAGACGATCATTCGCGGGAAGTGGTGCCGGCAGAATAAAAAAAGGGAGAGACTATTGCCCCTCCCTCTGAAATGTTTAAGTTTTTCCTACCTTAGGAGCGGATCATCGTAGTTAACGATCACATTATCGCTCACCGGATATCCCACGCAAGTTAAACAGAAACCTTTTTCAATCTCTTCATCAGAAAGCGCGGTCTGCTCTATCATAACCACTTTACCTGAAACAAGTTTGGTCATACACGAACCGCAAGAACCATACTGACATGAAAAAGGAAGGTCTATACCTGCGTCGAGGGCGGTTTCCAGAATTGAGTTCCCGGGTTGAACGGTAATATCGTATGATCTGCCGCCTGCAATTACTGTTACATCCCTCGGAACCTGTTCAACGGGAAGTCTCGACTCGTTTTTGATCGAGAGGGTAAAAAACTCCCTGTGAAGGTCGATCTTGGCGAATCCTGATTCCTGGGCAGCGTCGCAGATATTATCCATCATTGCCCCGGGACCGCACATGTAAAACCCGGTTTCACTTCGCTGATCCTCAGGTATGGCTGATATCAAAGCAAGTGCCTTTTCCTTGTCGATCCTTCCTGTGCCACCTTTCCATCCGTTAAGGGGCTGAGTGAGGTGGTGCACCACTTCAAGTTTCCCGCCGGAAGTTGCTTCCAACTCACTTAGCCGGTCTTTGAAGATAATGCTTTTTTCGTTTCTGTTAACGTAGTGCAGGGTTAAATGCTGCACGGAATCGTCGTTGAGACAGTCTTCAATAATTGCCAGAAGAGGGGTTATTCCGCTACCGGCACCGAAGAAAACGAGATTTTTCTTAGGTTCACCTTTTCTGACGAAATTACCCATAGGAACCAATGCCGCCAGCACATCGCCAACCTTAATATTGTCAAGTTTGGTATCAGAAACGAAACCACCCGGTACCTTCTTAATGGCAATGCCTATCTCCGGTAGCCGGGAAGTGGAGGTAAAAATTGAATATGATCTTCTAACTTCCTTACCTTCGCGGTCGAATACAAAGGTAAGGAACTGACCGGGTTTGAAGGATAATTCCTTGCCTTCAACCTCTCTGAATATAATTGAAATCGCGTCGGGTGTTTCGTGAATAATTTTTTCGACCCGCAATTGAAGCAGACCCGACTTTACAGCTGTTGACATCTCTTCCTGAATTGTGTTGTTACAATACTGAACTCTAATAATACTTCAAACGAATTATTAAAGCAGAGAGTTCACTTCTTTGTATAATTCCTCACCCCTGTTTTTACCATACCAAAGGTGAATTTTTTCGATCCATTCCTCTTTTGGCGCGCCTGTGGATATCCACTCATCCATCTGTGCCTGAAGAGCTGCCGGACGCGCGCCCCACTTCCAGAGCTGGTTCCAATCAGTGTCGAAAGCCACTACTATGGGAATGCTCTTTTTTCCGTTGGTGAGGTAAAGATCCATCACTTCGGGGAAGGTGTCGCGTTCAACCACTTTAAGCTCAATATTTTCGTTCAGAAGGCTCATTTTATAAAATTCAGGCGAGCTTTGGGCTGAGTCACCGCACCAGTTTTCGGTGATGATCATCCAGTACTGACGCCCGGTTACCCGGTTTAATTTATCAGCCACCTCACCGGGTACGGCGTGTGTTTTCATCACACGCTTCATCCTCTGCAAGTTCAGTTTTGTATAATCGTAATAAAACTTTTCTTCTTCAGTTAGTGATGTGGTATCCGTACCATTTACATATTCATCAGTTTTCTTCAGGAAATCTTCAAAAGTCAGCCCTTTACTGAAGGCGTTTTTTATCAATTCTTGTGACATTATTTTCTCTTTGTTTAGTTATCCGGTTTAAATATTTGGTCGACAGTAAACAACTGTTCAATATTGTGAACAGTAGGAGAGTCAAAAAAGTTGTAAATACGGCATGAAATCGAATAAAATTTTTTGGCACGGTTGTTGAAGCTATAGTTCCGAACAAATTGAGGTACAAAATGAAACGGTTATTTTTAGCAACAGTGTTATTCGCCATAATGGCAACGATGGTCAGCGCGGAAAGCAATTCATTCAGGGGCAGGTTCGGCTCCTTTTACAGTGAACTTAGACCATACGGATACTGGATCGAAATAAACAACGTGATAGTCTGGAAACCTGACAGGGTGAGCAGAAACTGGCAGCCATACACCTACGGAAGGTGGGTTTACACTTCCTACGGCTGGTTCTGGGATTCTGACGAGCCTTTTGGGGATGTGGTATTTCACTATGGCAGGTGGTATTATGATACGTGGGAAGGCTGGGTATGGGTACCCGGTTATGATTGGGCTCCTGCATGGGTAGAGTGGAGATACGATGACGACTATATTGGCTGGGCGCCACTTTCACCCTACGCGATCTTCGACGCGAGTTACGGTATAAGGTTCTCAATAAATATTGTGCTGCCGGTAAATCACTGGAGATTCGTACGCATCCGCGACTTCCACAGATACGATGTCTATAACTTCTACTTTACGGGATATGGTGCAGACAGATGCTATGAGAGAACTAATTCATTCTCAAACTACAAGTATCGCGACCGTGTGGTTAATGAAGGTATCGATCCCAGGGTAATAGAAAAAAGAGGTGGTGGCAATGTTAAAACCAGGGATATCGATTTCACCGCCGCGAAGGAGAGGGGAAACAACAAAACCGACGGCAACGTGAAGGTGAGAAACATCGACCTGACCAGGGGTGGCGACAAAGCCGACACCAAAGTCGAGATCACAAGAACACGCAGCAATGGCGATATTAAATCTGACAAGGTGGATGCCTCTGCAAGGGAAATAACACGGGAAGTGAAGAGAACCGACACTCCGCGCGACACGAAAAGAAACGATGACTCAAAAACAGTGACAAGAAATGATAACAAACCGGTGACACGCGATAACACCTCTTCAACCCGCGAAGTGAAGAGGGAAGACCCCGGCACAACTACCAGAGGAAGCGGCACCGTGACACGTGAAACAAAAAAGGAGAACACCGTTAGGGAAACCCCCAAACGTGAGACAACTCCCCGCTCAACCACCCGCAATGAGAGCGGAAACTCAAGCGGAAGAAGCACGGAGAGGAAAAGCAGGTAAGGGAAGTGTGAACTGTGAACTATGATTCGCCGCGGCGAAGTGAAGTTCTTGAATGAAGTAAGATGTATGAAGTAAGATGTATGAAGTATGATTAATAGTGGTTGAATGATGGCAAAGAGAGAGGCTGCCCAAAAGGTGGCCTCTTTTTTTTGTCACTCCTCATCCTTCATCCTTCAGCACTCAGTCCGCCGCCGCGGATCAGCCTTCAAAAAATAACATTTCACATTTCACATTTAACATTTAAAGTTGCTATTTTTGTACAAAGGATATTTTTGGAGATCAATAACAAAAAGGAATCAGAATGAATTTTGAGTTGACTGAAGAACAGTTGATGATCCAACAGATGGCGCGTGAGTTCGCGCAGGAAAAGATCGCCCCTTCTGCCGTTGAAAGGGATCTGAAAGAGGAGTTCCCGTACGATATTATCAAAGAGATGGGCGGACTGGGATTCATGGGGATGATGGTTTCACCCGAGTGGGACGGCGCCGGTCTTGACACTGTGAGCTATGTGCTCGCAATGGCTGAAATTTCAAAAGTTGACGCCAGTGTCGGTGTAATTATGTCGGTAAACAATTCACTCGTCTGCTGGGGATTGGAGCAGTATGGTTCTGACTTTATTAAAGATAAATATCTCAGACAACTCGCGAAGGGAGAAAAACTCGGCGCTTTCGCGCTTTCAGAACCCGAAGCAGGAAGTGATGCAACAAATCAGCACACCGAAGCGGTTAAAGATGGCGATCAATGGTCGATAAACGGAATTAAAAACTGGATCACTAACGGAAAAACTGCCGACTATTACCTCGTGATGGCTCAAACCAACCGGGAACTCCGCCACAAAGGTATCACAACCTTCCTCGTTGAGAAGGGAACACCCGGATTTGATCAGGCGAAAAAAGAGGACAAACTCGGTATCCGCTCTTCTGATACCTGCTCACTCACCTTCAATGATGTCCGTGTCCCGCACGAGAATATCGTTTGGGAAGAGGGTAAAGGTTTCAATTTTGCCATGAAAACCCTTAACGGCGGAAGAATCGGAATTGCGGCTCAGGCGCTTGGTATAGCTGAAGCCTCACTTGAAGCCGCGGTGAATTACTCGAAGACCCGTAAAGCTTTTGGCACAGAGATCAAAAATCATCAGGCGATCCAATTTAAACTTGCCGATATGGCGGTTCAGGTTGAAGCGGCAAAACTCCTCATTCTCGAAGCAGCCGCTTTAAAGGATGCCCACAAAGACTACACAAAACAGGCCGCGATGGCGAAACTTTTCGCCTCAAAAGCAGCAGTTGATTGTGCCCTGGAAGCAATTCAGATACATGGCGGTTATGGTTACGTAAGAGAGTATCTGGTTGAGAGATACCTTCGTGATGCCAAGATCACCGAGATTTATGAAGGCACTTCGGAAATTCAGAGGGTTGTTATTGCCCGCGAATTGCTGAAGTAAACTCCGGAAAAATTAATGATACAGGAGTGGGAATGCGACCTGTTCGATACTTCCCACCTCCTGATGTCATAATTCCTCAGGCGACGTAAATGGCAGCTTTCAAAACGTTTATATTTATTATTCTCTTCGCTTTGCCGGTGCTTCCACAGGCCTGGCAACCCACCCGGGTTGATTGGAGTGAGGAATTGCCGGTAAAGAAAAAATATCATGAATTGAACGGAAGTGTTGCCGAAGTAACATTTAAAATTTTAGTGAATGGCTACAGGCTTTTCATTTCCGAACCGGATGGCGAAAACTGTCCATTCGACCCCAGTTGCTCAAGATTTTTTATCGAATCCCTCAAACAAACCAATGTTTTCGAAGCCGTTTTACTGGCTTCCGACCGGCTGATCCGTGATACAAGTTTCGGAAACAAGTACAGGCATTACCACACAGATAAATTTGGCAAACTTATCGATCCACCCTCCCGGTATCTTGAGCTTGAATAAACTCTTATTCTCACTCCTGACATGGATGGTTGGACTTACAGTTATCCCCGCGCAGAACACTCTCTTTTCACCCGAAAACAGACTTTCATTTGGGAAGCACCTACTTGGCACGGGGCACCCAGTGAAAGCAAAGGAAGAATTTCTTGGCCTCTCGGGCACTTCACTTTTTGATGCAAAAACCAGACTGTTGATCGATCTGTGCAATATTGAAGCGGGGGATACAACCGTGGAATTTTACTCAAAGGGGAATCCGCTGATCGAATATGCAAGGGGGAAAAGAGAATTTGAGTTAAAAGGCGTATATAATTACGGGCCCGGTATGGCAGCTGGTGAAGTTGGAGTACTAAATACCAGTAATTTAAAGCTTAAGATTCTTTCCGGGATCAAGAATGGAACCATCCAGAAGGAAGACCTCGAGAAGGTGTATCTTTTTGGTGAAAAAGGATCAAGGTTTCTTCTTGATAACCTTGAGAAAAGAGTCGACCCGGATGAAAAATCACCACTTTTCGCGGGGATTCTTTCAACAATTTTACCCGGCGCGGGCAGATTATACACAGGTGATTATGGTGAAGCGGTCGCGAGCATGGTGCTGACCGGAATATTCGGCTACCTCGCGGTTTCAAATTTTATCGACGGTTATCCCCGGAGTGGGATAATTTTCAGTTCTATCGCCCTCTTCTTTAACGCGGGGAACATCTATGGCAGTGTACTTTCCGCGAAATCGTACAATCGTGAAGTCAGGGAAAAGACCGATCAGGAGTTCCGGGAATATTACAATCGTGAAAAACCACTCCCGACACCGCTTCAAATTTTGGAGGAGAAGTGAAGGAAAAGCTGTTCTTTCTCCAATTCTTGTTATTTTTGACGTTGCCAAAAGTTGTAAATGGGCAAAATGATCCGCTTTACGCCCAATTACAATACGCGGATTCTCTTTTCGGAGAGGGCAAATTTTATGATGCCTTTATTGAAGCTGAACGGCTGGCTTTTTTTGATACGCTTAAGCTTCATGCTTACACAGCCGACATGCTAAGAGGGAAGTCTCTGAAAGAGACGGGTCAGTTTGACCGCGCGCGGATGTTCTTTGAAGACGCGTCGCTCATTGCCAATAACAGGGAATTGAAGTTTGAAGCCGGGGAAGAAATTCTGAAAACCTTGATCCTTCAAAGGCGATTCACTAAATTTGACGACCTTATCACCAGGCTTAAGCCGGTATTCCCTGAGAAGGGGAAAGAATTCGCCTATTGGAGCGGGTGGCGACACCTCTTTGCGGGTGAGTGGGAAGATGCCAAAGAAAAATTTGAGAAAGCGGGGGCATCAAATTATCTGATCACTTTATGCGACTCAGCTGATGAGATGAGCTATTCACTCACGCTTGGAATGTTGATGTCGGCTATACTTCCCGGAGCCGGTCAGGTTTACGCGGGTGAATACGTAAATCCGGTTATCACACTGGCGTGGGTCGCTTTTGGCAGCTGGCTTGTAACCGATGCCATCAAGGCTCAAAGGTACTTCGACGCGTTTATTGAAGGCAATTATGTGCTGTTGAGATTTTATAGAGGGAATCTTTCATACACGTATGACCTTGTCACACGGAAGAATAAAGAAATTAAGAACGAAATTTTAAGATTTTTACAAAAAAATTACAAAGGACCAAAACCTTGAAGATCTCAGAAGAACTGGTTTGGGAACTTACCAATAAAGCAATTGACACTCTCGGAGCGGGAGCCACCCCCGAGATGGTCAAAGAATATGTTGAACGTGAAATCGCTAACGCCACTAATGTGCACGGTGAAGTTGAAAAATTTGATGGACGTGTGATCGTCACTTCATTCGGAATCAACAAACCGGGAATTGTCGCCAAGATCACAGGCTCACTCGCTGAGATGAACATCGACCTGCAGGATATCAGCCAGAAGATCATGCAGAACTTCTACACCCTGATCATGATCATCGACATTACTTCATCCCCGAAAAACCTTAGGGAAATCCAGGAAGAACTCCAGAAAGTAGCCTCCGGACTGAACGTTAAAATATACGCGCAGCATGAGGATATTTTTCAGTATATGTTCCGCATTTAGTGTAGAGTGTTTAGTGTAGAGTGTAGAGTGTTTAGTGTGGAGTGTTTAGTGTAGAGTGTTTAGTGTTTAGTGTAGAGTGTTTAGTGTGGAGTATCCAAGTTAACAGATGTTCTTAAGTTCTTAAGTTCTCAATGCGCCGCGGCGCACTCAAGTTCTCAAAAAAAAGACAAGCTATGAATTTTGAATTTTCAGAAATATTAGAAACGATCATGATGAGCGAAGTGGAGCACTTCGACATCAGGACGGTTACGATGGGTATTAATCTCAGAGATTGCAGCGACAGGAACATTAACGTCGTCACGCAGAAGATTTATGAGAAGATCACCCGTCTTGCCGGAAATCATGTAAAAAATGCTGAATCAATTGAGTCGGCTTACGGCTTGAGGATAGCCAACAAAAGGGTGGCGGTTACGCCTGTTTCCTTTATTGGTGATTCATTCAGTCCCGAAGAATATGTGAAAATTGCCGAAGCGATGGATAGAGCCGCGCACGAGATCGGAATTGATTACATAGGCGGTTATTCAGCACTTGTTCAGAAGGGAATGACCCCTGGTGAACAGAATTTTATCCTTTCGATCCCTCAAGCACTCTCGACAACCAAAAAAGTTTGTTCGAGTGTGAATATTGGATCAACAAAAGCCGGGATCAACATCGACGCGATAAAACTGATGGCAAAAGTTATCAAGGACACTGCCTATATTACCCGCGATGCCTACTCGATAGGCTGCGCGAAATTGGTGGTATTCTGCAACGCGGTCGAAGACAACCCCTTCATCGCCGGAGCCTTTCACGGTATCACCGAAGGTGACGCCACACTTAATGTTGGCGTTAGCGGTCCCGGTGTTGTGCTTGAGGCATTGAAAAATCACCGTGGAGCCTCCATTCAGGAGATCGCGGAAGTTATCAAAAAGACTGCTTTTAAGATCACCCGCGCGGGTGAACTGATCGGCAGAAAAGTCGCTGAAAAAGATGGTGTCGAGTTTGGGATTGTAGATATTTCGCTCGCACCCACTCCCGCGGAAGGTGACAGCATTGCTGACATTCTGAAAGAGATCGGTCTTGAAGATGTCGGTGCCCCTGGAACAACCGCCGCTCTCGCGATGCTAAATGACAGTGTTAAAAAGGGTGGACTTATGGCGAGCTCATCTGTTGGCGGGTTAAGTGGCGCTTTCATTCCCGTGAGTGAAGATCAGGGGATGATCTCCGCCGCTGAGAAGGGTCACCTTACCATCGAAAAACTTGAAGCGATGACAGCAGTTTGCTCTGTCGGACTTGATATGGTCGCCATTCCGGGTGACACACCCGTTAACACGATAGCGGGGATCATTGCCGATGAGGCAGCAATTGGTCTAATTAATGAAAAAACAACGGCTTGCAGGCTTATTCCTGCTTATGGCAAGGGAGTTGGCGAGTCGGTTGATTACGGTGGCTTGCTGGGTAAAGCGCCGATAATGCCTGTGAAAGTGTTAAGTTCCGATGTCTTCTTCAACCGGGGTGGAAAGATCCCGGCACCGGTGAGAAGTCTGACGAATTAACATTTTCCGGGTTGGAGTGGTGTCATACGGGATGATCAAAGAAGTATGACAAAAACCAAAAGAGACCTTTTAATATGGAAAAGTTCAAGAATTTTATTCTTGGTAAACCCCGGGATCTCAGTAATCCCAATATTTTCCACAAAATATCGCTCATAGCGTTTCTCGCCTGGGTGGGGCTGGGGGCGGATGGACTAAGTTCATCTGCCTACGGACCGGATGAGGCATTCAGAGCCCTGGGCGAGCATACAAGCCTCGCCCTGTTTCTCGCGGCGGCCACAGCCATCACGGTAATAATAATATCCTACTCTTACACCAAGATCATAGAGCACTTCCCTCACGGAGGTGGTGGTTACGTGGTCGCTACAAAACTTCTTGGAAGTTCCTGGGGTGTGATCTCCGGCAGCGCGCTGATAGTTGATTATGTACTCACCATCACGGTGTCTGTTGCTTCCGGAACATCACAGGTTTTCAGTTTCCTCCCTCTTGGGTGGCATGATAATGTGGTTTACGTTAACACAGCTGCAATAGCGGTGTTAATAATAATGAATCTGCGGGGAGTGAAAGAATCGATCTCAATTCTTGTTCCCATTTTCCTTCTTTTCGTTCTTACCCATATCCTGGTGATCTTTGGCTCACTTTTCGTTCATATAGATAACATTGCGGAAGTTACACGTTCGGTTTCGAGCGATCTTTCCAATTCCGCTTCCACTTTGGGAATTGGCGGGATGTTCCTCCTTTTCGCCAATGCCTATTCAAGGGGCGCCGGTACGTACACCGGTATAGAAGCTGTTTCAAACGGACTTCAGATAATGCGCGAGCCGAAGGTAAAGACAGCGAAAAGAACAATGTTTTACATGGCGGCTTCACTTGCTTTTACCGCGGCGGCAATTCTGATCATTTATCTCCTCGCCGAGGTAAAGGTTCAACCGGGGAAGACCCTCAATGCTGTGATGATTGAAGCCCTGGGGTGGGGCACCTGGTTTGTTGTCTTAACTTTGATCTCTGAAGCGTTGCTTCTCTTTGTGGCTGCTCAAACCGGATTTATTGACGGACCGCGGGTTATGTCGAACATGGCGATCGACTACTGGTTACCCCGCCGGTTCAGTTCCCTCTCCGACAGGCTCACAATGGAGAACGGTGTATTGATAATGGGTGCTGCCGCGCTGGCACTTCTATGGTATACAGGGGGAAGTGTCGACCACCTTGTAACGATGTACTCAATTAACGTTTTTGTTACGTTCTCTCTAACTCAGGCGGGGATGATGCGGTTCTGGATCAAGAAGAAAAATTCGCTTCCGAAATGGAAGTGGAACCTCACGATCCATACTGTCGCGTTTGTACTCTGCGTGTCGATACTCGGAATAGTGGTTTACGAAAAATTTGAGCAGGGGGCATGGCTTACGGTGATAATCACCACCGGGTTTGTCCTTTTCTGCATGCTGATAAAGCGGCACTACTTCAAGGTTATGAAGAAAACCAGATCGTTAACTGAGATACTCACTGACATCCCTGTTGTCCGCGACGAAAATCTTCCACCCGTGGTGAACGAGATCAGTAAAAACGAACCGGTAGCAGTGTTGCTTGTAGGTGGATATGGTGGTTTGGGTCTCCACTCGGTTCTTCAGATAATTCAGAAATATCCCCGGTTTTACAAACAGATGATATTTGTATCTGTCGGCGTTATCGATTCAGGTGTTTTTAAGGGAAGTGACGAAATTGAGAATGTGAAGGGTTTTGTAAAGTCGTCGATGGATAAGTACGTTAAATTTGCTAACGACTTCGGAATTGCCGCCGTTGGCAAAACCGCGATAGGTACCGATGTTTCGGAAGAAGCGTATAAACTCTGTTCAGAAGTAGCGAAAGAATATCCGCTGGCGATGTTTTACTCGGGTAAACTCGTGTTTGAAAAAGAGAAATTTTACCACAGATTGCTTCACAACGAGACTTCGTATTCAGTTCAGAAACGTCTGGCTTTTCATGGTATCCCAATGACTGTTCTGCCGGTGAGAGTGTGGGACAAAAGTGATAAAAAAGTTTGATCGATCAATTAAAATAAACAGAATAATAGTTATGTTTCGTTAACAATTATTCTAAATTTTATAGTAGTTTGATCCAATGATCAACCTGAATTCACTTCCGATAGTCACACCCCTCTCTCTGTACGGAGTCAGCCATGAAAAATATAGACCCGAGCAATTTCCGAGAGAAATTAGATACAATTATGTCCCAGGACCCTGCAATTTGCTACCAGTGTGGCAAATGCTCGGCGGGATGTCCCGTAAGGGATTTTGCCGAAGCTCCTCCCAACAGGGTAGCGAGATTCGTACAGCTGGGCTTTTACGAAAAAGCGATTTCTTCACCTTCAATCTGGCTATGTGCCGGGTGCCAGACTTGTAGCAGCAGATGCCCTCAAGGTTTTGATATGGCACGGTTCATGGATGCCCTCCGTGAACTCGCAATTGAATATGGTATCAAACCACCTGACCCCGAAGGCATGGCCTTCCACAGATCGTTCCTCAATCAGATAAAGAACTTTGGCCGTTCTTATGAGATCGGCTTCCTCCTTGAATACAAATTAAAAACGCTCCACTTTTTCCAGGATCTCGATCTTGCTCCCGTTACACTCGCGAAAGGTAAGCTTGGTCTTTTACCACCCAGGGTTAAAGGGAAAAAAGCGATCAAACGGATGTTTAAAGCGGCTGAAGGAGGTACCGAATGAATTTGGGTTACTATCCCGGATGTTCTGCTGAAGGCACCGGCAAAGAATCCGACCTTTCACTTAGGGAGGTCTTCAAAGTTCTTGGTATCGGGCTTAATGAAATAGATGACTGGTCTTGTTGCGGAGCCACTTCCGCGCATGTGACCTCACATCTTTTATCGGTCGCGCTCCCTGCCAGGAACCTTCTGCTCGCTCAGAAGCAGGGGCTGAACGAACTTCTCGCCCCATGCGCCGCGTGTTACAGCAGACTTGTTGCTTCTCAGAATGAAATGAGGCTCGACGAAAAAACCCGCATGCGGGTTGAAGAGCTTCTTGAAGACAAGGTTGCCACCGGAACAAAGGTTTGCAATCTATTGCAATGCTTCAATGAAATTGGCACTGAGAAACTAAAAGAAAAGGTTGCAGCTGATTTAAGTGCCCTCAAAATGGCCTGTTATTACGGTTGTCTTCTTGTCAGGCCTGCTGATATCGCCCAACCGGACGATATGGAAGACCCCCACACCATGGAGGCGATAGTTAAATCAACCGGTGCCGGCACCATCGAATGGAACTTCAAGACAGAGTGCTGCGGTGCTGCTCACTCAATAGCACACACTGATATAGTACTAAAACTGAGCAGGAAAATACTTGATGACGCGATAAAACGGGGAGCTGATGCCATTGTGGTAGCCTGCCCGATGTGCCACTCGAACCTTGACATGCGTCAGGTCGCCATCTTTAAAGATGATAAAGAAAGAAAACCAATCCCGGTGCTCTACCTTACCGAACTGATCGGACTTGCCATGGGTATTGAGCCAAAGGCGCTCGGAATCGATTCACATTACATCGATGTCAAGCCAATACTTGCAAAGATCAAAAAACGGGAGGCAGTATGCGCGTAGGAGTTTTTGTTTGTCACTGCGGTGAAAACATTGGCAGAACCGTTGACTGTCATGCTGTTGCCGAAGCATGCGCTGAATTTCCGGGTGTTGTCCACTCGGAAGACTATAAGTACATGTGCTCGGATCCGGGTCAGAACCTGATCAAACAGGCGATCCGTGAGAAAGGTCTTGATGCTGTTGTGGTGGGCTCATGATCGCCTCACATGCACGAAAAAACCTTCAGAAAGGCCTGTTCAGACGCGGGTGTGAATCCATATATGGTGGAGATCGCAAATCTGCGTGAACATTGCAGCTGGATACATGACGATATTAAAGCCGGAACGAAGAAGTCGATCGATCTGATGCGTTTCGCGGTTGAGAAGGTAAAATTCAACGTGCCGCTCGCGCCTATCCGTGTACCTGTTACCAAAAGGACTCTGGTGATAGGGGGCGGGATCTCCGGAATTCAGGCAGCGCTTGATATTGCCAACGCCGGATATGAAGTGGTTCTGGTAGAAAAGGAGCCCTCAATTGGCGGGCACATGAGTCAGCTTTCGGAAACATTTCCAACGCTCGACTGTTCACAGTGCATCCTGACCCCAAGAATGGTTGAGGTTTATCAGCACCCGAAGATCAAATTGATGACCTATGCCGAAGTGGCGGAAGTTGAAGGTTTCATCGGAAACTTTACGGTTACGATCAAGAAAAAAGCCAAATCGATAAAAGAGGACCTCTGCACCGGTTGTGGTCTCTGCGCGCAGAAATGTCCGATCAAGAAGAAGGCCCTGTCAGAATTTGATGAAGGGCTTGCCTTCCGTTCCGCGATGTATGTTCCCTTCCCACAGGCAGTGCCAAATATTCCCGTTATCGACAGGGATGTCTGTACATACTTTAAAAACGGGAAGTGTGCCCTTTGCAAGAGCGTATGCGGCAGGGACGCAATTGACTTCGAACAACAGGACTCCTACGTGAAGGAGGAAGTTGGAGCGATAATCGTCGCGACCGGCTACAAACTTTACACCATCGATAAAAAACCAGAAGATAACATCTACAAAGGCTATGGCGAATATGGCTACGGCAAATACAAGGATGTGATCGACGGTTTACAGTTCGAGAGGATCGCGAGTGCCTCTGGCCCCACTTCGGGAGAAATACTTAGACCTTCGGATAACAAGGAACCTCAGAAGATCGTATTCATACAGTGCGTGGGTTCAAGAGATGAATCGAAGGGTATCTCATATTGCAGCAAGATATGCTGTATGTACACCGCGAAGCACGCTATGCTTTACAAGCACAAAGTGCATCATGGTGAGGCGTACGTCTTTTACATGGATATCAGATCAGGTGGCAAGAACTATGAAGAGTTCGTCCGCCGGGCGATCGAAGAGGATCATGTGAAGTATATCCGCGGCAGGGTATCAAAAATATACGAGGAAGACGGAAAGCTGCTTGTACGTGGTGAAGATACAATTGCCGGAATGCCAGTAACCATAGAGGCTGATCTTGTTGTTCTTGCAACTGCGATGGTTCCTCAGCCTGAAGCGGGCAGACTCGCCCAGACACTCGGAATCTCATACGATAAGCACGGTTACTTCCAGGAAGTGCACCCCAAATTAAGACCCGTTGAAACCGCCACCGGTGGTATTTTCCTCGCGGGTGCCTGTCACTCACCGAGGGACATTCCCGACTGCGTGGCAATGGCTTCCGCGGCAGCGGCAAAAACCATGGTTCTTTTCGGATCCGACATGCTTGAGCGTGAACCCGTTGTGGCAGAAGTTGACCCAACCACCTGCGCGGGATGCTTCTACTGTAGAAAGGTTTGTGCCTACAGCGCGATCGATATTGAGGAGATCAGGAACAGACAAGGGGAGTTGGTAAAAGTGGTTGCCCACGTTAACTCCGGTCTCTGTCAGGGTTGTGGCACATGTAACGCCACCTGTCCATCCAAATCGATCGAGTTGATAGGATTCAGAGATGATCAGATTTTCGCTCAGATAAACGCGTTCGCGGAGGTGTAGCATGGAAGAACGGTTTGAACCCAAAATTGTTGCATTTGTATGCAACTGGTGTACCTATACGGGCGCGGATCTTGCGGGTACATCGCGCCTGAAACAGCAGCCCAACGCGCGGTTGATCAGGGTGCCCTGCACCGGCAGAATCGATCCTGTATTTATCATAAAAGCATTTGAGAGTGGTGCCGATGGTGTTCTGGTTTCAGGATGCCATCCCGGTGATTGCCACTATAACGCCGGAAACTTTCATGCCCGGAGGCGGTGGATAATGTTCCGCGAACTCCTTGAATTCACAGGAATTGATTCATCGAGGCTCCATTTCTCGTGGGTCTCCGCTTCCGAAGGGAAGAAGTGGGTCGACGTGGTTGATGGAGTGACTGAAATTGTCAGGCAGAAAGGACCATTTGAAAAGTACCGCCAAATGGCGAGACAGGTTGAACTGACTGATCTGTTGGAAGAGGAGGTGGTTGAAGTATGAACCGGCTTAATACAATTTGCCATGACGCGCTGACCAACAACAAAGCCGCGCTGATAATCGGATACGCTGAAGACCGGCACCACAACCTGCGACCATATATCGCTCACAAACCTGAAGATGCCGGTAAAATGGCATTCGGGCATTCCGCGGTTAATAATCTTGCCGTATACATTCACCGTTACCGTAACCGGGTGGATGGCAAGATCGGAATTGTCGTAAAACCGTGTGATCTGAAGGCGATCACGGCTCTCATCCAGGAGAACAGGATAAAACGGGATGATCTTTACATAATCGGGGTTAACTGTTCCGGTGTGGTAAAAGATGCCGCTTTTGAGTTCTCGAAAGAAAACACCCAGATCAAGTGCAGAATGTGCGTGGCGAAAACCCCGGAATATTTTGATGAGGTTGCGGAAGAAACTGTGGAATTTGAACTCCCGGATGATACCGCGGCGGCAGTTCTGGAAAAAATATCGAACATGAGCGCCGAAGAAAAAATGGATTTCTGGAGTGCGGAGTTCGAGAAGTGCATAAAGTGTTACGCCTGTCGCGAGGTTTGCCCGATGTGCTACTGTGATCAGTGCATAGTTGATAAAACCGAACCGAGATGGGTTGAAAGCAGTTCGACCACAAGGGCAAATTATGCCTGGAACATCATCCGTGCCTTCCATCAGGCAGGGAGGTGTATCGGATGTGGTGAGTGCGACAGGGTTTGTCCCGCTGATATACCACTTTCACTTCTGAACAGGAAGATGGGTATGGTAGCGTTCAAGGAATTCGGCTATCGGCATGGAACCGATATGAACGCCCCGACACTTATCGGTACGTTCAGCAATTCAGATCATGAAGAATTTATCAGGTAGGTGACAGTATGAAAACGATGAAAATAACTCTTCAAGATCTATCAAAACTTGTTCAAAAGCTAAAGAGTGAGAATTACCGGGTTATCGGTGTCACACCTGACGGAAAAAGATTCTCTGAGGACTTTGACCCCGCGCTTGGTTTCATGAAAGCCGACACTCCAC
This sequence comes from Bacteroidota bacterium, assembly GCA_023433685.1. Lineage (GTDB taxonomy): Bacteria > Bacteroidota > Ignavibacteria > Ignavibacteriales > Ignavibacteriaceae > UTCHB3. Next base: position 25,250 of record JAEYUD010000015.1, read on the forward strand.
CCACAGTGATCTCGTTTAAGGAACACTTCTTCCCGAAAACCGAGGCACTGTTCCATTATGGAAGTGGCAGTGGAAAGGTTCAGCTTCAGGAGCCGGTTCAGGATGAACGTCAAACAGTGATCATAGGGGCGAGACCCTGCGACACCGCTTCGATACCGGTGCTCTCGAAAGTCTTTAACTGGGACTATTCCGATGATTTCTTCAACCGAAAAGTGGGGAATTCAATTGTGATCGGGATGAAATGTGACTACCATGACGATCACTGCTTCTGCTACGAAGTGGGGCTGTCACAATCCTCTGAAAAAGGATCAGATATCTTTCTTATAAGAGATGAAGACAGCTTTTACACCAAAGTTATCACCGGAAAAGGTGAGGATTTCACCACGAAACACTCTGAATTCTTTCACGACTTCACCGGTGATATTCCATCGAAAAACGGAAAAATACCGGAAGAGAAGAAATTCGACTACGACACGGTAAAGAAGTGGCTCGATGAAAACTTCGATCACCCGTTCTGGTCAGAGGCCGGTGAAACCTGTCTAAGCTGTGGGCAGTGCGCTTTTGTTTGTCCAACCTGTCACTGCTTCGATATTGTCGATGAAAAGTGCGGCACTTGCTCCGGTATCCGTGTGAAAAACTGGGATGCCTGCCAGTTCTCACTGTTCACAAAACATGCTTCGGGGCATAATCCGAGGGAAACGAGAGAGAAAAGGTATCGCCAGCGAATCTCGCACAAGTTCAAATACTACAACGACAGGTTTTCAGAGATTCTCTGCACCGGGTGCGGAAGATGCTCTCGCGGATGTCCTGTTTCGATCGATCTTCTTGAAATTGTTCAGGATATAGATAAACTAGCCCACGCCACGGTTGAATGAGAGGAGGAACAAATGAATATCTATAAACCCGAATTGGTTGAGATCACAGATATAATTCAGGAAACTCCTGACATAAAAACCTTTAAACTGAAGTTCATCAGCAAAAAGATGCGTGATGAGTTCACGTTCCTGGCCGGTCAGTTTGCCGAGTATTCGGTTTTCGGTGAAGGTGAATGCACATTCTGTATCGCTTCTTCCCCGACAAGGATGGAACACCTTGAGTGTTCATTCAAGATCGCGGGGAAGGTCACCCGAGCCCTTAACAAAATGAATGTGGGCGACATTATCGGCTTCCGTGGCCCGTATGGGAACCACTTCTCTATGGAGGAGATGGAAGGAAAGAATGTTGTGTTCATCGCCGGAGGCATTGGCCTTGCTCCCGTACGATGTGTGATCTGGAACGTTCTCGATCAGCGTGACAGGTTCAAGGATGTAACCATTGTTTACGGGGCGCGTTCAGTTTCCGATCTGGTTTACAAGCGTGAACTGGAAGAGTGGAAAGCAATGCCCGGTGTTAAAACCGTGGTCACGGTCGACCCCGGAGGTGAAACACCCGACTGGAACGGTGAAGTGGGTTTTGTGCCTACCATAGTTGAGAAAGTGGCGCCTGCCGCTGAAAACAGTGTGGCAATAATCTGCGGACCCCCGATAATGATCAAGTATACTTTCCCGGTTCTCGAGAAGCTTGGCTTTAATGAAGACAACATGATCACCACTCTGGAGAACAGAATGAAATGCGGTCTGGGGAAGTGCGGCCGGTGCAACATCGGCAATGTCTACGTCTGCAAAGACGGTCCTGTATTCTCATACAGGGAACTGCAGGCACTTCCGCAAGAGTACTGACATCAATTTAGAGGTGGGGGACTTTGCCCATCCCCCTCCTCATTACTTATCGTAATTCTTCTGCAAAGAGATCAGTTTAATAGCGTTGTCATCGGCGTAGGTGAGAAGTACTATGCCCGTTTTGGCGAAATAGTACTCCATAACCATCTCGGTTTTAAAGGTTTTGTCGGGTTTGCCAAGGAAATCGAGAGCAGCCTGAATGTCTGATTCAATTTTTATCTCGAATCCATTAACTACAACAGATGAGAACGCGAAATCACTCATCACTTCTGATACCAGCCCGTTCTCATCAAAACCAATGCTGAGGCTTGTACTGTCGAAGAGCCAGAGATTATTATCCATTCCGTTCGAAGCGGCCGCGGGTATCTGTTTCAGAACCTGATCTTTCGTCATGCCGAGGGAGACTCCATCCAGTACCGCTATGTTGTTGTCACTTTTCTGCTGGGCGAGCATCGAAAAAGTGGAAACCAAAAAGATGATAAAAAGTGTTTTGATTCGCATTTTTACTCCGGATATTAAATTAAAACTTTTCATTAAACATCCCAATTTATAAAAAGTTTCTGAAAAATTTCCACGATCAAACATGTGGATTATCGAGTATGACAAAATGGCACATTGGCTGGTATGGTAACCTGCTGATAGAGGGAAAATGCTTATATTAACTGTTTAAATTATTCACTTTCCGGGAGTGTGTCCCGAGACACCATTTCAAACAAAAATGAAGAATTGATGAGCAAGAAACAAGTTTATATTGAGACGTACGGATGCCAGATGAACCTTGCCGACACAGAGTTGGTTCAGGGTATTTTGAACAATAATGGTTATACCCTTGCTACTGATGTGCATGAAGCTGATGTTGTTTTTCTGAATACATGCAGTATCAGGGACAACGCCGAGCAGAGGATATACGGGAGGCTCGGAAATCTCAAGACTTTGAAAGACAAAAAGCCCGGAATGGTGGTTGGGATACTCGGTTGCATGGCGGAGAGGCTTAGAACCAATCTGATCGAGGAGAAAAAACTTGTTGATATGGTGGTCGGACCCGACGAATACCGCCGTCTTCCCGAACTGCTCGATGTGGTTTACAGTGGTGGCAAGGGGATCGGGGTAAAACTCTCAAGAACGGAAACTTACGACGATATCATGCCTTACCGTGAAGACGGGCTTCAGGCGTGGATCTCGGTAATGCGCGGGTGCGACAAGTTCTGTACCTATTGCGTGGTACCATTTACCCGCGGAAGGGAACGGAGCCGTAATCTTGAGTCAATCGTAAAAGAGGTTGAGCATCTTTCAGCAAGAGGATTCAGGGAAGTGTCGCTTCTGGGTCAGAATGTGAATTCATACATTGACAATGGGCAGGATTTTGCCGATCTGTTGGCTGCCGTGGCTGCCGTCGACCGTTCAATGCGCGTAAGGTTCACCACTTCGCATCCTCAGGATCTTTCGGATAAACTCCTCTATACCATAGCTGAAAACGAAAATCTTTGCAACTATATTCACCTACCTGTTCAGTCGGGTTCAAACAGGATACTCGAGCTGATGAACAGGACATATACAGTTGAGCACTATCTTGATCTGATCGAGAAGGCAAGGAGAATAATCCCCGGAGTAAGTTTCTCAACTGATATTATCACCGGTTTTCCAACGGAAACACTTGAAGATCACCTCATGACCCTTGAAGTGATGGAAAAAGTGAAGTACGATGGCGCTTACATGTTCAAGTATTCACCGAGGGAGGGTACAAAAGCATACAGAATGGAAGATGACATCGCTGAAGAGGTGAAAACGAAACGTCTTCAACAGATCATCGAATTGCAGCACAGGCATTCACTCGAATTAAACAATGGTTTGATCGGGAAAACCGAAAGAATTCTTGTTGAAGGTTTCTCAAAGAAGAGTGACAAGTTTATGGCAGGCAGAACTGACACGAACAAAGTTGCGATCTTCCCGGTAATTGAAGGTATCTCCGAAGGTGACTATGTGGATGTAAAGATCGACCGTGTTACATCCGCCACACTTTTTGGTGAGATGGTTAATGTAGTTGAAAAATATAAAGCGGCAGTGGTATAAGTATGAAGAGTCTTCTCCTTTTAATATTTTTTCTGTCGATCTTTGTTTTTACCGGTTACAGCCAGTCAGAATATTCAAAGGAGTTATACGATCAATTCAGGAACGGTGAGTCGGAGAACCTGAAAAAGCTGCTGCCTGCCCAGCCGGGCAAGGTTGAGTCGGATACCACACTCTTTGTCAGGTACCTCGTTACCGATGATGGTGAGAAGGCTGTTTTATATCTCGAGCAATTGGTTGAAAGATATCCCCGGTCAGAGTTCGCGGTTGCCTCTTACGCGGGGATGTACCTTTATTACCTCGCTATTGATAATTTTAGAAAAGCCAACAATTGTGTTCTCGCGGTAGAGAACGAGTTCCCGGGTGAGAGTATAAGTTATTTCATCGACGAATCCCTTCCTCACGAGGGTGAGGGCATCGAGTAGCAACATTATAATCAGGTTTACCCGGGAGGCGACATGTCCGATTCCATTAAAATAGTTTTTACCGGCACGGGATCCGGAAAGTCTTCCCTGAACCGATTTCACTCCTCATTTTTAATCAGATCCGATTCGTATAATCTTCAGGTTGACGCGGGTGACGGAATAAGCCGTGCCCTCCTCAGGCTTGGGATCGACTTCAATGAGATTGATGGAATTCTGATCACTCATTTTCATCCCGATCATTATTCAGGTCTGATAACCCTGATACAGCAGATGAAACTGATGAACAGGCAGATGCCGCTTGACCTATTTGTATCGAAAGGTAATATAAACTTCATCAAAGAGCTTTTAACGCGCAGTTTTCTTTTCGAAGAGCGGCTACCGTTTTTGATGAACATTCAAAAAATTGAAACGGGGAAAAAGATCGAATTCAGGGGGAAGTTCACCCTGACCGCAAGGGAAAACTCGCATCTTGAGAAATACCGTGAGTATGGAGTGAAAGCCGGTGATCTTAAAAGTTACAGCCTTGAGATTGTCTCGGGCACCGGTGAGCTTTTCTACTCAGGAGATGTGGGCGCGCCGGCAGATCTCGGGCAATTCAGTTTTAACAGTGGTTCAATTCTGGTAACAGAGACCACCCACGTGCCGGTTGAAAATGTGATCGAAATTATCAGTTCGAACGATCTTAAAAAAGTAATATTGACTCACCTTGACAGTGATGATCCTTCGTCGCTGCTGGCAAAGATCACAAATCTTTATCCTGACGGGCTTAACAAGTTCACTGTTGCCCATGACGGTCTGATGTTAACGGTTTAGTAATGGAAAACATTCAGAAAAAACTCGGAATTATCGGTAAATCGAAAGAGATCAGAGACCTCGTGGATATTATTGTTCAGGTCGCTCCGAGTGATATAACTGTGCTGATCTACGGCGAGAGCGGTGTGGGAAAAGAGGTATTCGCCAGGGCGATCCATCAGGCGAGCAAGCGGGGCGGCAAGGAGATGCTCTCACTGAATTGCGGAGCTATCCCTGAAAGCCTGCTCGAAAGTGAACTTTTCGGACACACAAAAGGATCTTTTACGGGAGCAACTGAAAGCCGCAAGGGTTATTTCGAACTGGCCGACAGCGGCACACTTTTCCTTGATGAGATAGGTGAGATGCCGCTTGCCACCCAGGTTAAGTTCCTCCGGGTTCTTGAAACAAAGGAATTTATGAAGATCGGCGCGGAGCGAACCACCCGGGTTGATGTCAGGCTTATTGCAGCGACAAACAGGAATCTTCAGGAAATGGTTGACGAAAAAAGATTCCGCGAAGATCTCTTTTTCAGGTTGAAGGCTGTGGCGCTGGAGATACCTCCATTACGGAAAAGAAAACAGGATATTGAAGAACTGGCTGAACATTTTGCCCGGCAATATTGTGAAGCCAATCAGAGGCCATTGGTTGAATTTTCAACTGATGCAATAAATCTGATGTTTGATTACCCATGGCCCGGGAATGTCAGGGAGTTGAAGAACGCTATCGAAACTGCAATAGCGCTTGGCAGAACCGGTGTGCTTACATCTGATTCATTCAGATCATTATTACGCCAGGAGACTGGCAACACTGCAAGAAATCTGCCGGTTAGATTGAACAAAACCTCAGACGAGGTTGAGCGTGACTTTATATAC
>JAEYUD010000078.1 GCA_023433685.1 Bacteroidota bacterium
GGTTATGATTATGCCCGTGGTATCATTTTTCTTCATGTAAGCCTCTACCCACTTCTGGCAGAGGTTAACCATTGTATCACTTCCCTTTATGTAAATAGTTACGCCGTGCCTGCTTTCGCTGCATCCCGTGGCGAACAAGGCGATAATAAAAAGTGAAGCCAGCATTTTGCCGGCTCCACTTCCAAAATCAAGAAAAGACCACTGCCCTTTCACTAATAGATCGCCTGCCTGATCTTCGTTGAAATATAGTCCATGATCCAGACAACAAGGGCGATCATTATAACTATCAGACCAACCTCATGCCACTGGGCAAGTCCTTGATACTGGATCAGCATCGTACCGATTCCACCACCTCCGACAAGACCGATAATAGTCGCCATTCTGACGTTTATATCCCATCTGTAGATCGTGAAAGAAAGAAAGGGAAGAATTATCTGTGGTATCACCGCGTACCAGATAACCTGAAGTTTGTTGGCTCCCGTTGCCGAAATGGCTTCAACCGGTCCTTCTTCAATTGACTCTATCGCTTCCGAGTAAAGTTTCGCGTTCGAGGCTATGGTATGTATCAGCAAAGCCAGCATACCGGCGTAAGGTCCGATCCCTATCCAAACCGAGAAGATGATCGCCCAGATAAGGGGCTCGATCGACCTTACAAAGTTTGAAACCAGTCTTAAAAATCCATAAACGAAAAGTGTGAACCTGTTATCGTTCATCAGGTTTCGCGCGGAGAGGAAACTGATGACAAGGGTGATGGGGATTGAAACGAGAGTGGCGATCAAGGCGATATAAATGGTTTCTATTATCGCGAAGAGTGCTTCATCGAATATCGCCATTTCCGGGGTGAAAAGTGAAGTGAATATCCTCTGTGCCGCGGTCACCCCTTCATCACTAAAAAGATCGACTATTGATATTTTTGTGATTATCCATCCGGCAATGAAAGTGATATTAAAAAGGAACCATCCGAATATCTCGAAGGTGAGTTTCGCGGTTTTCCCCGGTCGGGCAAGTCCGAATAGCCTCGCGGAAAGTGATGTTCCCGAATAACTCCAGGCCGTTCCCAGCACCACGCTTACAATTGTGATTATACCAATTTCACCCCAACTGAAAGGGATGTCTTTCATTTGAAGAAAGAACCGTGACCAGATTATCCGGTCGACTACAAGTATGGAGTAAAAAATAAAAAAACTGTCGAGAAGCGCGGCTTTTACCTTTGATTTGAAGACCTCTTTCTCTTTACGTTTTGCCATCACGATGTGTGGATCTACATGTGCCATTACCTTATCTCCACTTCTTCGGCTTCTTCACCGTAAATTGTTTTGAACCATTTTTCATCAATGTCCTGTGGAAGTCCTTCATATATGATCTCACCTGCTTTAAGGGCGATAACCCTCGACGCGTATTTTCTAACAAGACTGAGGAAGTGAAGGTTACAGATCACGGTTGTTCCCAGCTCTTTATTGATTTTCTCGAAGTAGTGCATTACTGAATTGGAAGTAGCCGGGTCGAGTGAGGCAACAGGTTCATCCGCGAGTAGGAGTTTCGGATTCTGCATCAGGCTCCGTGCTATCGCCACCCTCTGCTGCTGTCCGCCGCTTAGAGCATCGGCCCTGATTAACGCTTTTTCCTCAATTCCCACTATCCGGAGGGCGTTCATTGCTTCTTCGATAAGTTCATCGCTGAAATTTTCAGTTATCGATTGGAACGTCCCGAGTCTGCCGAGGCGTCCTGTGATAACATTGGTGAGGACGTTTCTTCTTTTAATAAGGTTGAACTGCTGGAATACCATCCCGATCTGTTGCTTGAGTTGCCTGAGTTCCCTTCCTTTTACATGTGTTATATCTTTATCAAGGAAGTGGATGATACCCGAAGTGGGTTCATGCAGGCGGTTAATACACCGCAAGAGAGTTGATTTACCCGAGCCTGAGAGCCCAATGATAACGAGGAATTCCCCCTCTTTTACGTCGAAACTTACACCCTTGAGAGCGTGTGTACCTGATGGATAGATCTTGTGTACGTTATCTACCTGAAGTATTTTCATAGAGCTCCCTCGATCTTAAAGTTAATTTCATCCAGTTTCTGCCTGAGAACGTCGTAATCTTTGTCAGTTGTCGGGATCAGCTTTTTAACATTATATATCCGGTGGAGTGACTCCATTCCCTCTGGAGTGGAAACAAACTTCAACATGGCAGCCACTATTTTTTCTTTCATCTCTTCAGGCATCTCTTTTCTGAAGATTACCGGGTCATTCGGAATTGGCTCGGTAAGCGCCAGAATCTTGATCACCTTAAAAACATCGGGATACTGTGTCTGCACTCTCTCCCTCGCGTCCCGGTACTGCCCTGTTTCATCTTTTGGCGAATAATATGTTGCACCGGCGTCAACCTGTTTCTGGTAAACCATCGAGACAACTATATCATGTTTTTTAGCGAATATCGAATCAGAGGGGACAATACCATTTCTTTTTAGAAGTGCAGCCGGGAGGATGTAACCGGAAGTGGAAGAGGGGTCAACGTAAGCGATGCGCTTGCTCATTAGATCAGTCAGCGTATCAATACCGGAATCAGCCCTCACAATTATCTGCCCCCGGTAAAACGCCTCGCCATTGTCGCGGACGATCCTCAGCAGGGCCTGGGCTCCATATTTTTTATGAGCCATCAGGTACGAAAATGTATTGCTGATGGCAATATCTGCTTTACTGCTGCCAAAACTCTCTACCACGGTAACGTAGTCGGCCGGCACGGCTGATGTAAAATAGTAACCTGTCTCTTTATGGAGAAAGTCAAGAAGTTCACCCGCGGTGGTGGTTATCTGTTTTGCATCCACCGAGGGGGTGAAATAGAGCTTTACCGGGTTCTTTTTTGAGCCCAGTTCGGAACTGTTCTTACCGTATTCTCGAGAGGTGGTAACAATGATAAAAAGTAAAAGGGGTGAGAGGTAAATAAAGTATTTGAGGAATTTCATTTTATATCGCAAAATAAATCGAATTTATCTCCGAAATATGCCTTACCCCGGTCTACTGACAAAAAAAATCAGAGAAACTCAATGTTAAGAAATTGTTAAATTTTATAACATTGCGTTTTCAGGCTAAAATGAAGGGGTGGCTCTGCACCACCCCGGTAAATTTGCCGAATCGTGCTACCTGTAGTCGCCCACCATTATGAATGGCGCCCAGAAATACGGGAAGGCGTATTTTGGATTCTTGATCAATTTTAGCTTCGCCTGCCTAAGTGCTTCGATCTTTGGCATTTTCTGTAGATTGGCATAGAATTCGGCCATCAAAATTGATGTAGCTTCATCATCCACCTGCCAAAGCGACGCAACAACTGTTTGAACACCTATCTCTAAAAAGGCATTGGCCGGCGAGATCAACCAACCTTTGACGTATTCTTCTGCCAGGGCTGATTTACACGCGGAGAGCGTTACAAGTTTGTAGTCGGTCAGATCAAGCCCGTATACTTCATTAATGGTTAACTGCCCATCTGATGATTCATCAACTCCGGCTCCGCTCTTTGCCATGGTCAGGAACGATTTGGTGATTTCACCATAGTTCAGATTCCCGTGTGTGGCAAAGTGCATAACATTGAAACCTTTGTGCTGCGAATTTCTTATTTTATCTTCTGTTGCTTCATCTTCTGAATAGATCTCAGCGTCAGCGAACAGTTTCTTTAATTTGCTCACCTCTATTTCAGCGGATGGCAGTGATTTATCCGCGTTCGCGAATGCAAGTAACTTCAGCGGTGCAGGCTCGCCTCCGTTCCCCATGAATGAAGTGAACGATGTTGCATAGAATATCTGATGGTCTTCGATCACAAATTTTGTTTTTTCACTTTTACCCGATGAAATAAGCGATTCAAACGGAAGGTAGTAAAGCTTTCCAAATGGAACGATGCAGAGTATTTTTTTTGATTTTGTTACATTCTTCACCGGTCCAAGCAAAATGTCGTAGAGTTCAGTACCGAGTTTCCTTTGTGGGGCCAGATAGAGTTCATCTTCCATCGATTTACTTTTATCTTTCGGAGTATACGATTCTACATCAACCTCACCCACTTCCTTGGAAGGATACGAATCTTTTAGCATTGAGTAAAACTCAACAAGTTTCTGCTCCAGGTCAGACTTGAGAATATCGACAACAAAAGCACTCACTGAATCAGAAGTGGCAGTAAAGATATACAGGTTATTATCGCCCATTAAATAACCGAGTACTGCAACATCCTTTGGAATATGTTTCTTAAATGCTCTAAAATCAACAGGATTAATACTCTTTTTAAAGTAGTCATCCAAACCTGGATTCTTTTTAACCGTCTCGTTCGTGAACTTTATATAGTCTTTTTCGGCTATTTCCAGCGTCGCGGTCAGACTGGCTATTTTCTCCTGATTCTGCAATTCTACTGGCTTCGATTTTTCCTTTTGAAGTTGCTCTTCAAGTCCGGATTTTTTTTGTTTGAGTTCTTTCTCTTTTTCAAGGGCATCATTCTTCGATTTATCATCAAATTTTGGTTTTACATTCCCAAACTGCTCTTTGAGACCTTCATTATAACTCATATCCAGGTAGTAAAGCGCGCTGTCAAGCTGCCCCTTCTGAATGAAAGCATTGATCAGTGCCTCATAGATCTTAACCTTCATCTCACCACTTTGGAAAAGTTTGGCGGCTTTGTCTCCACCAACAAGTTTCCCGCGGATATCATTGAGTACCGAAACTGCCTTCTTCAGGTAAGCGATCGATGAGTCCTGCTGCTTGTCTGATTGAAAATTGAGAGCTTTGTAGTAATATGAGTGATAGATAAGTTTGTTGTTCCCCAGTTCAAGCGAAAGATCGATCGACCGGTTCAGAAACTGATTTGAAAGGGGTATATTGTTCTTCATGTGGTTCAACCTTCCAAGAACAAGCGAACTCGAAAGAATATCACTTCTGTCTTTCAACTCGGTGCTCAGATCGTAAGCCATTTTTGCCCATTTTTCAGCCTCATCGTACTTCTTTACATCGATCTTAAGCGAAGCAAGAAGCCCGTAAGGTGTAGGCAGATAAGCTTTAGCATTGTTCTTTTTAGCGTGCTCAACGGCCATCAGAAGGTACTTTTCAGATTCCTCATATTTGTTCTGCTCAAAAAGAACCTCCCCTATGTTCGAGAGAACCGTGGTTCTGAAATCACCCATGTATTTGATCGAGTCAAGAATTGAAAGTGCTTTCTTGAAGTATGGTAGTGCTGATTCATAGTCACCCTGCCAAAAATAAACCGTTCCGATATTGTTGAGCGGGGTTGATCTGTAGTAATCATTTTTCATGAAAGCGTAGATGCTGTCAGCCTTTAAATAGTTTTGTATTGAAAGCTGATACTCTCCCTGTACATTGTAAATGTTTCCGTATGAAATTGAAATGTTGGCTATCGCCCATGGATTTTCGATCTTTTTGTAGAATGTGTAAGCCGAGTCGAAAGTAACCTTCGCTTTCGAGTATTCCCCGAGTATCCGGTAAAGGTCACCTTTGTATATATATACATCGGCCATCAAGTTAATATTGTTCATCGACTTTGCCACATCCTCGGCTTTCAGAAAGTATGACATCGCCTTGTCGAAGTCGCCTCCGGAAATTGATGCTGAACCCAGATTCAGAAAGACATTGCCGATCTCCGCTTTCTCCTGCATCAGTTCATAGATCACCAATGCAGAATCAAGATACTTTGCCGAGATAGCAGCTTCACCTTTCTCCGAGTAAAGAAGCCCCATTTGTTTGTAGGCGAACGCGATCGGAGAGTTGTTCTTTATCTCTTTTGCCATCGAAAGTGACTTTTGGAAGATCACGATGGCGGAATCAAAATTATTCCGGTAGCCGTACTGAATCTGCCCAAGGTTCATCATGCAGTAGATGGCATCGAGCCTGTCGTTAACCAACAGATTAAGTTCAAGCGCCTTGTTCAACATAAGTGTCGCATTCGGGATGTCATTAAAAGTCATGTATGCCATCCCCTGCTCATAGTAGTTACCGGCAATGGCGTATTTGTCTTTTGCCTTCTCCTTTATAGCAAGACTCATCTTGAAGTATTCGAAAGTTTTCTCGAAGTCATTCAGTTTTTTGTACATGGCTCCAATGTTATCGTAAACTCCAGCCATGCCAACGCTGTCATTTTGTGATTTGTAGAGTTCGATAGCCTTGGTAAAGTACTCCATCGCTTTCTCGGGATCACCCTGTTTCGAGTAAAGACTGCCGAGTTTATCGTAAGAAAATGCCTGATCAGCCTTGTTACCCGTTTTATCACGGTATTCAATGGCTTTGTTGTGACACGCTATTGCCTTCTGGAAATTGCCAAGGTTCCACTCCGCCTGACCAATATTCGACTGGCACAAACCCGCATTGTCATAATCACCCATTTCGGTATACTTGTTGAAGCTTTTTTCGTAAAATGAGATCGCCTTTGAAAAATCGCTCAATTCAAACAGCATATATGCCATGTCGTATAGTGCCTGGGCCTCACGGCTATGGTTCGAAGTGGCAATAGCAAGATCATAAACCTTGTTGTAGATCTCGAAACCCCTCTGATAATCACCCATTTTCGAGTAAACATCAGCTATGTTTCTCAGTACTGTAAGTTTGTCACCTGATGCCGTTGTGGCTTTGGATGAGTCATAAGCCGAGAGAGCGAGTTCATAAAACTGTACCGACTCCTTGTATTTATCCATTCCGGCGAGTGAATACGCTTTCCCCCAGTAACTGCCTCCGATCCGCTCCCACATCCAGTCAGACGGATCACGCTTGACCATCGCGTTTCTGTAAGCAAGGCACGTATCGTAGTAAGCTATCGACTTCTCGTACTGCTC
>JAEYUD010000107.1 GCA_023433685.1 Bacteroidota bacterium
CCCGGGCGAGCACTTCAGACGTGCCCTCGCGGGATTTCCTTTCCAGACCATGGTTAAAGAGATAATGCACAAGTTCTATGTAAAGGGTGGAATCCCGAAGCATACCCCGTTCAAGGGAATTCCGCATGTCGGTTTTAATCCTTCAAACCTCTTTATCGCCCTTGTGATCTGCGCGAATTTCGCGGTTGTGCGGATGGCAAAAGAGGGACATGATAACCCGATAAGCATAAACTACCTTGAAAAGATCGCTTTTCCACATGTTCACGCGCTTTACGGCGCTATCATGGGTGGAGTGGATATTATCACGATGGGTGCCGGCATACCACTTCAGATCCCGGCTTTGATCAATGACATTGTCGACGGAAACGATTGCAGTTATTCTGTTCCTGTATCTGGTATGAACATCAAAAGCAGCGCGATAAAATTCAGTCCCGGACAGTTTTTTGGTGAGAAGATCAAAGACCTGAAGAAACCCAAATTCCTGCCGATCATTTCATCCAATTTGCTCGCAAATCTCTTTCTTAAAAAATCACCCCAGGGAAGTGTCGACGGATTCGTGGTCGAGGAGCCAACAGCGGGAGGTCACAATGCCCCGCCCCGCAGGATTGATCCCGGAGCGCAACCGGGCGATCCACCTGTTTACGGAGAGAAAGACCGGGTCGATTATAACGAAATGGCAAAACTGGGAATCCCCTTCTGGATCGGAGGCGCGAATGCCTCCCCGGAAAAACTTCGCTATGCCAGATCAGTAGGCGCGGCCGGTATACAGGCAGGCTCAATATTCGCTCTGTCTGAAGAGTCGGGAATGGTTCCAGAACTTAGATCAAAGATCAGAAAACTTGGATATGACGGTGAACTGAACATCAGAACCGATTCCAGAATTTCACCAACCGGCTTCCCCTTCAAATTGGCTGAGATCGAAGGTACCATTGCCGATAACGGGGTGTATGATAGACGCGTTAGGGTCTGCAACAAAGGACTCCTTGTTATACCATACGAAAAGGATGGCGGAAGGATCGGCTACCGGTGCGCGGCCGAACCGGAGGATAAGTTTATTCATAAAGGTGGCAACCCCGATGAACTCGCCGGACGTGGGTGTCTTTGCAACGGACTTCTCGCGACCGCCGGTGTAGGCGACGAAATTGAACCACCGATAATAACCCTTGGCGACGATCTTGGCTTCCTGAGAAAACTTATGAAAAACAATGCCGGTTCTTATTCGGCGGAAGATGCAATCAATTATCTATTGAGTTAAATATGAGACGCACGGCTTATCTCGTGTTACTGTTTCTGTTTATCGTTCCGGGACTTTTTGCCCAGGAACCGCACCCAAATGCTGTTAATGTTCCTCCGGGAATTACAGCAGCTGTAAAGTCTGACCCCAAAGCTAATTTTGGTCAACTTGTTGACGCTCTCCTGAGCGGTATCTCCACCGACGCTGAAAAGATCCGTGTTCTTCACGACTGGGTGGCTCTTAACATCCAATATGATGTTAACGGCTTCCTCGGCAATTCGCCCGTGGTTTATGATGTTTATGACGTGATAAAAACGGGAAGATCGGTATGTGAAGGTTACTGCAATGTTTTTGAGCTCTTGCTAACAACTGTAGGGATTGAGAATAAAAAAATTAACGGATATGCCCGTGGATACGGTTTTAACCTCTTTTCAGGCGATGAGAAATTTGAGTCGAACCACGCCTGGACCGCGGTAAAACTCGACGGCGAGTGGAAACTGATAGATGTCACCTGGAACTCCGGTTACATAGACGGGTTGTTCTTCACGCCGAACTACTCACTCGGCTATTACATGATCGCGCCGGAGAAATTCCTTTACACCCACTTCCCGCAAGACCCACAGTGGCAACTCGTGAGCACTCCACTCAGTTTTGAGAAATTTTCGGAGATGCCTTACCTGACCGACAGGTTCTTCGCTCTCAATCTCGATCTCGTAACCCCACCCTCGAGAGTCTATAACTGCGGTGAGGAGTTCAGATTGCAGATAAAAATTCCTGAAGACGTGGTTGTTACATCCAACCTTTACGACATGGAAGAGAACCGGATAGAGAACAGAACCCTCACACAAAGATCGGGGAAGGATGGAACAGTTGACATTCTATTCCCTTCCGCGGGTAAGTTCCACCTGACGATGTTTGCCAGGCACAGAGATGCCAAGGGCCCTTATATCGGTGTCGCGGAATTTGGATTTATCGCCTCATCAGGTAAAGAAGGCAAGTTTCCTGTGCTTTTCAAGAAGTTCATCGAAAACGGGTGCAAACTCGTTAAACCGGGGGCCTGGCCTTTCAAGCAGGCGGCTGATTCCACTGTTGATTTCGAGTTCTACGCTCCGGGTGAAGAGGCGGGTGTTGAGACCCCAACCACCATGGTAATGCTTCAGAAGAACGCGAACGGGAACTTCGCGGGGAAGGTTAAAATAACCGGACTCCCTGTAAGACCTTTCATGAAACAGGGTTACACCCTTAACTACATCTGTTCATGGGAGTGAACTGATGGAGAAATTCATCCGGTTCAATGAGCGTGTTCAAGAGTGGGCGGGCGCGGTGGCGGCATTTCTGACCTCGATCCTCGTGCTGCTCGTGGTTGGTGATGTGGTGGGAAGGTATGTTTTTAACGTTGGAAGTGTTGCCCTTCAGGAGCTCGAGTGGCATATTTTCTCCATCATTTTTCTTCTGGCAGCCGGTTACACTTTCAAGCGGGGTGAACACGTGAAGATTGACGTGCTTTACAATCGGTTCACTAAAAAGCGACAGGCATTAGTGGATATCGCCGGCACTGTCGTACTCCTCTTTTCTTTCACCGGATTCGTGATATGGTATTCGATCGATTTTATCTGGTCGTCTTACCTTATCCACGAGGGCTCGCCCGACCCGGGAGGGCTCCCCGCGAGGTACCTCCTTAAAACCATGATCCCTGCCGGTTTCATCCTCCTGCTGATGCAGGGGGTGGTTTTCCTTTTGGATGCCGTAAAACGATACAAAAACGGGGAGGAGAAGAAAAGTGCCTGATATTTTAGTGGATTTAATGCCGTTCATTTTCTTCTCGGTTGTTATTTTTTCCCTGCTGATGGGCTTCCCCGTGGCGTTCACCCTCGGCGGTGTTTCGGTGCTTTTCGGCACTTTGATGCTGGGCCCTGAGTTCCTCTCGCTCCTGCCTCTTAGGATCTGGGGTGTGATGTCTAATTTTGTCCTTCTCGCCGTCCCTATGTTCGTTTTTATGGGGGTGATGTTTGAGCGGTCGGGCATCGCGGAGGAACTTCTTGAAACCATGGCATTAGTATTTGGTAAAATGCGTGGCGGACTGGCGATCGGGGTGTTGGTTGTTGGAACATTTCTCGGAGCTTCAACGGGAATTGTTGGTGCCACCGTGGTAACCATGGGTGTTATTTCCCTCCCCGTAATGATAAAACGTGGTTGCTCAACCACTGATTCAGCAGGAATTATCGCCGCTTCCGGAACATTAGGGCAGATAATCCCGCCGAGCATCATACTCGTTCTGCTCGGCAGCGTGATGAACATACCCATCGGTGATCTTTTCGTTGCCGCGATCGCGCCAGGGTTCGTCCTTGTTGGATTTTACTTTATCTGGATCGTGGCGCTGAATTTCCTTAAACCGTCCGCCTTTCCCCCAATGCCCGATGAAGAACTGGCGGCGTTCAGAAAAGAGCGGGTGAAGAAATTGGTCTCCGCGTTTCTTTTGCCCGGTACCCTGGTGCTCCTGGTTCTGGGCTCAATATTCTTCGGTGTGGCCTCCCCCACCGAGGCAGCAGGCGTGGGCGCGATCGGCGCTACAGGTCTTGCGGCACTTCGCAAAAAACTTGACTTTAAAACGATAAAAGAGGTTTCAGGTAAGACGGTCACCATCACAACGATGGCGTTGATGATCCTGATCGGTGCCACTGCATTCAGTCTGGTTTTCCGTGAACTTGAAGGGGACGTGGTGCTCACGGAAATGATAATGGCTTCTGAGATCTCCCCCGGTATCTTCCTGTTCTTCGTAATGCTGATAATCTTCCTGCTTGGCTTCCTGATCGACTTTATAGAGATCATTTTCATCGTTGTACCGATTGTGGATCCGATCTTCCGCCACTTCGGGATGGATATGCTATGGATCGCGATACTCATTGCAATGAATCTGCAGACATCGTTCCTCACTCCCCCGTTCGGATTTAGCCTCTTCTATCTAAAAGGAGTTGCTCCGCCTGAAGTAAAGACAACAGATATTTACCGGGGTGTGATCCCTTACATTCTGATCCAGGTTGTCGCGCTGCTCGCGGTTTTTCTTATTCCGGGTATGGTGAGGTGGCTTTAGAGAACTTGAGTGCGCCGCGGCGCATTGAGAACTTGAGTGCGCCGCGGCGCATTGAGAACTACAAAAACAGATTTCCTTCTTCTTGTTTGAGCTTGTATGCTTCGGGATCCCAGGGTTCGATGTGACAGAGGACGTCTGACACGTTTGGGAAGACTTCGATAAGTTTGTCTTTTACTGAGTGAGCTATAAGGTGCCCCTCAAAAACAGACAGGTTGCCGTTAACTATCACATGCATGTCGATGTAATACTCGAATCCCATTTTGCGGATGAAACACTTCTCAATATCTTTCACTCCCTCCACTTCACGGGCGCATTCTTTCACCTTCTGAACAAATTCAACTGGTGGCGCTGTATCAAGTATCTCTTTTAATGCCGGCATGAAAAGCGAGATGGCGTTGTAAATGATTATGAATGATGCAAAAAGGGCCGCGTAGTCATCGGCTTCTTCATAGCCGGTTCCGCCGATCAAGGCGATGGCAATACCAATAAAAGCCGCCGCGGAAGTGATGGCGTCACTTCTGTGGTGCCAGGCATCGTTTTTCACCGCGACACTTTCAATTCCTTCACCCACTTCGATCACTTTTCTAAAAAGGGTCTCTTTTACCACTACCACTAATACCAGAACGATCAAAGTGAATGGCTCAGGCGCGTGATGAGGCGTGATTATCTCATTCAAACTCTGAACAATAATTACTATCGCGGCAACTATCAGCATCATGGCAACGAACAGACCGGCAAGTGGTTCCGCTTTGCCGTGCCCGTATGGATGATCTTCATCCTTCGGTCGCGACGCGTACTTGATTCCGAGAAGGACTATTGTTGAAGTGAAGATATCTGAGAGTGACTCAATTGCATCTGCCACGAGCGCGTATGAATTCCCAAGAATTCCAGCGCCACCTTTTATAATTACCAGAAAAAACGATACAATTATGCCGAGAATGGTGGTTCTCATTCCCTTTATTGGAGCCTGATTCTTTGTTTTCAATTCCCTGCCGTCATTTGTTGTTCTTCTCGATCAGCACAACTTTGTAGACTTTGATATCCTCCTTCTTGAAGAGCATCGGCGGTATCGATTGATTATACGAAGTAAGCATTGCAACTCCGGGCAGGCTTTCATTTTCAGTGTAGATCTTAAGCGCTCCCTTGGTCTGATCGTAAAGGGCAACCACGAGATCACCATGTTTCACCTTCCCGTAAAGACTGACCAGCACGTAGTCTCCCGGACTAACCATCGGCATCATGCTGTAACCAAACTCTTCATCAACCTTCAGATAGAAATGGGTATCAGGATCGTACTGAAGATCGCGGAACTCGTTCAGGTCACTCCAGTCCTGTATGTCAGCCACACCCGCGGGAACGGTGCCAAGAACCCTGAAACTTCCTTTTTGCTCACCATTTCCAATATGTCTGATGTGTTCCTGTCCGGTGGGTTTCCCCGTCAGAAGCCAGTCGATATCGCAACCCATTTCGGAGAGCTTCACGAGAAGTTCCGCGCCGGGGGTGATCTTTCCGGAGAGGTATGAGTTAAGAGTCTGCGGCAGCATATCCAGAAGACGGGCGAAGTCGCTAAGTTTATCCGTCCTGCTATAAGCGAATTCTCTTAAGCGGGAGGCTATTAAAGATTTTTCTCGGGTATTTTGCATTTAAACTTGACTTATATAAGCTCTTAATCTTAGTTTAGCGACGTGATAAGTTAAAAGTTTTATAGTTTTATAAGATTAACATCTTAAATGTAACACTTTTTCGGTAAATATCAAAAAATCAAGCAAGGAATGAGGTAAGAAATGGAGAGACTGCCAGAACTTAACTTTGAAGAACTTAGAGAACTTGGACTGATCGATGAATCAGAATACCGCAATTTTACCATCCGGCAAAAATTCGATGATCTGAAACGCCAGGGGGTAAAAACCAACATCATAAAGGAAATGCTCGCCGATGAATTCTACCTCTCACCTGAATCGATCCACGGTATCTATTACAGAAAAAGGGAGAAGCAGAGGCTGTGTTAGGG
>JAEYUD010000128.1 GCA_023433685.1 Bacteroidota bacterium
AACACCAATCCGCCGCGGCGGACCAGACACCAATCCGCCACGGCGGACTAAACCCCAGACACCTCCCCGCCGCAGGTGGACTAACCGCTAACCTCTAACCATTAACCACTAAAAAAACTAACCATTAACCACTAAAAAAAAGGCTGCTTCCCCCGAAGCAGCCTTTTTTTATGAAGTTCTTCCAAACCGCCGGTCAAACTCATCAAGCGAGATTTTTAGAACAACGGGTCTGCCATGTGGACAGACATAGGGATTTTCAGTGGCGAAAAGTTCATCTATCAGACGGCGCATTTCCTCCTGTGAGAGCCTCTCCCCTGCTTTTATCGCGGCTTTGCATGAGAATGATTTAGCCATGTTCTCGGTGGAGTCAAGTATCTTTTCCTCCCTGAACTCGAGGTACTGATCGAGTATCTCCAGGAATATTTTCTCCTCTTCACCATCCTTGATCTGAGGCGGCACACACTCGATCACCACATCCGTCCGGGAAACCGGTTTTACGATGAATCCCAGGCGCTGAAGGTAATCCTGCAATTCTTTCACCAGCATGACACGCGCGGGATCGGTTGAAACCACTTTCGGAAAAAGAAGAGTCTGATAAAGAGGCATCCCTTGAGTCATTTGTTTCTTCGCCATTTCATAGAGTATTCGCTCATGCGCGACATGTTGATCGATGATCATCAGACCCGTTTTTATCTGGCAGAGTATATACTTGTTGTGCAACTGGATAATGAAAGGGGTCGAGTCAGCTTCTGTTGTCTCAGCCGGAATTGTTTCGAATATTTTGGGAGTGTAAACCTCTTCTCCCCTCTGCTCCGGATTCCGGGGAGGAGGTGGCGGTGCATCGTCAAAAGGCATCGGGATACTTTCATCCGCGGGCCCACGTTCCATGTTCTTTGAGAGTGCGCCGAAAATCAGATCGATATCACTATCGTTCAGAACTGCCCGCTTCGGGGGATTTCCTCCCTGCTGATAGCCGGGCTGTTGCCTGCCACCGAACGAACCCGGCGAGGTCTCTGGTCTGTCACTGAAATCACGGCGTGAGCTCCGGGAGTAATTGTCGAATCCCAATCCACTGTGGTTGTCAAGGCTTCCCGATCTGAAAGAAAGCGATGGCACAAGATCAAACTCGGCAAGCCCTTTGCGCACAACAGCACTTGTGAAATTATAGATATCCTTCTCCTCATCAAACCTTACTTCGAGCTTTGACGGGTGAACATTTACATCAATTTTAGATGGATCGATATCGAGGAAAAGTACAAAGAAGGGGTAGTCACCCTTCTCAAGAAAGTTTTCATAAGCGTTAAATACCGCGAAATTCACCTGTTTTGAAGAAACAAATCTGCCGTTGAGGAACAGGTATTGGTCGCCTTTTGCTTTTTTCACAAGCGCGGGTTTCCCAAGGTAGCCGCTCATGCTGAGGTAATCGGTCTTCTCCTCGATAAAAATCGTGTTGTTTCTTACTCTTTCACCGAAGACTTGCACCAAGCGTTCTTCGAGTGTACATGAAGTGTAGTCGTGAACTTTAGTTTCATCTGAATAGAACCGAAAAGTGATGTCGGGCCGGCTGATTGCCAATCTCTGAAAAACATCGATCACATGCCGCAATTCGGTTGAATCCGACTTAAGAAAATTCCTTCTCGCGGGGGTGTTATAGAAGAGGTTCTTAACACTTATATCGGTTCCCTTGAAGTAACCCCCCTGATCTTTCATGATCGTCTTGCTGTCATCGATCCTTATCACTGTAGAGAGCTGCGAAGTGTTGGTTCCCGTCTTCATTTCAAACTGACTTACAGCCACCATCGAGCTCAATGCCTCACCCCGGAATCCGAGTGTAGTAATAGCGTCAAGGTCGCTTTCCACCTTTATTTTGCTCGTGGCATGCTTCATAACGGAGATGATGGCGTCCTCTTCGGGCATCCCCTCGCCGTTATCGATAACACGGATCAAGGTACGCCCCGCGTTCTTCACAACGAGTTCGATCTCGGTCGCGCCGGCATCGATGGAGTTCTCCATCAATTCCTTCACCGCCGACTCGGGCCTTTGGATAACCTCTCCGGCCGCTATCTTGCTCGCTATATTCTCAGGTAATACTTTGATCTTCATTTGGTTTTCTATTGGTTAACCGCTTAAAAAAGTTACACGGATTTCACGGATTAATCACGGATTTCAAAGATGTAAATCGAATCCGTGGAATCTGTGTTAAATCCATCTAATCCGTGTAACCCTTTACATAATGCACTATCTCGAACTGCGCGCGTTTATCCCGGTTGAGTACTTTCCACTTCGATTCATCAAACCGCGGAAAAGTTACCTCCCCTTCGGCTTCGAAATCCATCCATGAAATTAGCATCTCATCCACCAGGTCCTGATCGAGGACCTGACGGTAAACATCACCACCACCAATTATAAACATCTTTCCTTTCGGAAGTGTTGCCACATACTTAAATCCATCTTCAAGAGTGTGGAACACCTTCACTTCGGGAAATTTCGGATCGAAATTCTCATCCCGGGTGATAACTATGTGCTCCCTGTCTTTAAGCGGTTTCTTGAAATATCCGTAGGTTTTCCGCCCCATCAGAACAGGATAATTGATTGTTGTTTCCTTGAAAAACTTAAAATCTTCAGGAACATTCCACGCCATGTCACCATTGGCTCTGCCGATGACATAATTTTTCGCGACGGCAACGATTATGATCCGCTTCAAATGGCCACCTCAAACTTGATCGCCGGGTGGCTTTGGTATCCGGTCAATTCAAAATCATCAAATGTAAGTTCATCGATCGGTTTTTTGGCGATTTTCAGAGTTGGCAAAGGAAGTGGTTCCCTTTCCAGCTGGATTTTCAGACCTTCAATATGGTCGAATTTCTCCATCGGGGTGCCTTTATCGGCTACATAAATATGCGCGTCAATTATCGTGTGACTGAATATCCCCGGCTCAAGTCCCGTCTCATTCGCGATGATCATGGTAAGGATCGAATATGCCGCGAGATTGAATGGAATACCGAGCGCGATATCGCCCGAGCGTTGTGTAAGGTGACAATTCAGTTTGTTCCCCTGCACATTGAACGCGTAAGTGTAATGGCACGGAGGAAGTTTGCTTTTAGTGGCATTACCCGGCTCCCAGGCAGTAACTATCAGTCGGCGGCTATAAGGATTGCGCTTAATTTCATCAATTATATACCGGATCTGATCAACTTGCCGGACCTGCCAGTTGCCGTTCTCATCAAGTTCAGCAGAAGGGAATTTCCTCCAGTAGTAGCCGTAAGCCGTCTCGAGGTTCCCCTCTTCATCCGCCCAGGCATCCCATATTTTGGTGTGTTTCTGAAGGTTTCTAATGTGATTTTCACCCGAAAGATACCACAACACTTCATGCAGGAGCGATTTCCACTGCATTTTCTTCGTCGTCAGCAGCGGAAAACCTTTCGAAAGGTCAACCCTGTAATTCGCCGAAAAATATGAAATGGTGTCAACTCCGGTGCGCGATGGCTTCCGCACACCCTCGGCCATGACCAACCTTACCAGGTCGTGATATTCTTTCATTCGGGATCTTCGTTTGTGGATTTCTGAAAAATTTGATTCGTAATTTACTAAAATTACCAAACTTAAGCAGGTGCGGAAAATTGACAACGGCCGTATTGTGCGAAAGGTGATTTACCACCACACCCTAAAAGGGGCCTTAAAAGCCTTAAACCTCCCGCAGCCGCGGGAAGAAAACGAACACCACTGCCGAGAAGACAAGTAACACACCCGCGCTAACCTGCACAGCCGCCACTTCGCCGAAGTGCTGAGCGAGCTGTCCGTAGATCAGCGCGCCGACGGGCATCATGCCGAAGAAGGTCATGGTGTGTACCCCCATAACGCGACCCCGATATTCATCGGCAACATTGGTTTGGATGAGTCCGTTGGCGAGACTGATCACAAAAAGGAGGAAAATACCTGTAAAGAAAAGTACAATTAAAGAAGGTACAAGTGTGTGCGCCAGTGAGAAGATCATCAAAAAAACGGGAAAGATTACTAAACTGGCGGTCAGCACTTTCCCCATCTTGTTTACCCTGCTTATGGCGGCAACCATCAATGCCGCGAGCATCGAACCCGCGCCGCGGGCTGATTGCATAAATCCATTTGTGGCGGCATCGCCGTGAAGTATTTTCACAGCCCAGGCGGGAAAGAGGGTCGCAAATGCCAGTCCAAAACCGCTACTGAATGCCACCACAAGAATCAAACCGAGCATCACGGGCTGATGCTTGATGTATCTGAATCCATCGAGGATATCGTGCAATACCGACTTTTTCTTCACCGCTTTAACGAAGGGCTGAAGCCTCATGAACATCAACGCCCCGATAACTCCGATGAACGAAACACCGTTAATGGCGAAGCACCAGGCGGGTCCGAACAGCGCGTAGGTCACCCCCGCGAAAGCGGGACCCACGGCCGTGGCACCGTTCACCATCCCGGAGTTAAGCGCGATGGCATTCATCAGGTCATCCTTCCCCACCATTTCGACAACAAAAGCTTGTCTGGCAGGCGCGTCGAATGTATTGGCAACACCGAGCAGAAATGAGAAAATTATAAGGTGAACGGGATGAATAAGATCAAGAAAGGTAAGTATGGCGAGTGAAAATGCCAGTATCATCATCGATATTTGCGATGTCATTAGAATCGTGCGCTTCGAATAACGGTCAGCCAGACTCCCCGCCCACGATGAGAAAAGCCAAACGGGAATCCCCGCTGCAAAACCCACATACCCCAGCCAAGCCGGCGAATGTGTAAGCTCGAAAACAAGGAACCCCTGCGCGGTCCCCTGCATCCAGGTACCAAACAGCGATATCAACTGCCCGGCGAACCACAATCTGTAATTATAATGCCTGAACGCCGAAAATATCGATGCCTTCCGGCCATCATCTTTCATTTAATACTACTAACGTTTAATATTTCACATTCCATCTCGCCGCGGCGAGTTACTCCGCCTGCGGCGGATCACATTTCACATTTAACATTTAACATTTACTTAAGCACATTATCCATCCTGTTAACATCCGGCATGTTCTCATCGCCGAGCATGTACCAGGTCATTTTATCAGGTGTGGGAAGTGTAACCTTGAGCGAGGTTTTACCATCTTTCCAGATGGAAGCAGGCTCATAGTAAACGAGTTTCTTGTCGGTTCCTTCCGCCAGATAGATCTTCACGGGAACAGGGAGTCTGCCCAAATTCTCAACGGTATAATCGGTACCGCCTTCAAATTTCAGACTCATGTCAGGATAATCCCAGTTAAAGAACCACGGCTTGAAGAACCAGCTGAGGTCTTCACCGTAAAACGAGCTCATGGTGTTGAAGAAATCGAACGGCATAGGGTGCTTACCGTTCCAGATCGAAATGTAATATCTCATCCCTTCGCGGAATTTATCCTCACCCATCAGGTCCTGCAGCATCAGATACGCGGTGGCGGGCCGGTTATAGGCGGTCATCCTGTAGGTCTGTCCCCTCAGCTGTATCGAAGGCACCATCGGCGGCACTTCAAACTCGCGACCTGCCCTTTCCTCCCAGCCCTTCAACTGGCGGTGAATCGGATTATATTTACCGAGTTCTTTCTGAAACTTGAACGGCAGCATTACCGCCCATCCTTCATCCATGTGGGCGTATTTAACCTCGTTGGTTCCCATGAAAAAGGGAAAATAAGTGTGCGCGATCTCGTGCGAAGTGAGGCCCACGGCCGAGGCGTATGTCTCCGTTGTGCCGTCGTTCACCATCATCGGGAACTCCATCCCACCCTGTCCGTTGAAAACTGTCATCACAGGGTATGGATAAGGTACACCCGGCAGATCTTCAGAGAAATATTTTATCGCCTTGCGGGAAATGTCGGCTACGTCGTAAAAATCTTCTGAATTCGCATTGTAAACGGCGGAAATAAGTACTTTTCTTCCCGTTTTCCCATCCACAACCATTGAGGAGGCATCCCATAAATAATCGACCGCCGAGGCGAACGCGAAATCGGGGACATGCTTCGCAACATAATGAAAGGTGTTCTTCCCTTTTTTTGTTTTAAGTTCATTCCTGGTCGCGGGTGAGATTATTTTCACGATCTCATCGGAGGCCTTTGCCTTCTCGAAGCCTTTTAATACACTTTCAGCATAAACTTCGCCCGCGTTCTGAAGTTCACCCGTTGCCCAGACGAGGTAACCCTCGGGGGTGGTTACCCTCACATCGAAATCCGCGAAATTATTGTAAAATTCATGGTTCATTGTGTATGAACTCTCATCCCAACCTTGCAGGTCGTCGTAAACCGATATTTGCGGGTACCAGTAACCAACTAAAAAAGTCGAATCGCTGTATTTCCCCATTCTGACGTGCGAGATGGCAGGCAGGTTCACCTCCCAGTTCATCGAGAGTGTGGCGGTAGCCCCTTTGGCAAGCGGCTGATCAAGTTTAATCGTCATCAAAGTTCCGCCACGGTTAACTTTCTCACCGGTGGGATCGACCTCTAAACCGTTGACAGTTAGATTTGTTATCACTGTCCCATCGTGGATGTCCCGGGGATCAACCTGAAAATCGCGGGCATTTCCCTTCTTAAATGCATCCTGATAGAGCCTCAGGACAAGCTTCTCGAGTGCCACAGGGAAGTTGTTTTTGTATTTAATTACAATCTTCCCTTTCACTTTCCCTTCAACGGGGAGCAGTTCTGCGTCAATTTTGTAATCAACCTCGTTCTGCACATAGTTCGCGCCCGGCTTGCCATCGTACCCGCGGAAACCCTTCGCGACCGACTCCCTGATGTTAAGGGGCATGTAGTTGTTGATCTCAAATTTCTGCGCGAAAACCACGCTTCCGGCACACAAAAATGCAATAAAAAGGAAATTTCTCATGATCATCCTTTAACGGTTATCGATTCAAGCTGTTCAAAAAATCCGGGATTTGACACCGAAACGCATTCAAAATCATTTACTTTCCCCCCTTTGTTCAGAAGTGTCGCCAGCACCGAGAAGGCCATTGCGATCCTGTGGTCACCGTAACTCTCAAACATGGCAAAATCCTCTACATCCTTCCCGTGGATCAGGAAGCCGTCTTCGAACTCAGCCACTTCCGCGCCGCAGAACTCCATGTTCTTCACTATCGCGGCGATCCTGTCGGTCTCTTTTACCCTGAGCTCTTTAGCATCACGGATCATAAAGCCACCCTCGGCGAACAGACCCGCCACCGCGAGCGCGGGGATCTCATCTATTATAAGAGGTATCTCCTCGGGGAATATCTCGGTGTTAATCAGATCGGAGCGCTTCACAAAAATATCGCCCCACTTCCCGCAATTGCCCGTTTCAACCCGGTCATATTCAATTTTTGCCCCCATCCGCTCCAGAATTTGAAATACAGCGATCCTTTCCGGTGAAAGCAGAAGGTTCTTGATCCTGAGTGAGTCACCCGCCACGAGTGCCAGTACGATGAAAAACATCGCGCTCGAAATGTCGCCGGGGATATCAAATTCACCCGCAATGGGGTAATTCGCCTTGGAAACGGTCAAAACCTTTCCGGAGGCACCTTCCACTCTTTCGATGCCGAGCATCTCTTCGGTGTGGTTGCGGGTTTCAAATGGATCGATTATCTTAAGTTCACCCTCCTCAATGTGGAGCCCCGCGAGTATCAGCGCGCTTTTCACTTGAGCGGATGCAACTTCAAGGGTGATCTCACCCGGAGTAATCTTCCCTTTTTTGATCGTCAGAGGGAGGAACTTCCCGTCGGTCATGGTGATGTCCGCGCCGAGTCTTGAAAGGGGTTCCGCCACCCTCTCCATCGGGCGTTTCTTCAGTGAGTCATCACCCGTGAGTGAAGATTCAATATCCTGCGCGGCAAGTAAACCGGTTAACAGACGGGCAGTTGTACCCGAGTTTCCCGCGTCGAGCATCACTTCCGGCTGTTTAAAACCTTTGAAGCCAACGCCTTTCACCTTAAGGTCGGCACCTTCCCATTCAAATCCGGCACCAAGTGCCCTCATGCAGTTTATCGATGATTTCACATCATCACTCATCGAGAGATTACGGATAACCGATTCCCCCTCCGCCATCGCGGCAAATATCACCGCCCTGTGCGATACCGATTTATCCCCTTTGAACCGCAGTTCACCTTTTACTCTACTTACAGGTTTTATTGTCTTAATACTCATTATCTAACTTTTTCTCAATTTTTCGTAACGTTGCATAAAAAAATGATCGGTGATCAATTACTCCGCGTTAATCTGTGAAATCCGTGTGTATCAGCGTCCTAATTCACTCCGCAGAAGGCGAATAACGTTTAACTTCGCCACGGCGAATAACATTTAACATTTTAAAAAGGGCTACTTCTTAACCCACTTTGCCAACAGTTCCTCATATTCTGAAGCTGAAAGCTGAGGTTTATCATAGTGCCCGCTTAGGAGTTTCTGCCGGAAGGCCTCATAAACCGATACAGCCGCGGCAACCGAGGCATTCAAACTCTGGATCATCCCCTTCATCGGGATGTAGTAGCTGAAATCGGCCTTTGCCAGTGCCTCTTCCGATATCCCCCGGTGCTCGTTACCCATAACCAGGGCAACCTTTCCGGTGAAATCGATATCATAAAGCGACTTCGAATTCTCATCCAGATAGCTCGCGGCGATCACAAACCCACGCTCACGCAGATCGTTGTAGCACTCATCAACGGTTTTGAATTTCTGCACTTCCATCCATTTTGAGGCGGAAGCGGAAGATTTTCCGCCCGGTTTCGGGAATTTTTCGATGTTGTACAGCAGCGAAACCCGCTTCATCCCCACGGCATCGCAACTGCGGAGGATCGCGCTTACATTGTGGGGGTCGTGGATGTTTTCGAGTACAAGTGTGAGGTCGTTTTGCCTGTTCAGGGCAACGCGGGCAAGCTTTTCGCGTCGGGTCGGGGTGATCTCTCTCTTCTTTTCCAAACTACTTGACGATAAGTTTATAGATGCTAACAGTGAAGTCGCCACGGGCCTTGTCAACCTTCATCTTCTTGGTGTCATCAAGTTTCAGGTAGAACGAGGCCTGCTCAAGAATTTTTTCCATCACTTCATCCTCGGTGTGCGCCCATGTTTCGCACCCCCGAAGTGTCGGTATCTCGGCGGTGAAGCCGTCGTCCGACTTAGTAACTACCAGTTCTAGAACCAGAGCCGCCTCCCATCACTATTTTAACGCTGGCGCTTGCGCCAATTCTGTCCGCTCCGTGCTCAACCATGGCGCGGGCATCTTCAGTGGTTCTGATACCGCCCGAGGCTTTCACACCGACGGTGGTACCGACCACCTGTCTCATGAGCGAAACGGCCTGAACGGTCGCGCCCCCCTTCGAGAAGCCGGTCGAGGTTTTCACATAGCTCGCGCCCGCCTGTTTGCAGATCAGACAAGCTTTAACGATCTCTTCATCGGTCAGAAGGCATGTTTCAAGTATCACTTTTACGATTACCCTTCTGTTCTTCGCGGGGATTACAACCTGCTGAATATCTTCAAAAACCTCGCGGTACAAACCCGATTTCAGCCATCCGACATTAATAACCATGTCGAGTTCCTGGGCTCCCTCAGCGATGGCGTTCTCCGCCTCGAGGCGTTTAACTGAAGTGGGGTTCGAGCCCAGAGGAAAGCCGATAACCGTGCAAACCTTCACTTTGGTCCCTTTAAGAAGGTCGCTGCAAAGCTTTACATGGCAAGGGTTTACGCAGACACTGGCAAAGGTGTACTGCTTTGCTTCCGAGCAGAGGGTTTTGATCTCATCGATCGTGGCATCCGGTTTCAGGAGGGTATGGTCGATCATTCCCGCCAGTTCGCGGTCGCCGAGTTCATGTCCGACACCAATTCCCGCCGAGATCCTTTCGGCACCCGCGTTAACTATCTTGTTAACAGTGAGGGGCTGGGTAACAACATTCCGCTCCCATCCTTTGCAGCTTTCAGAAGTGCAGTAAAAATCGCTTAGCTTCCTCTCGAGGAGCGCCTGATGAACAATCTTTGAAATTCTGTTGGAGTCCATTTTATATTCCGGAGTCTTTGAATGCTTTAACTGTGTTTTTTAACAACATCGCTATGGTCATCGGTCCCACGCCTCCCGGCACGGGGGTGATATATGAGGCAACGGGCGCCACTTCATCAAAATCGACATCCCCCACGAGCCTCGTCCCCGTCTTCGAGGTTGGATCATCTATCCTGTTCGTCCCCACATCGATAACAACAACCCCTTCTTTCACCATACCTCTCTTGATG
>JAEYUD010000143.1 GCA_023433685.1 Bacteroidota bacterium
CCTTAACACAAGCGGTTTCTTTTCATTCAAGATGAAGGTGGAAAAAGTCAGGATAAAGGGTGGTCCCGGTTCTGTTTTTGGAATAGCTTTCAACCATTTTTACCTTATACTCACGCAAAACCATGCCAGGTTGATTGAAAAATCTGCGGTTTCTGAAAGTAATTCTGATGAGCTGCTGGTACTCAGCGAAATGAAAAGTTTTAATTATAATATTGAAGCTTCAGGGCAGACGAAAAATGTGGAGCCCGCAGGAGTAATTGAAAAAGTGTTCACTGATAAAGAGATCGCGCGTGGCGATATCTCTGTCGGCGAAGGCGAGTTCGATCTTGAGGTCTCCGCTCTTTACTCGACCATCTCTGTCAGAATTAACGGAAACGAAGTTATCCTTGCCAAAAACAAAAACGGTTTTACCGACCTTGATTACGAACAGTTCAAGCCGTCCATTTCGATAGTATTTGGCCAAAATAGCGTCTTTTCATTCCGAAATGTTATCATCAGCACAATCACTGATCCAACGACCGAACGAAACATCCTGGCAAAAAAAGAACTCAAGTGTAAACCGAAACAGGGCGCGGTACTTTACAAGGATGCCGGGCTTTCAACCAAATCTGAATTAAAAGCAGGTGAAAAAACAGAATTTACCATCGTTAATATGATGCCGGAAGCTCTCGAGCTACAGTCATCCGGTGGTACTACCCTTTATATAGCTAAAAAAGATGTTGATGATATTCTGTTCTGATCACTGACCTGAATACCCGGTGAGTTCAACGTACCCCCTTCCAATAGTTCTGGTTCCGTTTGACACCTTTTCGGCATCTATTGCTCCCTCATAGTAGCGGACAGTGAACCTGTGTTCCTGGTTTTTCATTGAAGTCTTTACCTCGAAAGATGTATTAAGCGGAATCACGTCGATCTTCCACGAGTCAGGATAGCTTGTCCCGTTAACCGTGGTAAATTCCAAAGTTGAGAGTTTCAGGTCGTTCTCACGCAGTACCGTGTATGAACCGTCGGCAAGAACCAGACTCCCCTTCTGAAAGTTGGTATTTCCTTTGGCATCACGCAGCCTGAAATACATCAATTCAGTGTTGTCATCGAGCTGCAGCGCGAACCAGTCCCACCCTTTTTGATCTTCATCAAGCGCGCTGGTCGACCACTCCCGGTCCATCCATGAGTGCCCCTTAAGTTCATTGGTTTCCCCACCGGTTTTGAACACAGCTTTGGTTTCCAGCCGGGTATAAGAATAATAGTAGGAAGCATTTCCCGGTTTGTTTGATTTCGCGCTCAATCCCTTGTTCCCCTGAAGTACAGCGGGTTTGAGCGGAAGAAGTTCGAGTTCAAGTTCCAGCTCTTTCTTTTGCGCGGAGATTCTCATTAAAGGCATTGCGGGATCTTTTGAAAAATCGAATTTCAATGCCACGCTTCCCGCGAAAACGGTTGAATTATCAATATTGCTTCCACCGAGACCGCCGGAGCCTCTCGCGAAACTTTCAAACGAATAAAATTTTCCTGTGGAAATGTCGCTCACCCCAATATGAGCCGAGTATACCGCTGAGGCTGAAAACCCGGTGGTATCTTCTTTTGCCACAGAATAGATACCGTTTCTAAAGATGGTTACCTGATATCCGAACCTTCTTCCATCACGGGTGAAAAGATTCCCGGTGAAATACCACCATTCAGTTCTGAAGCCGGGGTGCGCGAAATGATCCGCCGGAAAGCTGAATTTTCTTACTGAATCAGCTTTTGTAAATCCCCCATCAGCTCCTGACATTACGGATGATACAGTTAGCCCGGCTGTTTCTGTGTTTTCCCCCTCACCGGTAAGTACAATAACAACAACACCGGAGAGAAGGATCAGCGCGCCAAGCGATAACAGAAGCAATCTCATTATTCCTCCCGTAATGCCATCGCGGGCGAAGTTTTAGACATTTTATACGCGGGGTATAAGCCGGCTACAACAGCCGCGAACACTGATATCAAAACAGCCTGAAGAAGCACGGCGGAATCAATCATCATATTCATTGTCCATCCGAATGAACGGAGATTTATTACAAAAATGAGGCAGTACGCGAGAACAAGTCCAAGCGGGATCGCTATGACCGCCGCGAGGATGCCCATTGTTGTGGTTTGTGCCGTGATCATTCCAAACATTTGCGAACCGGTGAGACCGGTTGCCCTTAAAATTGCCATTTCTTTCCCTTTTTCCAGCTGTATCGACATCATCGCGCTTAAAATTCCGATGAATGCAACCACCACGGAGAGGATGTGAAGCAGACCGGCAACTATAAATGTGCGGTCAAAAATGTTAACTGAATAATCCCTGAGCTCTTTGTTTGATCTCAATAGAATTCCTTTCATTTCAGGAAAAAGCTGTTTTATTCCGTTTTTCACTGATTGCAGGTCGGTTCCCGGTTTCAGATACACCCCGATGCCGGAAATTTTATCATTCTTCCAGATATTTTTAAAGATTTTATGTTCTATGGCAATGTGTCCGGTTTCGGAAGAATAATCATAATAGATCGCGGATATCTTGAATTTTCTGTTTCCCGAAGGCGTGGTGATCTCCACGGTGTCTCCGGCGCCAAGTCCCCACTTATAGGCGAAGGTTTCCGTAACCAGGGCGCCACTTCCACTTCTGATCTCTTGCCACGCGATTTTCGAATCCCCCTCTTTCAGGTCAAATCTTCCCTCATTAGAGGGATCAATGCTTGAGCCGAACACCTCTATCTCCCTTCCTTTGAAAGTGCTTTTCGACTCGGAATAGAAATCCAACGCCCTCACTCCACTCACAAGTTTGATCTTCCCCGGTATTGATGTGTCGATCACTGCCTCATTCTTCCTTGATAGCAGTCCCGGGGCGGAAACAAATACATCCGCCACAAGGGTTTGCTCAAGCCAGCTGATCACGGTTCCACGGAACGAACTTATCATTGTGGAAACCCCAATGGTTGCCGAAACCGCTATAGCGAGGGCAGCAATTGCCACAGTGGTCCGGCTCAGATTTGCGGTGATCCCTCTTACTCCGATCCTCGCCTTACCTCCTGCAACTTTCACCATGAGGGGTTCGATCATCGAGATTCCGCGGATAACAACAAACGGAGTGAGTAACGCGAACGCTATTATTATAAACAACATGCCGGCATAACTGACCAATATACCGGAGTTTTTAGTTAGTAGGATACCGGCACCGCTGGAAAAAGAAATAATTGAAAGAATCGTAAGAAGCCCTGTTTTTTCCCTGATCCTGGTTTCCAAGGTTGAGCGCCGCGCCGCAACCCCAGGTGAAGTGTTTGCTGCTTCCCAGGCCGGGAAAAGAGCCGCTATAACTGTACCCATTACACCCGCGAACAAGGCTTTCAGAATGCTCTCAAGCGGAATGGTAACGGCTCTAACATTGGTAACAAAATAAAGATCGTTTATACTTCGGGTTACAAGCTCAAGCAATTCCCTTCCAAGAAGTATACCCCCGGTCAGTCCCGTGATGGTGCCAAGAGCCGCGATAAAAACCGATTCAGCCAATATCTGAATATAAATTTCCTTCCTCGTTACGCCAACAGAGCGGAGCAACGCGAGTAGCCTCCTTCGCTGCACAACCGAAAAGGTCATCGCGTTGTAAATGAGGAAAAGCCCTACCACAAGCCCAAGCATGCTCATGGCGTTCAGATTGAGTCTGAATGCCTCCGTCATCGATCTTGCCGTGTCGTTTGTTCTGGTGGTTGATTTAAGTTCAATGTCCCGGTTGGCATCGAGATATTTACGCACCAGGGAAGTGGTGCCTGAATCGAGTATCAGGTCGATATATGACACCCGGTTGCCCGTGTTAAAAAGTGAACGTGCGGTTTCAATATCCGAGATCAGGAACTGGTCGACACTTCCCTTTTCCTCATTACTACCGGGAAGGATTGATGCCGCGATAACCAAAAAGGATTTACCTTGCCACTCGATCTCAAGTGTGTCTCCCTTACTTATGGAAGCAAATCTGGCGAAGGAGGATGGAACCACCACCCTGTTTTTCTTCCCCAAAAGCGTTGGAAGAAGTTCACCTGAACTCTCACTTTTAATGTCGAGAAAGTTTCTGAAACCTGCTTCAGAAAAGGGATCAAGTCCGAGGAAGGTGGCTGTTATCTGCTCTTTTCCTTTGATCCTGACATTTTGTTCGATAACGGGGGCAGTGGCGTCAATACCCAATTGCCGTAACGCGGCGAGATGCTCAATTGAAAAATCGCCTGACTTTGACTCAATCCGGTGAGATGCTTTACCGGTTACGGTTTCCATCGAAATATCGAATGCCTTTGTAGAGCTTTCATTGGCGATATCAATTGATAATATGATCGCGACTCCAAGCGCGATTCCCAATACCGAAAGTGCTGTCTGCCAGGGGTGTGTAAATAAAAACCGCAAGCCGGCTTTTTGGAAGAGGGATATCAATTTACTTTCGCTCCGGAAATTACTGTCTCTCTCCCCTTGAATTCAATTATCCTGTCGGCAATTCCGAGAAGGTCACGGCTGTGGGTTGCCATCACCATTGTCTTACCTGCTTTTTTTACGAGGTTGTCCAAGAGTTCTATCACCTTGTCAGCGGTCTGATAGTCAAGATTTCCGGTGGGTTCATCAGCAAGGATCAACTTAGGATCATGAACAAGCGCCCTTGCGATGGCGACTCTCTGCTGTTCACCACCCGAAAGGAGGTCGGGAAAAGTATCCGCCCTGCCCGAAAGCCCCACCTCGTTCAAAAGGAATTGCGCGCGCTCAAAATCTTCCTTACCCCGTTTATCTGTAAGTTCAAGGGCAAGTTTCAGATTCTCCATAACTGTGAGGGTTGGTATCAGATTGAAAAACTGAAAGACAAAACCGACGTTTTTTCTTCGAAAGATTGTACGGTGAGGCTCTTTAAGAGCGGTAAGTTCGGTGGAATCAATTAATATCCGCCCGCTGTCAGGGGTGTCAATTCCGCTGAGGAGGTTAAGAAGCGTTGATTTTCCTGAACCGCTCCTTCCGAGAAGAATAACCAGTTCACCTTCGTTTATCGAAAGGTTCAGGCCGCTTATTACGTTATGGGAGATAGAGCCTTCGTGGAAGGCCTTGTTCAGATCTTTAACTTCAATATAGTGCAAATGTTATCCGTTTTTTATCAGGATAACATTTGCGCATCTAATTTAATTCACTTCTTATGTTAGATCTTCGCCAGTTCTTCCATCATCTGATCGAACTGCCGGAAGCTCATTGACTGCATGGCATCGCTGAGGGCTTTATCAGGATCGGGATGGAATTCAACCATTATTCCATGAGCTCCGACCACTTTCGCTGCCTTTGCCAATGGGATCACTTTATCACGATGACCCACAGCGTGTGAAGGATCAACTATAACAGGCAAGTGTGTCAGCTCTTTAAGCACCGGTATTGCACTAAGATCAAGTGTGTTGCGGGTTGCAGTTTCAAATGTTCTTATCCCTCTTTCGCACAGGATCACCTGCCGGTTTCCTTGCGCGAGAATGTACTCCGCGGCACTTAACAGTTCTTCGATCGATGACATTAAACCACGCTTTAAGAGAACAGGCCTGTGGGTTTTACCAACTTCGATAAGGAGTGAAAAATTCTGCATGTTTCTCGCTCCGATCTGCAATATGTCGGAATATTTTGCAACTTCTTCAACCTGATTGATCGAAAGAACTTCGGTTATAACGGGTAGATCATAAACTTTTCCAGCTTCGGTGAGGTAACCCAATCCTTCATAACCAAGCCCCATGAAAGCATAAGGATTTGTCCTCGGCTTGAAGCAGCCGCCTCGCAGAATCTGAGCATTTGTCTGCTTCAACTCCCGGGCACACTGAAATATCTGCTCCTTTGACTCAACAGAGCATGGGCCTCCGATCACAACGAAGTTATCACCGCCTATAGATACATCTTTCACATGGATTACAGTATCTTCAGGCTTATAGTCCCTGCCGGCAAGTTTGTATGGAGAACTTCGCCTTTTTTCCGTGGGTTTTGGCTCGAAAACTTCAAGTTTTTCTTCTCCGGTTTCTGCCAGGGATTCATCCGCGGCACTGCCGGGAATATTTCCCACGTTTACATTGGTCTTATCAATGTCATTCGCGGGATAACTTCCAAAAACCTTGAAATATCTTGAATTTTTTCCGAGTTCATCCAACATGATACTTACCTTGTCATCCTCGATGTTCCCCTCGAAATCGATATAGAACATCTCTTCCCACGGGTTACCCGGGACGGGGCGCGACTGTATCTTGCTCATGTTTATACCGTACTTGTTAAAAACCATCAGTGCCTCAACGAGCGCGCCGGGCTTTTGCGAAGTGGCGATAACGATCGAGGTTTTCGCGGGAATACGCTGATCAACGATCACGGGCTTCTTCGCGGCGACCAAAAATCTGGTATAATTTTCCTTCCGGTTGGCTATATCTTCCTTTATCACTGTCATGCCGAACGATTCAGCCGCTTCTTCACTCGCTATGGCGGCATACTCAAGGTTGCCCTCTTCTCTTATCCTTTTAACCGAGAGAGCGGTATCGTTCACATTCTCAATTGTAGCATTTGGAAGTGTCTCCAGAAACCGGCTGCACTGCGCGGCTGCCTGCGGATGCGCGAACACTTTTCTGATAGTGAGCGGGTCAACGTTGGAAATTCCGATCAGATTCTGTTTAACCCGAAGCTTCTCTTCCCCAATTATTGAAACCGAAGATTTTATAAGGGCATCGTAAACATCGTTTACATTGCCCGAAGTTGTGTTTTCCACTGGAAGCATCGCGAAGTCGGCTTCATGGTCTTCAATAGTTTTTACCACTTCTTCAAATGTCATTTTACCAACGAAGGTGAGATCGTATTCCCTGTTGGCGAAGAATCTTTTAGCCGCCAACGAGCTAAATGATCCCTCTATACCCTGGATAGCCACTCTGACTGAACCTTTCCGCGTGGAAGAGCCGTCACCCAGCTTGTGGAGATATGTTTGCTGC
>JAEYUD010000161.1 GCA_023433685.1 Bacteroidota bacterium
GCGGCAGCTGACACTTCCAAAAAAGCAGCCACTACTAAAGACAGCGTGAAGGCTAAAAAGTAAACCCGGGTATTGTTGATAATTGACGTATTGGTTTTAGTGCTATGAAAGAAGAAGAGATCATCGATCAGTCGTTTCGCGATTCGATAGGTACGATTAAAAGAGACGGAAAAAGAAACTGGATAAACCCGAAAAAACCAAGTGGATGGTACACCAACGCGAGAACTGTAGTAAGTGTATTTCTGCTCGCGATACTTTTCGGTTTACCGTTTATTGAAGTTCACGGGCAGCCACTTTTTCTGTTCAACGTGTTCGAACGAAAATTCATAATTTTTGGGTTATTCTTCGGACCGTATGACTTTCATATATTTCTTCTTTCTTTCATAGCACTTATTGTGTTCGTGATACTCTTTACCGCCATATATGGCAGGATATTCTGCGGATGGATATGTCCTCAGACCATCTTTATGGAACTTGTTTTCAGAAAGATCGAATACTGGATAGATGGTGACTACAGGGATCAGAGAAAATTGAGAGCCGCCCCCTGGTCCGGAAAGAAAATATTCAAGAGGGTATTCAAGCATGCCATTTTTCTCGCGATCGCTTATTTGATAGCCCATACTTTTATGGCTTACCTTGTTGGTCTCGATGAAGTGAGGGAGATAGTTACTTCACCTCCATCGGAGCGACCCGGCGGGTTCATTGCGATGAATGTTTTCACGGGCCTGTTCTTTTTTGTTTTTTCCTGGTTCCGCGAACAAGCCTGCTTGATAGTTTGTCCATACGGAAGACTGCAAGGGGTTCTGCTCGATCAAAATTCGCTGGCGGTTACTTATGATTTTATCAGAGGTGAACCGCGTGGGAAGATCAAGAGGGATGAAGAAAGAGCCACGGGTGACTGCATCGACTGTAAACTGTGTGTGGATGTTTGTCCGACCGGAATAGATATCCGTAATGGTATTCAGATGGAGTGTGTTAACTGCACCGCCTGTATGGATGCCTGTGATGAGGTTATGACCAAGGTAAAACGTCCAAAAGGCCTGATCCGGCTTGATTCATTAAATGGCGTTCAGACGGGTAAAAAATTCAGCTTCTCGTGGCGTGTAGGTATCTATACAGCAGTACTACTCATACTCGTTTCTGTAATTTCAATTTTGTTGGCTAACAGGAAAGATGTTGAAGTTAACATCTTGCGAACCCCGGGCATGCTCTATCAGGAACAACCGGAAAACAAGATCAGCAACCTTTACAATTTTCATGTGATCAATAAAACTTTTCACGATATGAATATTGAATTGAAAGTTAAGGGACTACCCGGAGAGATCAAAGTATTGGGCAGTAAACCAAGCGTGAAGCAGCTCGAAGTTTTTGAAGGCAGATTTATGTTATTGGTTGATCAGAAAGAGATTAAAACACTTAACACCAAAATTGAGATATCAGTTTTGGAAGACGGGAAAGAGATAGAGACCATCAAAACCTCCTTCCTCGGCAAGTTTGAGGAGAAGAAATGAAGAAACTGAACTGGGGCCACTGGATAGCTATTGGGCTGGGTATATTTATTGTATTGAATGTATCTGTTGTGATTTTTACTTTTAGTCAGGACGTGGAACTTGTTACCGACAACTATTATGAGAAAGAGCTCAAATACGAGGATGAACTCTCAAGAATAAAACGTGCACAAGCATTGCCTGATTCGTTAAAGTTGGCACTGACCGGTTATGAACTCAATATTGAGTATCCTGCCTCACTTCTAAAGAATAAAATTAAAGGCTCTGTGCATCTTTACAGACCCGATCACCAAAAATCCGATTATAATGTTGATGTAAAATTTGATGAATCAGGGAAGCAGGTAATTAACATGGCGGGTAAAACTCCCGGTAAATGGAAGGTCAACATTTCCCTTAATGATGGCCAGCACGATTATTTATTTAATGATGTGATCTTTTTGCAATGACAATGTTTTTATTCTCGGGATTCATGCTCGGGCTCGTAGGAAGTCTGCATTGTGTCGGAATGTGCGGGCCCATAATTCTCGCGATCAGCGCGGGGAAGCACGCCATGATGAAGATGGTAATGCAAAGGGTGTTTTACCATCTGGGCAGGTCGTTGACCTATGCTTTTATGGGTGCTTTGTTCGGCTTATTGGGTACGCATATCCAACTATCCGGTATGCAGCAGGGTACAACCATTGTCATTGGTGCCCTGATCGTTATCTGGATACTCCTCCCGAAGAAATTCAAAACGAGATTCTCACAGTCCGGCATTATTAAAAAGTATAACGAACAGATCAAACAATTACTCTCCAGGGTTGTCAGATCTGGTGATTCAAAGCCTTTTCTGGTTATTGGGCTTGTAAACGGGTTCCTGCCATGTGGTCTGGTTTACGCCGGCCTTGCGGCAGCTATAACCTCCGGTTCAGCCCTCGACGGCGCGCTTTATATGTTCCTGTTCGGCTTGGGCACCATTCCGGCGCTTTTCGCCTTTTCATTCCTCCCTCAATTACGTCAGTTCCTGCCAAAGATCAACACCAGAAAACTGATTCCGGCGCTTGCATTCGTGCTTGGAATCATCTTTATCCTGCGTGGTTTAAACCTTGGCATACCTTTCGTAAGTCCAAAATTCGAAGAACACAAGAAAACAGAGCAGATCAGCCAGCCCGACTGCTGCCATTAGTTGCATCATTTTGGTATCGAAATTAACCCGGGATTGGTTAATTTTAGGGCTGTTATTCCTTAAATTTTGGACTTATGAAACCGAAAACCATTCTTTGGGTGGACGATGAGATCGAGCTCCTCCGTTCACATGTGATATTCCTGACAGAAAAAGGATACAACGTTCTTACCGTAACCAACGGCATTGACGCGCTTGAAACCATTGAAGAATCTGAAGTAGATCTTGTCTTCCTTGATGAGATGATGCCCGGTATGGGCGGGCTCGAAGTCCTTTCCAGGATCAAGGACAAAAACTCGAATATCCCCGTAGTCATGGTCACCAAGAACGAAGAAGAATCGGTCATGGTGGATGCGATAGGCAGTAAAATTGACGATTATCTTACGAAGCCGGTTAATCCGAGTCAGGTTCTTCTTGTCTGCAAGAAGATACTTGAGCGAAAGAAAATCTCCACCGAATATGTCGCCAAAGACTACCTTCAAGACTTTAATCAGATATCATTTCTTCTAATGAATGATCCCGATCATCAAGACTGGATCGAGATATATCTGAAACTTGTTAACTGGGATATCGAACTTGACGCACACCCTGAGATAGGATTAAGACAGACTCTGAACGACCAAAAAAAGGAGTGCAATAAAGAGTTCTGCCGGTACGTCGAAAAGCATTACAAAAACTGGGTGCACACCAAAAACAAGGTTGACAGACCGGCGCTTACAGTTGACATAGTAAACGATTATGTTTTGCCCTCACTTCAGGAAGATAACACACCGGTATTCTTTTTTGTTATAGATTGCCTGAGGTACGATCAGTGGCTCGTTATGGAAAAGCTGCTCGCTGACGACTTCAAGATAGACAAAACATTTTATTACGGAATTCTCCCTTCCGCCACTTCCTACTCACGAAACGCTCTGTTCGCCGGACTTTATCCTTCAGAGATCGAACAGTATTATCCTGATCTTTGGTACGGGAATGATGAAGACGAAAACTCAATGAACAAATATGAGAAGGATTTGCTTCAGCTTCAGCTTGAAAGAAAGAGGATCCGCTTACGTAACGATCTAAAATTTGTTAAGGTTATTGATCCCGAGTATGGCAGAAATTTTGAACACAACATCAAATCTTATAGAAACACCCATCTTACTGCAGTTGTGATCAACTTCCTCGATATGATCGCTCATGGCAGATCCGATTCAGACCTGCTGAAGGAGATCGCACCGGATGAACCGGCTTACAGATCTCTAACCAACAGCTGGTTTTCACATTCTTACTTGATTTCCACTTTCAAAGCAATTGCTGCGATGGGAAAAGCCAAGGTGGTAATCACCACTGACCATGGCAGTATCAGGGCACTGCGCGGCGCTAAAGTGCTGGGCGACAGGGAGGCCTCTTCCAATCTTCGTTTTAAATATGGAAGAAACCTGAAAGTTGATGACAAACATGCGGTGTTCATCAAAGATCCGGCTGACTATAAACTTCCGAGAAGGGGAGTGACAGTGAACTATATTATCGCAAAAGAGGATTATTACTTTGTATATCCTACCGACTACCACAAGTATCTCAGTTATTACAAAGATACTTTCCAGCATGGCGGGATATCGCTCGAAGAAATGATCATCCCAGTGATAACAATGGAGCCTAAATGACCGGAAAATGGAGCATAAACTCCGAGAAAGAGATGACTGAACTTGCGCATGAATTTTACAACTCGATCCGCCCGGGAACAGTGGTTACACTCAACGGCAATCTGGGAGCGGGTAAAACATTCTTTGTCAAGGCTTTCAGTAAAGCCGCCGGAGCACCCTCATCTTCCAGCCCCACCTTTGCGATCGTAAACTCTTACGCGGGTGACTACACTATTTACCATTTTGATTTTTACCGTATACGCAATTCCGCTGAACTTCGTGATATCGGCATAGAGGAATATCTTGCTGATCCTGACGCGGTCTCATTTATTGAATGGGCGGACCTTTTTCCGGATGTCTTGCCAAAACACCGTCTGAATATCAGTATTGAAGAAACCGGGGCCACAAGCAGGGAGGTTAAAATTGAATCACTCTGAAAAACCGGTTTTAGCTCTCGAAACCACCGGATCACTGTGCAGTGTTGCAGTCTATTTGAGTGATAAAAAATATCTTTCACTGTCCCTTAACATGGAGAAGGCACATTCAAGAAAAATTCTTACACTCGTCGATTCCGCGTTAACATCCTTTGGGATCAGTACAAGTGATCTTGGAGGTGTCTGTGTCTCCGAAGGACCCGGTTCATTCACGGGTTTGCGTCTCGGATTTGCTGCCGCTAAGGGAATCGCGTTTGGACAGACATTCGGGATAATGAAGGTGCCCACATTTCAGGCCCTCGCGTTTGAACTCTCTTCTAACATGCCTTCTGGAACCAAGGGTTTGATCGTGACCAAGGCAGCACTCGAAGAATCTTACACGTATGGATTTGTATCGGAAGAAGACGGTTTTTCTGAGGTTTTACCTTTGTGTCTCACGGAGAATGAGAAACTGCACGAAATAATTGAAGCAGGAGAGTACAACAAAATATACTCCAATATTCAGATACCCGGACAAAAAGTGACCGAAAAATCTTCTCCTGAGGCCCTTTGGATTGCAAAATTTGCAGCAAAAAAACTTAAATTTGCATTCGATCACGAAATTGATTTTATAGAA
Source organism: Bacteroidota bacterium (assembly GCA_023433685.1). Classification (GTDB taxonomy): domain Bacteria; phylum Bacteroidota; class Ignavibacteria; order Ignavibacteriales; family Ignavibacteriaceae; genus UTCHB3. Next base: position 5,346 of record JAEYUD010000161.1, read on the forward strand.
CCAAATTATTTCAAGAACTTTACTGTGAAAGTTAGATAAGATGCACAGATTTTTGCTTTTAGTATTATTAACTTTTGTTACTGTCTCAGCCCAGTTTCAGGGTCCTAAAATCTATTCGCCCATGGTAAAATTTGATTTTGGCACTGTCGAACAAGGTGAGATGGTGAAACATAAGTTTATTGTCGTTAATAATGGCGATACTACACTTGTTATTGATCGAGTGGTTTCATCTTGTGGATGTACAGCAGCAGAGCCTGAAAAAACCAAACTGGGGCCAAATGAAACGACAACTATTTCAGTTGAGTTCAACAGTGCCAACAGGGAAGGGGATCAGATAAAGACTATAAGCGTTCTTTCCAACGACCCCAACAACCCTCTTTTTCAGTTCACTCTAACCGGCAAAGTACTACCGAAACCTAAAAAAGAACTTGAAGGCGCGAAGATTAAATTTGAGAAATCCCAGCACGACTTTGGTATAATCAAGGAAGGTGCTGTTGTAGATTACACATTCAAGTTTTCAAATATTGGCAAAAAGGATCTTGAGATCAAAGATGTTAGATCTTCATGTGGCTGTACCGTGGCCACTCCGAACAAAAAGATATTCAAATCCGGTGAATCCGGTGAGCTTAAAGTCGCTTTCGATTCAAAGAACCGTGCGGGGAGAACCAGCAGGACGGTTACCCTTGTAACCAACGACGAAGTGGAAGAATACTACACACTAACAATTTACGCAGAGATAACGAAGTAGGTACCCGGTCATGGCATGGTTTAAAAGAAAAAAGGAAAACATAGCCCCTGAAACTTCCCCCAAGGAAAATATCCCTGATGGATTGTGGGAGAAATGCCCTGATTGTGGCGAAATAATGCACAAGAAACAGCTGGAAAACAATTTCTGGACGTGCATTAAATGTAACAATCACTTCAGAATTGGTAGCGCGGAATATTTCTCTATTCTTTTGGATGAAGGTTCCTTTAAAGAGTACGACAAGAAAATGAGGTCTGCGGATCCGTTGAAATTCGAGGATACTAAAAAATATACTCAAAGGATCGAAAGTACGATAAAGTCAACTGGTTTACAGGACGCTGTTAGAACCGGCATGGGTAAGATTTACGGAAAAGAAGTGGTTATCGGATGTATGGACTTCAAGTTCATAGGAGGTTCCATGGGTTCTGTTGTGGGTGAGAAACTTGCAAGAGCTGCACATCGAGCTCTTAAAAACAAGGTTCCTTTTATCATTATCAGTTCCAGTGGCGGTGCCAGGATGATGGAAGGTGCTCTTTCGCTTATGCAGATGGCAAAAACAAGCGCGAGGCTTGCTCAACCGGCGGACGCGAGGGTTCCCTATATTTCAATTCTTACCGATCCTACAACCGGTGGCACGACTGCCAGTTACGCTATGCTCGGCGATGTGATTATTGCAGAGCCCAACGCCTTGATCGGATTCGCGGGTCCCAGAGTAATAAAGCAAACAATAGGTAAAGACTTACCCGCAGGATTCCAGCGCTCTGAATTTGTACAGGATCATGGTTTTGTGGATGTTATTTCCCATCGAAAAGAGCTGAAATCAACTATAAACCTCACACTTGATTTTCTGCAAACGAGGTAACCATTAAGATTATTTCCTCTACCCGTGAGATGCAGTCAATTTCCCGGGAAATCTTAAGAACAGGCAAAACAATCGGGTTTGTTCCAACCATGGGTTATCTTCACGAAGGGCATCTTTCTCTGGTTCGCGCCTCAAAAAGTGAGAACGATGTAACTGCTGTATCGATATTTGTGAATCCGGCACAGTTCGGGCCGAATGAAGATCTTTCCAAGTACCCGCGTGATTTTAAGAGGGATGAGACACTACTCTCAAATGAGGGGGTCGACTTTATCTTTTATCCAACGGAAGAAGAGATATATCCCGAAGGATACCAAACTTTTGTCAGCCAGGAACAGATTTCGACAGTGCTTGAAGGTGAGTTCAGGCCTACACATTTCAGGGGTGTCACCACGATTGTTTCAATACTTTTCAACATAGTTCAACCCGATAAGGCTTACTTCGGACAAAAGGATGCCCAACAGTGCGCGGTTTTGAAACGAATGGTTTCAGATCTCCGTTTCCCGCTCGAAATGAAGATATGTCCGATCGTCAGGGAGCCGGATGGTTTGGCAATGAGTTCAAGGAATGTGTATCTGAATCAAGTGGAGAGGGAAGATGCGCTTGTACTCTCTAAATCTTTAAGGTTCGCCGAAGACCTGATAAGGAAGGGTGAGAATTCAGCTGAAAAGATTGTATCCTCAGCAGTTGAACTTTACAGCAGGGTTGCAACTGCCACACTCGATTACTTCACCATTGTCGACATGCAAAATTTTCTCCCGGTTCATGAACTTACAAATGGCAAAGAATACTTTATTCTGGTCGCGTGCAGGATTGGTAAGACGAGACTGATTGATAATCTTCTCTTAAAAGTTTAGTTTATCGGGGCTAACGCATTATTATTAAACGCATTAGCCCCGATTGTCTATTCGTCTATCAACTGTGTATCAGGATGTAAATTGCTTGCTTCAATATCTTTGAAGTAATTAACTGTTCCAACCTTTAATTCAATAGTCGAAGCCTCATCGCAAACAATAGTGCTTTTCGGATGCAACTGAAGGGCGCTTACAGTCCACATGTGATTAACACCTTCTTCAACCACTTTGGCGAGAGCCCTTGCCTTCGCGTGACCACTGATTATAACCACCACTTCTTCGGCGTCTAATACAGTTTTAACACCCACTGTCAACGCGGTTCTTGGCACTTTGTCGACATCATTATCAAAGAATCTGGAATTTGCAATAATGGTATCCTGAGTAAGAGTTTTAACTCTGGTGAGCGACCCAAGCGATGAAGCCGGCTCATTAAATGCAATATGCCCATCCGGACCTATCCCACCGAGGAACAGATTTATACCCCCGGCCAGTTTGATCTTGTTCTCATAAAGTCTGCATTCTTCTTCGAGATCAGGAGCATTTCCATTCAGAATGTTAATATTTTCTGGATCAATATCTATATGATTGAAAAAATTGCTGTGCATAAAATAATGATAGCTTTGTGGGTGGTCTTCTGCGAGGCCCACATACTCATCCATATTGAATGTGACAACATTCTTGAATGAAACGTATCCCTTTTTATTTAACTCGATCAGTCTCCTGTACAATCCGAGAGGTGATGAACCCGTCGGCAAACCAAGAACAAATTTTCTTTTGCTGTTGGGGGCATACTCTTTAATTCGAGAGGCAACATAATGAGCCACCCACTCTGATATCTTATCGTAATCCGGCTGTATTATCAGTCGCATATTTAACTCCTCTATTTAATCTTCGTTTTCCTGTTCACATCCAACCGGAATTTCCGGTGGAACCATAACAACTTCTTCCCGGAGCATAAAAACCTGACCGGGGTTCATCCCTTTCCTCTTTCCCACATATTTTTTTTGAGTGTATGCCACAGGCACCAATTTTGAATTTTTCGCCTTGCTGTAGAACGCGGCAATTTGCGCCACTTTCCTTATAATTTCCTTTGGGGGTTTCTCTTTACCGCTATACCGGAGAACAGTATGTGATCCTGATGATCCACGCGCATGGAACCAGTAGTCTGACTGTTTGGCAACTTTTAGGGTAAGTGTATCGTTGCTTTCACTGTCTTTCCCTACCAGCACTTCCCACTTCGCGTCAAGCACAAATCTTCTTATACGAGCGTTATTCGGGTATTGTCTGGTTTCAGCAGCGCTGCTCTTAATCTGTTTACCGGTTTCTTTTAATTGATCAGCATCCATGGTTTCAAATAAATTTAACTTTGTTTTCAAATCTACAATTTTTTGTCGTGTTTCCGAAAGTGATGCCCTTGCATTCTCAAATTTGAGTTTTTCACCCCGCGCCTTTCTGAAATACCTGTCGATGTTCTGGTTAACTGTCAGATCGCTTTTTAACGGTATTAATATCTCATTCTCAATGTCGAATATATCCATAACCCTGGCAGTTTCAGTACCTTTTGGTATACTTTGCATGTTTATCATCAAGAGGTTTGCGATCTTGTCGTAGTAGTAACTTCTGTCTTCAGAATCAAGAATTTCAAGCAGATTAACTTCTTTTTGGCTGTAGAATTCGAGGTCACGTTTTATCCCCGCGAGAACCCTTTTTCTCAGGTTGAATGTGGCGGTTTGCTTTCGTGATGTAGCCACGTATTCTTGTAAGGCGGTTACAACATTGCTATGAATCGAAACTGTATCCATGTCGTGGTGGAATGATTCCGGTCGTATGTGGATCGATCCGGTCACGGAATCCCGCACCAATAAGAGTTTGTCTGTCAACACAGAATCTACAACTTGAGAGATATCAACGGCAAGTTCCGAAGTGGAGCGCGCCTTCACCTCCCGAATCAAATCTTTTCCCAGAAACGGCATCTCCCTTAAGGGATCAATTGAGTTTCGCGCGATATCGAGTATCTTTTCGGTAATTGTGTCTCCGGGATCCAGAAATGTGTACCCTGAGTCGATGAGGGTTGAAACATCAAGGTTGCTTTTCCTGACAGTTGCCACATCCACGCTTCCGGTTTCAACGAAGAAAATGTTGGAATCCTTCCCCCTGAGTGAGATCAGGAGAAAGCCTGTTTCAAGTATCAACATCACGTTTCTTTCTCCAAAAGAAATTTTGATGTCAATAATTCGTTGAGGCAACAAATCCTTGAAAAAATAGATCAGATTCTTCCCGGCAGGTTTGAAATACTTTCTCTGCAGCAGGTAAGGGGAGTGAGAAACCGATGAAAACTCAAGCACTAAATTCTCTGCTGCATTGTAGCTCTCACCAATGGTAACGTGGAAAATATCCTTCTCTTGAGAATGTACGGAGATGAGAAATTTCCCCTTTAGCTCAGGTTTTATTTCTCGGCACAGACGAAAAAGTATGAGATAACTGTTATACATAAGATACAAAAAAGGCTGCCCGGTGAGAGCAGCCTTAAACTTTCTGCTTTATTCTAATTATGCTGCGAAATTACCCTTCTTAACCACTTCATCATCAGGAAGATCGCGAGTGCCGCTATTCCTGCCGCGATGAAGTTGATCAGGAAGAAGTATACTTTGTTGTCGAAGCTTGTCCAAAGACCGGAGATGACGCCAGAGAGTTTATTTCCGATCGAGGTTGAGAGGAACCAGCCACCCATCATCAAAGCTGTAAAACGAGGAGGCGAAACCTTTGAGACAAGAGAGAGCCCCATCGGACTAAGGCAGAGTTCACCAATAGTGATCACGAAATATGTTCCGACCAGCCAGGCCGCTGAACTTTTAACGCTTCCGTTTTCTGAAAAGATCACCGCGGATATCATTACAATTGTTGAAAGGGCAGTAATAAACAGACCCCAGCCAATTTTTCCTGCGGTCGATGGCTCTTTCCCTCGCCGCCGTAGCATCGTGAAAAACGAGACCACAACAGGCGTCATAAAGACCACCCAAAAGGGATTTATAGACTGGAATATCTCGGTCGACAGTACCACGTAGGGTTCATTACCCTGAATTTCGTTTTTCATTTCAGGAGACATGTTGGCGAAATAGCTCCCTTCACCTTTGGTGATCTTTGCACCTGTGGTATCCATGAAATGATCGATTTTTTCTTCTGATGTGGTTTTGTATTTAATCTCTCCCGGTTTATTACCGGCTGATATCAGGGCAGCGGGAACCTCGATCGAGTTACCATCTTTCTCAATAATGAGGACATTTTTGAATTTTTCCTCGGTCAAACCAAGAGGGGAAACAATCTTTTCAACTACAGCAGGTAGTTGTCTGTTGGTGTAATCTCTCGCCCATACAGTAAGTGCTGCTCCGTTTTGATGGAATATTGCCCAGAAAACTATTACCACTCCGAAAATGGAAAGGAGTGCTGCTATTGAATCCTTATCCTCTTTAGCTGCTCTGAACCAGAGGCTGAAATAGAAAATAACAATAGGAATTGAGGCGAATATAAACGCGTCTGTCGAAGGTGAACCGAACAGTGGTTTTCCCATAAGCATACCCGGCAGCAGGTAACCAAGTATCGCGGTTAATACCGCGGGAACAAAAACATAAAGAGTGATCGACATCAGCGATGCGTCTCCCTCCTGAGCAGGCTTTTTGATATCAGTGTGTTTGATATGTTTTAATCCTGAAAGGAACCAGATCACGCCTATTATCATGCCAACACCGGCACCGGCAAAGGCAAATCCCCAGCCGAACTCATTTCTTAAGTACGCGGCAACAAAGTTGCAGACAAAAGCACCAATGTTAATACCCATGTAGAAAATGTTGTATCCGGTATCTTTGAGTACCTTGTATTTTTCTTCTGAATAGAGATTACCAACGAGGGTTGAGATGTTGGGTTTAAAAAATCCGTTTCCAAAAATCACAAGGAAGAGGGAAGGCCAAAGAAATGTATCGCCCGGTATCGCGAGACCAAAGTATCCGAGAGCCATCAACAGGCCACCGATCACAATTGATCTGATATAACCCAACACCCGGTCAGCGAGCAATCCTCCCAAAAACGGGGTCAGGTATACAAGGGCGATGTATGTGCCATAAACATCGGAGGCTTTCTCATTGGAGTACCCCAATCCTTTGGGTGCAAAATCGGTCATGTAGAGGAAAAATATTCCCAGCATGAGATAGTATCCAAATCTCTCCCACAATTCAGTGAAGAACAGTACGGGCAGTCCTTTGGGGTGCTCTTTAAACATAGGATTCCTTTTGATTATTGAGGATTATCTGTTAATGAAGTGAAACGATCCAAAAGTGAAAATTGTTGAATTGCAAGTTACGAAACTGCTCCAATTTCTGTAATTCATTTTTTTATGATAAATTTATGTTTTAAATGTAAAAATTCCTCAAACGCGCTCGAATGAAGAAAAGCCAAAAAATCACCATTTTACTCCGCGCCTCCTATGTTGTTCTCGGACTTTTCATTGCCATTTTCGCAGTGGATAAGATCATTATGCCAATCTACGTTTCCGGGGATGAGGTAAAAGTCCCCAATGTGGTTGGATTAGAAAAAGAACGGGCATTTGAGGTCCTCGATTCAGTCGGACTCTCATATTCCATCAAAAACACGATTGAAGTGAACGATCCCGCAAAAGATGGTAAAATACTTCAGCAGAAACCCTCTAACAGCAAAATTGTAAAAGCGGGGCGAGTCATTCTACTTTGGGTCGGCAGTTACCGTGGCCAAGGCGTGAATGACAACAGGGCAACTGTTGAGGTTCCCGACGTTGTGGGCAAAACCTACTCTGAAGCCGAGCAGATTTTGCTTGCCTCCAATCTTAACCTCAGGCTCATTAACAAGGTTGATGAACCGGATCAAAACGCGATCGTTCTTGAACAGAGTCGCCCACCGGGTGAGAAAGTTACTGAAGGTTCTTCAATCTGGATCAGACTTGACATGCCGGGTGGCTCGGTGGTTGATACCCTGGAGGGCGTAACCAAAGAGGAAGATCAGGTTTCAGATATCGATATGGTAACGATGCCGGGGCTGATAAAACTCTCAAAACAGGAAGCGGTTAAAAAATTGACAGATCTTGGACTTAAGGTTGGAACAATTACCGAAGTGGTATCTCCGGATCATCTTCCGGGTTCCGTGATCAGCCAGAGTATTAGTGCCGGGATCAAAGTAAAGAAAGGAGAAGTGGTCGATCTGCAGGTTTCTGTCTCTTCATCTGATGAAGAGGTTATTCAGTGACGAAGCTTCTTGCGCCATCGCTGCTTTCGGCGGATTTTACTGACCTGCGTGGTCAGATTTCACTTGTAGAATCAGCAGGTGCCGGGTTCATTCACTGTGATGTGATGGACGGCAGGTTTGTTCCCAATATCACTTTCGGAAGTCTGATTGTGGGAGCCGCGAGAAAGGTGACGGAACTGCCTCTCGACGTGCATCTCATGATCGAAGACCCACATCTCCACGTGGATGATTTTATAAAAGCGGGCGCGGATTTCATTACTGTACATGAAGAGGCCGTGGTTCATCTTGACAGATTGATCAACCGGATAAAGGAGTCGGGGGTTAAAGCAGGAATTGCCATTAATCCATCCACACCGGTTGAGTGTCTTCGCGAAGTTCTTGAAATAGTGGATCTTGTTCTTGTTATGTCCGTTAATCCCGGTTTCGGAGGACAGAAATTCATACCGAACGCGCTAAAAAAAATTAAAAAACTCGCAGAGATCAGACGTATGAACGGATACAATTTTCTGATCGAGGTGGATGGTGGAGTAAATCTGAATAATGCTGACGAAATCGCATCCGCGGGATGTGATGTCCTTGTTGCCGGTTCTGCCGTGTTCAACGCTCAGGATGTCAGGTCCACTGTCAGCGATTTTATTGAAATTCTAAATAAACGAGGTTGATTTGAAACTTGCACTTATTGGCGGAGATATTATCACTCCGTTTCGAATAGTAAAAAATGGTACGATCGTGATGCAGGACGGTATGATATCTGATATCGGTAAAGCATCCGACGTAAAGATCCCTGATGAATGTGAAGTGATTGATGTAAGTGGTAATATTGTAACTCCTGGCTTTGTAGATCTCCTTGTTCACGGAGGTGGCGGGAGAGGCTTTGCTGACGAAGATCCTACAAGCATTCAGGTGGTGTCTGACTATTTCTTAAGACACGGTTCCACCACGGTATTGGCTTCACTTTATGCCAAACCCACTGAACAGTTGCTTGCCGATCTAAGAAGGGTTGCCGACTATATTATCGCCAATCCTGAATCGAACATTACCGGTATTCATATGGAAGGTCCATACCTTAATCCTGTGCTCAAGGGTGCCATGAATGAGGATTACCTCTGGAAACCTTCAGTTGAGTCGTGGGAGGCAATGTGGGAAGCTTCGAGAGGGTTGATCAAGATAATGACGATCGCCCCGGAACTTGAGGGAGCATTGCAGGTAATGAGGGCAGCTGCCTTGAGGGGAGTGGTTCTTTCAATCGGACACTCAACTGCAAATTACGAGCAAATAGAATTGGCTATCGACCATGGTGCTGCTCATGTCACTCACATGTTCAATGCCATGACACCGCTTCACCACAGAAATCCCGGTGTTGTTCTTGGCGCGATGCTTAGAAATGAGCTCAAGATCGAATTGATCGCAGATACTCTTCACGTGCATCCCGCGGTGATGGAGTTACTGTTGAAACTGAAAGGCTCAAACGGAATAATTCTTATCACCGACTCGATCCGCGCAGGAGGCATGCACGAAGGTGAGTATGAGTTTGCCGATCAGAAGATATACATGAAAGGCAGTAAAGCGTACCTGCCAGACGGTACTCTCGCTGGTTCAACTTTGACTCTTAATCGTGCTATCAAAAACATGATCAAGAAGGCGAATGCCAAAATAACTGAATCGGTGAGAATGGCCTCCCTCAACGGGGCAAAGGTACTCAACATTGAAGACAGAAAAGGCATTCTCGCGGTGGGTAAAGACGCCGATATTGTCGTTATGAATGACGAATTTGAAGTGGAAATGACTATCCATCGCGGTGCCGTTAAATATAAAAGAAGTCTCGCTTAAGAGCTGATTTGTCGAAGAGACTTAAAATAGCGGGCATACTTAATGTTACGCCCGATTCATTTTCAGATGGAGGCCGCTTCAAGTCGATAGATGAGGCGGCCGATTCTGCATTGGCAATGTACAGGTCAGGTGTAGACATCATCGATATCGGTGGTGAGTCAACCCGCCCTGGTGCCGAACCCGTTCCACTACAGGAAGAACTCAAACGTACAATCCCTGTAATAGAAGCGATTCTAAGAGAAGACCCTCTCCCTGTTATCTCGATTGACACCTACAAAGGGCTCGTCGCTGAAGCCGCAATCACGGCCGGGGCGAATATAGTTAATGATATTAGTGGAGGGACATTCGACTCTTATATCTGGGAGGTTGTCGCGAGATATCAACCACAATACATCATTATGCACACCACGGGCAGACCGGTTGAAATGCAGCAAAAAACAGAATATTCTGACGTGGTTGAGGAGGTTCTGGGTTGGCTGCTCGAAAGAGCTGAAGCCGCCGAAAGAGCAGGCATCAAAAATATAATTCTCGATCCCGGCATTGGTTTTGGGAAAACACCCCGTCAAAATGTTGAACTTCTTGCCGGAATAAAGAAATTCACAGATTATGGATACCCTGTGATGGTTGGGCTCTCCCGAAAATCGTTCATGGGAAAACTTTTCGGGCACGAGTCTTCAGAAAGGGATATCCCGGGTTCTTACTATGAATTTTATACAGCGCTTCAGGGTGTCGACGTAATCAGAACTCATAACACCAAAAATGCACTGATTTACCGGCAAATTCTGGAGAGTCTGAATGTTTGATCTCTTTCAGTTTGGATTTGTGACCGTTCGCTTCCTCGATCTTCTCGATATAGTGATCGTGGCAGTAATAATTTATAATATTTACAAATTGCTCAGGGGGACGATAGCCAGTCAAATACTATTCGGACTGGTAGCCATCCTCGTGCTTTTCCTGATCGCTCAGGTAATGAACCTTAAGGCATTGAGCATTATTCTGAAAGTAATTTCAGATATCTGGCTTATTGCGTTCATAATCCTTTTCCAACCTGAAATAAGACGTTTCTTGGCATCCTTCGCCACAAATCCTGTTTTTAATATCTTCAAACGGGATAAAGACGCTCCAGGTCTTGTGGAAATTCTGACAAATGCTACAATTTCACTATCCGGTGTCGGGCACGGTGCCCTCATAGTTATCGAACGGAACAATGATTTAAGACAGCTTATCGAAAGCGGAACAACAATAGACGCCAAGGTTTCTTCCATGCTTTTGCGATCGATTTTTGTACCGGGCTCACCACTTCACGATGGCGCGGTCGTGGTTCGGGACGACAGAATTGTTGCCGCCAGATGCTCAATTCCATTCTCGAAAGAGGAACATTTCAATATGGAAGGCACCGGCATGAGGCATAAAGCCGGTGTAACCCACTCCGCGGAGTATGATTCAATCGTAATTATTGTTTCTGAAGAAACCAGAACAATATCCGTGGCGGAGCATGGGAGCCTGACACGGGGTCTTACCAGGGAATCACTTACAAACATACTTAAGCGAACCCTCGTGAAGGATGAAGCCAAATCAAAATTTCCTCTTCTTGACAAATTCTTCAAGAAGTAATGAACTGCTGTGTGATCGTTCCTTTTTTTAATGAGCGAAAATTCATAAGTCAGGTTGTATCCCGCTGCAAACAGCACGTCGCAAGGGTAATAGCAGTTGACGACGGGTCCACCGACGGGGGAGCAGTGGAAATATCCGGAATTGACGGTGTTGAAGTTATTGTCCACAGCAGTAATCTTGGGAAAGGGGCAGCCCTCAGAACAGGGTTTGAAATAGCCATTGATGAGCAATTTGATGCAGTGATCACACTTGATGGTGACCTCCAGCATCCTCCTGAAAAATTGCCTGAATTCATTACCGCTATTGCCACGAATGATGTGGTAATCGGAAAAAGAAACTTCACATTTGGTGTCATGCCACCTCACCGGATACTAAGTAACACGATATCAACAGCACTTATAAAGCTGAAGACAGGCACTGGATTCAAGGACAGTCAGTCAGGCTACCGGGCATTTAAAACTTCGCTTTTAAAGAATATCCTTCCGGTTGAACCGGGATATGTTGCAGAAACAGAAATGCTTATTAAAGCCTCCCGTCTTTCAGCTTCTGTGGGGTGGGTTGAAATACCGGCTATATATGGGGAAGAAAAAAGTAAAATGAAAAATATCGAAACAACAATTAAATTTGTGAAGCAAATCCTTAAACCTTTGAGAGAGTACTAAAATGAAACTGAAATATTTTGGTCATTCAGCTTTTGCCATCACAACAAATGACGGGCTGAGAATTCTCATTGATCCTTTCCTGACAGGGAACCCTGTTTCTCCTGTAAAGGGAAGCGAAGTGGAGGCAGATTATATAATTCTGACTCACGCGCACGGTGATCACGTTGGTGATACAGTAGAGATAGCTAAACGATGTGGAGCGACCGTGATCTGCAACTTTGAACTTGGCAACATCCTTGCTTCTGAAGGTGTGAAAGTTCATGATATGCACATAGGAGGTGGCTTCAATTTTGACTTTGGAAGAGTGAAATTCACAATAGCCCATCACGGTTCTGCTTATCATGACGGTAGATACGGTGGTGTTCCCGCGGGAATTATCATTTCCAGTGTGGGAGTGACGATCTACCACACAGGAGATACCGCGTTGTTTTACGATATGAAGTTGATCGGTGAAGTAAACAAGATCGACTATATGCTCCTCCCGATAGGCGATAACTACACTATGGGGATTGATGACGCGGTGATAGCCGTGGAATTTGTTAACCCGGCGGTGGCTATCCCGATGCATTACAACACTTTTCCTGTAATTGAAAATGATCCGCATGAATTTAGCAGGAAATTGGAATCGGTTAACAAAAAATGCAGGATACTCTCATTTGGTGAAGAAATAGAACTTTAGTTTAGAAACGCAATTTCCGGAATTTTATAGATATATGCATGGTAAAGTAATATCCGTGGCGAATCAGAAAGGTGGTGTTGGTAAAACAACTACTGCCATCAACCTTTCTGCTTCGCTCGCGGTGGCAGAAAAAAAGATTCTTGTAATCGATATAGATCCTCAAGGTAATTCCTCGTCGGGTCTAAGTTTTCAAAATTCGCAGCCGTCGATTTATGATCTTTTGGTTGGAACAGCACCATTTCCCGAAACGATCGTAAGGGAGGTTATCCCTTATCTTGATCTGATCCCTGCAACAATTGACCTTGTCGGTGCCGAGGTTGAACTGCTGGAAATGAACAACAGGGAGTTTATCCTCAAAGAAAGAATAGAGGAAGCGAGAACAAAATATGATTTTATTCTTATCGATTGCCCGCCAACTCTTGGAATTTTAACCCTCAATGCCCTTGTGGCAAGTGATTCCGTGCTAATACCCGTGCAGTGCGAATACTTCGCGCTGGAAGGTCTCGGTCAACTTCTAAAAACAATTAAACTTGTCAAAGACAGATTTAACAAAAGTCTGACAATCGAAGGTGTGATCCTGACTATGTACGATGCCCGTTTAAAACTTTCGGAGCAAGTGGCTGAAGAAGTGCGCAAATATTTTGAAGATAAAGTTTATACTACAAAGATTCACAGAAACGTCAGGGTTTCGGAAGCTCCAAGTTTCGGAAAACCCGTTTTAATGTATGATGCCCTTTCAACCGGCGCAAAGAATTACCTCGACCTCGCTCAGGAATTTCTCGGAAGGAATAAAAGGAAATAATGGCTAAAGCAAAAACCGGCCTCGGGCGGGGACTTGAAGCCCTTATGGGTTCAAGGTATGAAGAAAATCCCGGTTCACAGCCTGAGGTTGTCAGTCTCCCCACTTCTGTGGATTCAATTGTTCGTCTCTCTGTACTGAGTATAAAACCCAATCCGTTTCAACCAAGAACAAATTTTGACCGTGAAGCCCTTGAAGAACTAAAACAATCGATCCAGGCTAATGGTTTGATTCAACCTGTTACCGTCAGAAGTACAGGTGATGGTTATTTTGAACTGATTTCCGGGGAGAGAAGGCTTAGAGCGTTTCGTGAATTGGGCTTTGCAGAGATACCTGCGTACGTTATGGAGGTTAGTTCTGATGAAGTGATGCTCGCGATGGCGCTCATCGAGAATATCCAGAGAGAGCGGCTTAATCCGGTTGAAGAAGGGCTTGCCTATAAAAGATTGATGGAGGAGTGTGAACTCACCCAGGAAGAAATTGCCGAGAGAGTGGGGAAGAGCAGGTCTACCATCGCAAATTCGATAAGACTTCTCAAACTCCCTGAAAAGATAAAGCTTGCCCTGATCCAGGATGAAATATCGGTCGGACACGCCAGGGCACTAATAAACCTTCCCTCGGAGAATCTTCAGCTAAGTGCTTATGATAAAACGGTTAAAGATGGACTCTCTGTAAGAAAGGTTGAAGAACTTGTAAAAAAACTCTCAAAACCTTCGGGACACTCTCATCACCATAAACCGGTTGAGAAGCCAAAGCAAAAGTCTTCCGCGGTTTTGAGTTCAATTGAGGATTATCTCAGACGGCTTCTCGCGACCAAGGTGACCTGCTCACAAAAAGGTGACGGAACGGGTGATATAGTTGTGGAATTTTATTCAAATGATGAGCTCGAAAGACTCATTGAACTTTTCGAATTAATTGAAAAACACCACTCCTAAAATTATTTTCTTGATAGTTCTCTTGCAGGCTATTGCTTTTTCGCAGGGGCTCAACCAGGCTGATTCTTCTTCGCAGGTTCCCGTGGAAAATCCCTCCGGAATAACCATGGACACTGTAAACAATCAGTCAGTATACATTCCCGCAAAAGATCCTGGCACAGCCTTGCTGAAGAGCGCGATACTTCCCGGATGGGGGCAATATTACAACGAATCTTATTGGAAGATACCTGTTTTCTGGGGTATTATCGGTTGGTGCGCTTACAATTACGTTTCGAACAACAACAACTACTCCGATTATCAAAGCCTCTACATTAAATCCGGTTTTTCAATCGAGAGTTACAGGAGGCTTAGAGATTACTACAGGGACCAGAGGGATCTGTTCGTTATCTATCTCGGGATCACATACCTCGCAAATCTGCTCGATGCCTACGTGGACGCCAATCTGTTCGATTTTAATGTTTCAGAGGATGCTTTCACGGGCAGCCGAATGCTGAATCTCCGTTACCGGTTTTAGTTGTCATGAAAGAACCGCATATAAAATGTCCGCAGTGCGGGACGGAAAACTCGAGATTCGCTTATGAGTGCAGCCGGTGCGGTAATTTCTTGAGGGATAAAGTCGCGAATATTGATCTTTTCTCTACACTTTCGGGGCTTGTAGATGAGCCCGGTGACACCTTCGACAGAATAATTTATTCCGAAAACAAAAATTTTACATCGTTTTTCTACGTTTTTGGGTTGCTCAAGTTCTTTTTCCTGAGTTACCTTGTCTCTTACCATTTTCTTGATCTCGAGATCAGAAATGTTCTCCTGATTTATGGTCAGTTGCTGTTGGTTTTGTTGGTTGTACTGTTAATACCTTCAGTAATCTTCAGAAATCGAGGGAATCTGCGATGGCGGGATGTGGCTGCAGCGTTTAGCTTTTCAATGGCTCCGGTGGCAATTTCTTCTTTACTGTTGATATTCCTCGAGTTCATCATCTATGGTGAGTTTCTTTTCAACCGGAACCCTTCTCCGGCTGAATTCAAACAATTTTTCGGAGTGCTCTTTATTATTCTTGAGAGTGGTTTCATCATCTGGACAATGTTTCTGTTTGGAGTTCTAACATCAAGACTGACAAAAAGCAGACTTTCTGTGGCAATACTTCCCATTTTTCTCACCGGGACAATATTTTTAGTTACTCTGGCTGTCGTTAATCTTCTCTCAGCTGATAATCTTGGAATCAAATGAACTACAACACTGATGTGCTGGTAATTGGCAGTGGAATTGCCGGTCTTTACAGCGCCATTAAAATCTCTGAATTTGCCTCTGTGATCCTTGTGACAAAGAAGGAAAAAAGCGAGTCGAACACCAACTACGCGCAAGGTGGAATTGCTTCGGTTCTTGATCCACATGATTCATTCGAGAATCATATTCGAGATACTTTGATCGCGGGTGCGGGTTTGTGTAATGAGCGTACCGTTGAAATCCTGGTTAAGGAAGGACCCGCACAGATCCATGAACTTATCGAAATTGGAACCGGTTTCACAACCAAAAACGGTGTGCTTGATCTGGCAAAAGAAGGCGGCCATTCATTCAGCAGGATCGTTCACTCCAAAGATCTTACCGGCCGCGAAGTGGAGAGGGCACTGATTGAAAAGGCCGGCAATTCGCCAAACATCCAGATAATCGAGAATGCCCTCTCAATCGATCTTATCACCGAACACAATGTCAAGAATTTAAGAAGTCAACCAATTTCGAGCCGTCATTGCTGGGGCGCGTATGTTCTGAGGAATGAAACCGGGAAAGTTGAAAAGATAATTTCACGCGCGACTGTGCTGGCGACAGGTGGCATAGGGCAGGTTTACATGCATACCACCAACCCTCCAATTGCAACGGGAGATGGATTTGCAATGGCGTACCGGGCAGGCGAGAAAATGGGGAACATGGAGTTTATCCAGTTTCATCCAACCTCATTTTACGATCCAAAACCAGGGAACAAATCAACCCATTCATTCCTTATTTCGGAAGCCGTAAGGGGATATGGTGGAATTCTCCGGAATCTATCCGGGGAGGCATTCATGATAAACTACGACTCGAGAAAAGATCTTGCCCCGAGGGATATCGTCGCGCGTGCAATAGATTCTGAAATGAAAAGACGAGGTGAAGATTACGTACTGCTCGATATCACCCACAAACCAGTAGCTGAATCAATTGATCATTTCCCGAACATTTATAAAAACTGCCTCGAAAAGGGGATCAATATCACAAAAGAGATGATCCCTGTAGTACCGGCGGCTCATTATATTTGCGGTGGAGTACTGGTTGACGAATTTTCCAGGACGTCACTTTCCGGGCTTTACGCCGTGGGGGAAGTGTCGATGACAGGTGTACACGGCGCTAACAGACTCGCCAGCAATTCCCTGCTTGAAGCATTGGTATTTGCCCAGAGAGCGGCAACAAGCATAAAGAACGAAATGTCCGGTTTCCCGGTTTGCAACGAACCTATTCCTGATTGGGACGATTCAGGCACACTTTCCGCTGATGAAAAAATTCTTATTTCACATGGCTTCAGGGAATTGAAGCAACTAATGTCCGATTATGTCGGCATTGTAAGGTCTGATCTTCGTCTTGAATTCGCGTCGAGAAGGATTCAACTTCTCTATACCGAGATCGAAGATTTTTACAAAAAAACGAAAGTCTTCGATTCACTGATCGAACTCCGAAACCTCGTTACTTCGGGTTATCTGGTTGTAAAATCAGCACTGTTGCGGAAAGAAAGCCGGGGGCTTCACTTCACGCTTGACTATCCCACTTCCGATCCATCAACACCACCCAATGATACCATTATTCAGAATACTTATCAAAAATCGTGATGCTCTTGTTTTTGTGAGTTCAGGTATCGCAGGATAAGTCCATACCGCAAACCGGTAACGGAGACATGCGTTTCGGTTAAACCAAGATTCGAAAGAACAGAGGAAAGAATGATCGCTCCTGCACTCATCAGATCTTCTCTGCCGATAATGATTTTGCCAAATCTAAAGTAATCCGTGAATTTTAGACCAGTAAACTCATCCAGAATACTCCTGATTTCGTTAACTGTGAGTACCTGCTTGTGAAGTTTTTCAGCGTTGAATTCCGTTAATCCTTTGCTGATAGAAAGTAGAGTGGTTGGCGTTCCGGCTATTGAGATTGCCAGCCCGGATATTCCACGCAGACTGTGCAATTCCCGGAAAAAATCAGCACAATACGACTCGACAGCTCGTAAGTTTGAATCGGTCATCATCTCCTTGTCAATCAGGTTTTCCCGGAGAGTGACCACTCCGGTTGAAAAACTTTTTTGAAAAAGAAGTTCGGAACCCCTTTTACATGTGATCTCAGTACTGCCGCCTCCTATATCTATCACGGTGATGGCATTGCTCCTGTCGAAGTCAGCCGTTGCCCCGAGGAATGAGCATTCTGCCTCCGTGCCGCCATCAATTATTTCCATTTCGATCCCTGAAGCCTCCTTTACTCTCTGCCTGACTTCTTCTCTGTTCCCGGCGATTCTGAACACGTTTGTGCCACAGGCGATTATTTTATCAACACCATGGTTATATGCCTCTTTGGCGTAATTTGAGTAAATATCACACAGCAGGCTGATCTTTTCTTCCTTGAT
>JAEYUD010000263.1 GCA_023433685.1 Bacteroidota bacterium
TCTTTTGGGTTACTATTACATACAGAGCACCTCATCGATGCTTCCCCCGCATTACCTGCAACCCGGACCGGGCACAAAAGTTCTTGATCTGTGTGCCGCCCCTGGTTCAAAGTCGACCCAGCTTGCTGCGATGATGGGAAACACCGGCATGCTTGTACTTAATGAAGTGCAGGGTGACCGCCTGCGTACACTCTCCTTCAACGTTGAGCGCACAAACGTCTATAATGCAGGAATAATCCAAAGTAAAGGTGAGTGGCTCGGGCGATACTACCAAAATTATTTCGATAAAATACTCGTTGATGTCCCCTGTAGCGGTCTCGGTATCATCCAAAAGAAAGAGGAAGTGAACAAGTGGTGGAGCATTTCCTCGATAACCGGACTGATAAATCTTCAGATGAGTCTTGTTATCGCCGCGGTAAAAATGTTAAAGCCGGGTGGTGAACTTGTCTACTCCACCTGCACGCTCACAACCGAGGAGAATGAAGAGATAATCAACAAGGTTCTTGAGAAATACCCTGTTGAGTTGATCCCGGTCTCAGTTCCCGGCGGCATCGAAGGCTTCACTTCCGCCCCGGGTAAATCATTCTCACCTGAATTGAAAAAGACTGCAAGGGTGCTCCCATGGTTGAGCAACTCTGAAGGATTTTACCTCGCCAAAATGGTGAAGACTGCCGAAACTGAAAAGATAAAGCAGAGCCCGCCACCGGATGGAAGAACCGTGATAAAGCCGTTTAAGAAGGTGAAACCGGCACTTGCTTCTATCATCGCGAATTTCGGGATCGATGAAGATGCCCTCGCATTACTCAAGTACGCTGATCATGGCAAGAAACTTTACATGGTGTCAGGTGACTGGGACGATGAAAGAACAGGGATTTACGACAGGATCGGACTGAAACTCGGTGCTTATGAAAAGAGCGAACAGGTGATACTGAACAGCATCGCGGCCCAGGCACTCGCGCCACTTCTGACAAAAGGAATAATCGATCTTGATGATCCCGCTGAGCTTGTAGCCTACATGGAGGGAGGAATCGTTAAAGCTTACTCCAGCAACGAAAGAACCTCAGGTGCTGAGAGACAGGTGGTGATCAGAACCGCCGGTGAAGTGATCGGCACCGGAGTTGTTACCGAGCGTGGACTTAAAAGCCAGTTCCCCCGCGGGCACCGGAATCAGAATTTCAGGTTCTAAATAATACCCGCTTTTTTACTTTTACCATTCCAAATACTATCCGAATAAAAATAATAGTTGCATTAACCCGAAATTTTGAGTAACTTGACATTTAGTTCAGTGAGATTATTGTAGTAATAATTATTGCACAGTCTGAACGACTGAGAATGGACCAATTTTGTGACATTTGTAGTATTTGCGTAAGGACCGCTTCAGATGGGCCAGCAACAATTACTGCTTATCGCTCTTGGTGTTATCATCATAGGTATCGCTGTTGTAACCGGTATTAATCTGTTTCAGCAGAATTCCGACGAAAGCAAGAAACATCAGATGACTGCCGAGTGCACCACTTTAGCCATGATGGCGCAAAACTACTATATGACCCCCATCCCTATGGGAGGAGGAGGGAAATCTTTCATTGGATGGACAATACCCCAAACCCTTGATACTACCGAAGACGCGATCTACAGAATAACCAATGTCTCTCAATCCAGGATCACCATTTCTGCAACTGACCGCGCCATCAGCACAGGGAGCGATACAATAAAAGTTTTTATAACTGCTTACCCGGATAATTATGTCATCTCATCCGGAAATTAAGAGGAGTGCGAAATGATCTTCCAAAAAGGCGAAGCCATCGTTAAAGAAGGTGATACAAGTTTCAACCTTTTTGTCCTTATGAAAGGAAGTGTGGGTATCTTCAAAGGTGATGTCCAAGTGGGGACTTTTGCCGAAAAAGGTGGCATCCTCGGAGAGATGAGTGCCATTTTGGGGAAACCCAGAACAGCTTCCCTCATTGCTCTCGAAACCACCACCGTGGTTCCGATACCCAGCGATTTCGATCTGCTGATCAGGGAGAATCCCGATATAGCCAAATCAGTGATGGTGAATCTCGCAAAGAACCTCGAAAGGATGACAAACGAGTATATGAAGATCGCCTCTCACGAGCAAAGGGAGGAAGCCACGCAGAAATTAAGAGCTGATGGCAGCCTTATTATCTGATGCAGGTCAAAATAAAGATGCTTTACACATTTTTTTATTTTGATCACATTTGGAATTAGATGCTATTTATTATATTAAAACGTAATTTTACCAAATTTACTTAATCATTCACCAATCAATTGAGGAACAACTATGGGACAACAACAGTTATTACTTATCGTACTTGGCGTTATCATAGTCGGTATCGCCGTTGTCGTCGGTATTAACGTTTTTACAACAAGCAGTTCTCAGGCAAATACTGATGCGGTCATCGCTGACCTCACCAACATTGCAAGTGACGCTCAGAAGTTCTACAAGATGCCTGCTAACATGGGCGGCGGTGGCAATACCTTCACAGGTTATACCATCCCAACGAGACTTGCTTCATCTGCGAATGGTACCTACTCTGCCACAGTTGCGGCTCAGTCGGTTACTCTTAGTGGAAAAGGAAATCAGATCGGTACCAACGGTACAGATACAGTTAGCGTGACAATGGTTGTCGGACCGACTAATATTACCTCAACCACTATCAACTCAAGATAGTTTTAAAGGCATTAGCGACAATTCGGAAGGCTTTCTTGAAAAGGAAAGCCTTCTCTTTATTTAAATTGTATGACCGAACTACGTTTTACTGCTGTTAAAGCAAACGGACAGATAATAAGCGGATCACTTTCCGCCAATTCTGCCTCCGAAGGCAAGAAGAAAATTCACAAACTTGCCCAACAGAGCAGTCTGACCATCCGGACTATTGAGAAGAGAGGTACCTACCTCTACAAGGTTCAGAGGGGATCAGAGAAACCGATCCTCGGTGAACAGAAGGCATTCAACCGGCAGGAAGTTATTGATGCCTTCCAGAAGATGGGTTACAAAGTAGGGTATGTCCGCTCCAAACTCTTTGATTATCAGAGTTCACCGGGCATGCAGGATCTTCTTATGTATGTGAAGATCAGTGCTGAGCTTCTTGATCAAAAGTTACCTTACGGCGAGATACTCACACTTTTGATCAATGATACTACAAACAAAACACTCCGGGAAACTCTTAAAGAGATCAACTCGGAGCTAAAGAAAGGAACCGACCCCGAGCAGGTTTTCCTTCGATATCAGAATGTTTTTGGAAAATTCACCGCGTTCATGCTCGGGCTTGCAGCGAAAAGCGGTAACATGGGTGAAATTTACAGGGCAACCGCCAAGTTCCTTGAGCGTCGTGCCGAATTCAAAAAAAACCTTAAAAGTGCCCTCGTCACCCCGCTGATTACCGTGGTTGTGCTCTTTGGCGCTGTTTTGTTTTATGTTATGTACATCTTCCCTGAAACCGCGAACATGTTCCGCAGATTCGGGATCGAATTGCCGCCAATGACCAAGGCAACCCTTGAGTTCAGTGACTTTCTGATGGCACATCCAGTATTGATAATGTTCTCCTTCATCGCCCCTATCGTCGGGCTCGTGGTGTTTATAAGCACCGAGAAAGGGCGTTACTTAAAAGACAAGTACATGCTTAAAATGCCTGTAATCGGGGGAATTGTACATAAAACAGCTATTGAAGTTTTTTGCAGGGTGTTTTACACCCTCTACTCCGGTTCTGCCGAAAGCATCACTCCTTTAAGGATTTCTGCTGAAGCAACCGATAATAAATATTTTGAGGACAGGATTAAACGGATCGCGATTCCGATAATGACCAAACAGGGTGTGGGTATCACTGACGCGCTTACAGCGACCGGGGTATTCACTGAAACCGCTCTTTCACGCCTTCATTCTGGCGAAGAAACCGGTAACATTAAAAATACTATGCTCCAGTTGGCTAATTATTACGAAAGCGAAACCGTTTACAAGTTAAAAAATGTGATCGAACTGGTTCAGGTCATTATTTCTTTACTGATCATGGTAGTAATGACGGCTCTGACTGTAGTCTCTGCCGAGACCGCGACCGTAAGCCCTAAACCTCCGGGTACTGAAAATCATAAACTAATTCCGGATAAACAGACCGCCCAATGCTTGACCCCAGACTGGAAACTGCTGACAAGATCGGATATACCCTTTTACGTAAAGGGATAATTGATGCTCAGACTCTGGAAAAGGCGCTTGACGCCAAAGCTAATGATGTAAACAAGATCAAACGAAATCTCGCCCAGATCCTGGTCGAAGATTTTAAATATGATCACGATATTGTTTTCGCTGAAGTAGCAGCGCTTTACGCGTTCAGGGATTTCGATACCATTTCCGAACGTTTCACTGAAGAAAAAGTTGAAGAGATCAAGAAGTACATCAAGTCTCTTCCCGACTCCCTGCAGCAACTACTCACCCTTCAAAAGGTGATCCCCCTCCTTTTTGATCCTGTCATAAAAGACAAGCTGATAATTGGTGCTGTTGACCCAACCAACAAAAAGATCTCGAAAATTGCTTTTGACCTCAAGGCAAAGAAATACGAGGTCACCTTCATCAAGAAAGCGAAGTATGAAAAGCTGATCAACCAGATCAGTCCACCTGAAAATGAGTTCCTCAAGAATATTCAGGAAGCTCCTCAGGAGATGATCACTGACATTCAGGATGATACCCAGCTTGATGAAGAACAGCTTGAAGCAGAGATCAACAAGTCTGCCCTTATTAACCTGATCGAGGCAGCTCTGGTGGAAGGAACCCGCAAGGGGGTTTCAGATATTCATATCGTACCACAGAGCGCGAGAAAAACCGATATCATGTTCCGTATCGACGGTAACTTGCAGGTCTGGTACTCGCAGGACAATACCTTCCCCGAGGCAGTTATCGCCGTTATAAAAGACCGTGCCAAAGGTCTTGACCGTTTCGAGCGTGAAAAAGCGCAGGACGGTTTCATTCAGCGCGAGATTGACGGAACAGTTATCCGTTTTCGTGTCTCCATTCTGCCGATGGTGGGAACCGAGTTAAGAAGCAAATTTGAATCGGTGGTTATTCGTATTCTCGACGACAGAAAGGTTATTACCGACCTGAACAAGCTCGGTTTGACCGGATATGCCAGAACAGCATTTGATGCCGCTATCAGAAAACCTCAGGGAATGGTTATTCTTACAGGACCGACAGGAAGTGGTAAAAGTACCACGCTTGTGGCGGCTCTCTATCAGGTTATCGATCCCACCGTTAACGTGCTGACCGTTGAAGACCCGGTTGAGTACGTAATTAAAGGCGCCAGACAGCTAAAGATCAGCCACAAAATGAATTTTGAGCAGGCGATCAGAGCCATCCTTCGGCATGACCCTGATATCGTTCTTGTGGGTGAGATGCGTGACAAGGAAACCGCGGAAGTGGCGATCAAACTCGCGAACACAGGTCACCTTACTTTCTCAACACTTCACACCAATGATGCCCCCTCTGCTGTATCCAGACTTTATAAAATGGGTATCGAACCATTCCTTATCGCTTATGCCATTAACATAATAGTTGCTCAGCGACTTATCAGAAGGCTTTGCCCTGAGTGCAAGAGGCGTGTTACCACTATTGATCCGGAGATTGTGCATGTTTTACAGCTTGATACGGATGAGTGGAAAGAATATGAA
The DNA here is from genome assembly GCA_023433685.1 of Bacteroidota bacterium. Lineage (GTDB taxonomy): Bacteria > Bacteroidota > Ignavibacteria > Ignavibacteriales > Ignavibacteriaceae > UTCHB3. The sequence goes on from JAEYUD010000263.1 coordinate 5,674, forward strand.
ATTTATGAGGCTGTAGGCTGTCCGAAATGTTCCGGCACCGGATACAAAGGAAGGATCGCGATACACGAGGCACTCTTCTTCACGAAAGAATTAAAAAGGGTGATCGTTTCTTCGGGCGAAGAAGTTGATGAGGAAAAGCTTAAAGCCCAGGCTAAAAAAGACGGTTCTCTTAATCTTAGAGAGACCGGTCTTGAGAAGGTTAAACTCGGAATTACCTCGTTCGACGAGGTGATCTCGGGAACAATGGAAGACTGATTAATGGACAGAAATTCCCTTGTTTTATTTATATTTTGATTTGATATACCAGTTTTTTAAAATAATACTTTAGAACCATGGTTCCACCACTTGAACAGATAACTCAGCCGGCAAAAGCCCTTCTTTCGGGTATGATCCAACAGGTTCCGCGTTCAGTTATTAGTGCTGAACGCCTCCCCTTCCTGGCGAATCTGGTGGCCTCGCTGAACTATGATCAGAAGGGGCTCCTGATGGATTTCATCAACTCCGTTCTGGTTACCATGGTGAAGAAAGAAGCCTCGGATATCGAGTTCGGTGGTCTGGCCACCATGCGCAATGTCTGGCTCAGGATCCACGGGAAGAAAGACAGGATCGCCGATCTCCCTTCACTTCATGAAGACGAGTCGGCTATTGTTATCCTTAACCTTCTGAGCGACAAACAGAAGGAGGGTCTTTTCCACAACAAGAATATTGACTTCTCCCATTCGTTCGTTGCGGGTGAGCCCGCGCGAATGTACCGTTTCAGAGCCGATGCTTACTATGACATGGATTCGCTCGCCCTTAACATGAGAGCGATATCCCCGACCGTCCGTAAGATCGATACCCTTGGTTTCAGCAAGATCGCGATTCAGTCGATGCACCACCTCTACATAAAGCAGGGGTTGGTTCTTATCACGGGAATCACCGGTTCAGGTAAGTCATCAACTCTTGATGCCATTGTTGACATGCACAATGAAACCGACAATGCCCAGGTAATAGTGATCGCCCAGCCCATCGAGTTTGTTCACACTTCAAAGAAGTGTATCATCAGACACCGTGAAGTAGGCAAAGATGTTGCCTCGTTCAAAGACGGGGTTATACAGTCACTCCGGCAGGATCCGGATATCATCATTATCGGTGAAATGCGTGATCCGGAAACCATTATGGCATCACTTGAAGTGGCGGATACCGGACACAAGGTTTTCTCAACACTTCATACTTCATCCGCGGTTGAGTCAATAGACAGAATTATCGCCGAAGTGCATCCAAGTGAGCAGCCCCGAGTGAGAAGCAGGCTTGCCGACGTGCTGACAGTGGTTGTTTCACAAAAACTGCTGCCAAGCCTCGACGGCAAACGTGTTATGGCGAAGGAAGTACTGGTTATGACACCCAGCATTCAGTCGGCTATTAAAAACAACAACTCGGGAGAGATATACATGATGATCAACCAGGGTGCCGCCCAGGGTATGATCACCATGGAACAGGATATCAAGAACCTCTACATTTCAAAAAAGATATCCCTTGAGACAGCTCTTTCTTACGCGAACCAGAAGAACAGAATGAAACAGATCTTAGGTATTTCGTAAATGACCATCAATCATATCTTCTGTCTATTTCTCGAAGGGGCTGACAGCAAAGCAGCCTTGTTCGAAAAAACGAAGTCCGGAATTAAATTCCTCCGGGGAATGTCGGTCGAGCCCAACAAACCCGACGAACAGACCTTTGATGACTCCGGTCTTTCGTTCGACTCAGGAGATGTTGATCTTGGTGGTGCTGCCGGTCAAGACATAGAGGGTCTGACCACACGGCAGGATTTCGATCAGGGATATATTCGTTCGGTGAGCACGCTCCTCCTCGGGATCGATCTCTCGAAAACAGCTGTAATCCCTATTATAACCGAGCCTTATATCAGCTTCCAACGCCCCGACAAGGGCGAGACTCAGATTTTCAAAAAAGAGGTAATTGAAAAGATCGACGCGGCAGTGAATTCGATCGATATGGCGGATGGCGGCAAAATGACCATCGTGCCGAGTTCGGATCTCTCTTACATCAATCTGATCGATTCAATCGCCCTGGCAAACGGCAAGAAACAGGTTAAAGTACCTTGCGTTAAAGCTGCTGATACCTCGCTAAGTTTTTATATCTCGCGTAAATTCAACTTCGCCCTTTCCGACTACACACTTATTTTGTACATCGGAAAAGAATACAGCAGAATGATATTCCTGATGGGCGATCAGGTGAAGCATATCGGTCCGATGTTGAATATCGGAAAACACAATATCGATTCTTTCGATATTTACGCTTCGAAGATCATGCTCGAAATGGAGAATGGCGACATCTCCAACCTCGACAATATTGTTATTTGCGGTGAAGACTGGGGTGACTATCTGCCTGAATCATTGAGGGATACATTCCCCCGTGCCCGGATAACGGGTATGGATTTTGATGATATCGACACTTCCCTGCTCGACCGTGAGATCGAGGAAAATCTTTCCGCGTTCTCGGTTCCAATTGCAGCCGCGGTTGAATTTACCAAAGAACTGGCAAAAGAGTATAAAGGGATCAATCTTATCCCTACTATGCTCATAGAACGGCAGAAAACCTTCCCTCTCGCCTGGCATGGTTATATCGCGATTCTTGCCCTTTTTGCCGTGACAATGTTTCTGACATTAAATATTATGAGCAAAATTGCCGATCTGAACAAACTTGATGCTGAAATATCGGTACTCACAGAGCAGCAGCGGCAATTCAAAGCAATTCTGGATGAAATATCGGCATACGATTCAAAAGTAAAGGGTTTTGATGAAACCCAGGCTGTGCTCGATAGTGTGACAAAGAATGCTTCCGTTTGGCAGAACCGTTTAAGTGGTATAGCCGGATTCCTTGAGCAAAGAAACGCGATGTGGCTTACGGGTATTTCAGAGGCAGGTCCCGGAAAAATAGATATCTTTGGTATAAGTAAAAGCAGACCCCTTATAAGCGAATTTACACAGTTTCTGAACGGAGCCGTTTTAAGAGGTGTAACCTCTGAAAAAATAGCTGACGAAAGGGTGTTTAAATTCTCTATTCAAATGAGTGATTCATTAATGAAGAGTACTGATGGAACGAAAGTCAAAAAATAGCCTGGTCGTTCTGGTACTCATCCTTCTTGTTCTGATAGCCTGGGCTGTCCTCCACTTCTTCGTGTACAACGGGAAGTTCAAGGATAGAAGGGCAAAGCTCAAATCGCTTAAGGAGAGCAACGCGCAATATGATACCGCCTCATTAAACGCGCAGCTGAATCAGTTGAAGATCAAGTTTACCTCACTCGACTCGCTGCTCGCTCAAAGGAAACATAACATCCCAAAGGATATTCATCAGTCGAAATTCTACTCATTCCTCGCGGCGCAGACCCCGGGTCTGTCTGACCAAAGCTATGTAAACATGGAGTATCTCGGCAGTGAGGCTGAAGGCGGTTTTAATGTTATGAAGTATAAGCTCTCGGGGCAATGTTCATTTTTGGAGTTGTGGAAGATGCTTTATGCCGTTGAAGAGAGCAAAGAACTTAAGAAGGTCTCAAATATTACTTTTTCACAGAATGTGGTGTTCGACGAAGACAAGTCACCCTACTACTTTGTGAATTTTGCTCTCGAAGTTAAGGTTTATACATCCCCCGATGACAGATTCACATCAACAAGGTTCACCGAAAATGACCTTAAGGCAGCGAAGATATACAATATTTTCTACCCAAAGCTTCGCACGGAGATCGAACCGAATATTTATGAACTGCTGGAAGTGAAGAACGCGAAACTTCTTGCGCTCCTCCCTGACGGGGCCTTCTTGATGGACGAGCGGGGGAGAACGTATGTACTTGCAGAGGGTGATGAAGTTTACCTCGGATTCCTTACCAGGATTGACAGGGGAACCAACAGTGTGTCATTTGTTCTAAACAAAGGCGGAGTTATCGAGACCGTTACGATCAGACTATTGCAGGAGTCCGATCTCACGCCACAACAAGAAACCAAAAGGTGATCGACATGAAAAAGCTTTTTTCATTCTCCGTTTTTATCATCCTCTTTTCCGTTAACATCCTTGCTCAAAAGGATCTCGAAAAAGAATTGAACGAATACAGTTCACCTGATGAGATTGTTACCCTCTCCCCCACTCTTTCATTCGATCAGGCAATCGAGATACTCTCAAAGGTCTCAATGAAAATGACCGGAAGAAAGATAGTCACCAAAGTGGAAGGGAAGGAGCCGATAGGCATCGAACTGACAAACATCAGCTATATGAAGGCTCTTAAGATCATTTCCCGGTACAGGGGCCTGCTGATCGAAGAAACAGCCGATGTGATAATTGTTGACAACCCAAAGAGTCCAATAATTGTTCCGGAAATACCCAAGCCTGACAAATCGATCTATGCTCCCGTTGATGCCCGTGAAGTCAAGATATCCGCTATTTTCTTTGAGGCTGATAACACAGCGCTAAGAGAACGTGGCGTAAACTGGAAGATGCTCCTCTCGGATCCCAACAACAATTTTGGAGTAGACCTCAAAACTTTTGGTGAAACCACTTCGGAAACCACCCCGACCGACTTCAAAGTTTCGGCAGGTTCCGCTTTCGATCTTGGCAGTTTCAAAGGTGACCTCCTCGGTACATTCAGATTTTTTGAGTCTGAAAATCTCGGCGAGATCATCGCCAACCCTTCAATTGTGGTAAGGAACGGTGAGAACGGAAAGATTCAAATAGGCTCTGACTTCTCAATTAAACAGAGGGATTTCGCCGGAAACGTCACCGACCAGTTCTTCCAGACCGGTTCGATCATCGATGTTACTCCGAATATCTACAATGAGCAGGGAATCGACTATATCGTACTCAAACTGGCTGTAGAAAGAAGTACCGCCTTCCCGAGCGAACTCTCTACTGAGATCAGGAAGACAAAAGCCAACTCACAGATACTGATGTTGAATGGTGAAGAAACCGTTATCGGCGGGCTTTATGTTACTGATGAATCAATCGTGAGAACAGGTATACCCATCTTGAAAGACCTGCCGTGGTGGGTGCTCGGCATAAGGTATCTTGCCGGAAGTGATTCGAAAAAACTGACCAAAAAAGAGATTATAATCGTTGTTAAAACCGAACTTCTTCCCGCTTTGAAAGACAGGGTGAAGAACCTTGCTGACAAGACCCTGTTCGACAAAAAACTGCAGGAGCACAGGAATACCAATGAGGATATCAAAAAGAAAAGCCCAAACCAGCAAGAGATGAAGGGCGAGGATCCTGAAAAGGAGAAATGATTCACTGTTTTTATAAACTGAACCCGAAATTTTGAGATCGCCATAACATGGAAACTATTCTAATAGTTGATGATGAAATCGCCCTTAGTCAGATACTGAAAGAGGAACTGACTGAAGTGGGCTACACTGTCCATTCGGTTGACTCAGCCGATAAAGCCTTGAAACATCTTAGGGAAAATCGTATTGATCTGATGTTACTCGACCTGAACATGCCTGAAAAAGACGGTTACTACGTATTGGAAGAGATGGAAAGAGACGGGATATCACTGAAGGTTATCGTTCTGACCGCGTATGCTGATCTGACATCAGCCATCCGTTCCGCAAAACTGGGGGCAAGCGACTTCATTACCAAGCCGTATGATCTCGACGAACTTCTCGTCTCGATCAGGAAAGTTCTCTACATGTAAAATTATCAGACCAGGCTGTTCAGAAGCGCGATTAGTGACTCAAGTTCATACGGTTTCTGCAGCACGGCATCCACTCTCACATCAGTGAACTCAAGTGAACTGAGCCCCATCGTACCTGTCGAAAGAATTACCTTAACATCCTGATCAAATTTCCTTATCTCTTTTACCGCGGCAAGCCCGTCGATCCCACCCATCCTAAGATCGGTTAACAATACGTCAAATGTACTGTCAGTTCTCAGTTTCTCGATAGCACCTTCGGCGGAATTCACACAACTCACATGGTAGCCCATTCCGGTAAGAAGATCCTCAAGTATTGAGACAAGAAGCACTTCGTCATCCGCGATAAGGATATTGACGTTCTCCCGCGTCTTTTCTCTTCTCGTGTGCACATAAGCGGGAAATTCGATGGAAAACTTGCTCCCCTCTCCCGGAGTGCTCTCAACGAAAATTCTGCCACCGTTCGCCTCTATCATCTTTTTTACAGTGAAGAGACCGATCCCGCTAACCCTCCCCTTGTTCTTTGTGGAATAATAAGGTTGAAATATTTTATCAACTACATTAGGAGGCATACCGGTACCATTGTCTTTGATGTTAATGAGCACTTTCGGTTGCTCTTCCTCGTTTTCTTTACCGAGCATCACAGGTGGGAAGATGTTAACAGCGGAAATGGTTATCATCCCTTTCTGTGGAATCGCTTCAAAGGCATTGATCAGGATATTCAGTATAACGGAATATATTTCGGTGGAGTTACCCTTAAGATCGGCAATGCTTGTGCTTATCTCTGTGGCAAGATGAATCTCTTTTGAGAAATTGTGGATCACCGATGAGACCGCTTCATTAATAAGCAGTCTGGTGTTTATGCGGGTATCACGCCTTCTTTCGGTTCCCGGAGGGGCGAGCATTTCGGAGGCGATTTCGGTTGCCCTGCGTGAGCAGTGTTCAATATTTTCAAGATACTGAATTGCCTCTTTATTATTCTCCACGTACTTGTGAAGGAGCAGGATATTCGAGAATATTCCGGTGAAAAGATTGTTGATGTCGTGCACGGCCATCATCTGGAGATCGAGCGCGTCGTATGCAGAAAAGGTGTTTGGCTCTTTTTTTGAGGTCGAAACGGAATCCATGGCTTTCAATAATATTGAGTTATTCAGTAAATTTAAACTTTAAATTATCTGGAATTATGGACCCCATAAACATTCTTATTTTGATCGCGTTGGTGGCATTTACAGCCGCCAATTATTCCGGCTCGAAGAGCGGTCTGAAATCTAAAGTATCCGCTGTTTCAAAGCGGGCATCCGGTTGGTTACAGACTGTACCACCGAATGTTCTGGCAATTTCTTCCCTACTGCAATTTGCCGGAGTCTTCCCCATCGTGGATACATGGTTCCTTCCCCAACCGGGTCAGACCACAAGGATCATTTTCTTCCTGCTTTTTCTCCTTTTTTCCTGGATACAACTTAAAAGTTTTAAAACACTTGGTATCAACTATTCAACCGAAATAGTGATCTTCAAAGATCACAAGTTAGTCACAAGTGGCATTTATTCGATCGTACGTCACCCGCAATATGCCGGGCAAGTGCTCGCCGATCTTTTCGCGGGGCTCGCGATGCTCTCATCACCTGTGGTTATTCTTACCGTCTTCGTGTCTTTCCCACTCCTTGTTTTAAGGGCAAAAAAGGAGGAAGAATTCTTGTCATCCGCTTTCAGCGAGGGATTCACAACATACCGGAATCGATCCGGATTCTTCATCCCATGGATGGGCTAACGTACCACACCCGAAATGGAAAGCTGGGCTTTACCGTTGCCGCCTTCGGAGCGGATCATTACCCTTAGTGGATTGACCGCCGCGGTATCTACAACGTCCCTGATATTGAACGAGAAACTCGTCCAAGACCTGCTCTGGGTGTCGGGAAGTGTAAGCGATTTGTCACCTGAAAGTTCATAATCTTTCCCCTCAACGGTCACGCTGATCGAGGTACCTTCGGTCAGAGGATTGCTATGCTGATCCATCACTGTATAAATGAAGGTCTGCGAACCCCTGTTCGGGATATCAAAACTTGTCGGACTAACGGTAATAAACGGGACGCCGGAGAAAAGAACGACACAAGATTGCTGAATTGTCGTCTTGTTTTCATCAATGGTTGAACCGGTGATCGTTGCGAAACCAGGACCAAACGTCGGATGGGTCGGGAGTGGATTCGCGGAATAAAGACTTACAGTCGCGACCCCCATATCAGATGTAAGAGCAGAACCGCCTATAATTCCACCATCAGTGTTAAAGTAGACCGCAATTCCGGGTCTGACCGGATTTGAGTATTTGTCACCTACATAAGCAGTAATATCATCGAAAACACCAAAGCGGTTGTATCCCGGGATGTTATACTTTGCCGGAACCACACTGAAATGCGCGAAGTCAGGCAATCCACCGTGAATCGTAACAGGCACCGGAGTTGAAGTTATCGTTCTCCCGTCCGAAACAACTGAAGCTATAACCTGTACCACGCCGGCTTTAGTGCCAGAAGTAAGCACTACCGCGGCGTTTCCACCGGCATCAGACTTTACAACGGCGGGATAAAGTGTTGCCCCTGATCCGGGCGAGGCTCCAAGTGAAAAGTTTACATTTACAGAGTTATCGAGATCGAGTGAGACACCGAATGAATCAACAACCGTGAACACAAGCTGAACACTTTCAAGACTTCCGGCACCTCTGATCCCGATATTAGGCACCGAAGTTGAGGCGAGATAAACAGATGCAGGTTTTCTTGTTGTACCCGCGCTTCCGCTTCCTGAGGCTTTAAGAAGCAGTTTGGTTGCGGTCACTGTTCTTCCCGCTACTGCAAACACATTGGTTGTATCAGATCTGTAACCCTCTTTTTGAGCGACCACTCTAAGATCCATCCCACCTGTTACGGAAAATTCAAGTGTGTATTTCCCATTCGCGTCGGTAAAACCATGTTTCATTACGGTGGTGTCAGGGGGAAGTCCAAAAAGCTTGATCGCTGCATTCGCGACCGGGGAACCTGTTGTAAAATCTATCACTTCCCCGTTTATTGTAACTGTCCCGGTTTCATTTCCGGAGACAGGATTGGAAGTTGTATCCGTTTTTTTACAACTGCTGATAAAGAGTAGGAGTGGAAGGATAAGAAATAACGTGACTGATCTTTTCATGGCATTGCAGGGGTTGTAAATTGAGCACTTAACAGTTTGTAAATTTACAACGTTTTTTCAAATATCAGTACATTTTTTATCACAATTTTTTGATAAGCCTCAAGACTTTATCATTATTCCCTTTCTCCGGGGTGACTGAAACAAGTTTCCCTTCGAGGAAAGCCTCATAAGTGATAATGCTGTTTTTATCAGCGAAGTTACCAGAGTTGCCAAGGTAAGGCACCATCCTGAAAACCCCCTTCGCGGGATCAATATAGAACCTTAAAAGTGTCCCCCAGGAATTACGGCTCCCCTTTCCTTCATCACTGCTGAACGGATTGGTAAACGCCGCGAAACGGGTGCTGAACGAACCACTGATCCCCGCTTTTTCAATCGAGATCGCGTTATTAAGACCTCCCAGAAAACCACTGAGGAAGTGCCCGGGTGCTATAAGGTTCTCCTTCCCCCACAACCACATTACGGGGTCTTCCCCTAAGCCACCGGCGATATCCCTGATAGCCTCACCGAAACTTTTACGTATGATCTCATCCCGGTTTTCGGGGTTTGGTGTGGTTCTGAGATCGAATACAGGTGAATAATTCTCTTCTATCACCTGCGATATCCTCGCCGCGGGAATACCCCCTGATTCAAGCAGAAGAAGGAGATCCTCCCTTGAAAGTTCATCCCCGAAGGTGTTAACGGTAAAATATTTTAGAAATGTCGCCATAATCAATGGTGCCTGAAGTGATGAGAGGTACTCTCCACTCCATCTTGAGATGATCTTAAGCGATTGCGATACGAGAGTGTCTTTCTGTCCCCCTGGCTGATTAAAGGCGTTCAATATGAAAGGTACAAGTTTAAGATCAAGGTCGGAAATTACATCATTAACCACATAAGTGGGCAGGTCCTTCCCTTCAGGAGAGAGGAGATAAGTCCTTTCTTTTGGAGCAACCAGCCCTCTGAAGAAACCATCGTTAATACCGGTTGCTGCCTCAATTATTCTCGTTTGCTGAACAGGCTCGGGAGTTTCACTCTCTTCAGCGGGTTTGGGTTTGGGCCTGGTTTCACGTTTTTGTTTCCGCTCTGTTTTTGGTTTCTTCGCCGTGGGTTTTTCGTCATCTGTCACTGACTCACGGGGAGAGTTCTTCGTAAGTTGTCCCGTTCCTTTTTTAAACCAGATATCCGTGTTAGCGCTTGCGGTGAAAAACCTCGACGCGAAATTACCCTGAGTCAGTTCCAGCCCTGACTGTAAGAATGCCGCCGCATCGAACGATGATGCAACGATGGAAGTGGCAGTTACCACTTTGTACTGCTCTGTTGAGTCCCTGTTGTACCGAAGCTCAGGCTTAGAAAATGATGTGTAGACTGTACCGTCAGGTCCCGTCTTCAGATCAATTACCAGAGGCTGCTCATCTTTTATTCTGATTGTGTCTCTTACGGTTTTCAGCCTGGTAAGAGCTCCCTTTTCGAGGATGTAATCTTTCTCATCCAAAGCCAGCTTGCGGGAAATTCTGATATCTTTTACCGCCGGCTTAAGGGCAAAGAACTCGTCACCTATAAGACCCGCGAATACAACCGGCAGCCCCGGAATAGTGGCAACCGAACCTTTTCTCCCTTCTGCTTCAAAGGTAACGTTATAAAATCTGCCGGGGAATGTGAATGGCCCCTGGAT
>JAEYUD010000270.1 GCA_023433685.1 Bacteroidota bacterium
CTTGCGTACTCAAGGCTTCTGTGGTAAGCATATTCAGTACCTTTATAATCGCCTGTCTGTTTCAGATAGAGACCACGCGAAAGCCACGCCCTTTTTATCTTCTCTTTATTGCCGAGCCAGTCAGCAAACATTACAGCAGCAAGTGAGAATTTATTCGATTTTTCCAATTCACCCACCGGGTAAAGAGCATCAGAAGAATCAGCGAACTTCCCTGATATATCATAATCGGAGATCGAAGTGCTGTCGATGGCAAATATTTTTCTTAAGTCATTCATATCTTTGGCGTTCAGCACATCCCTTGAGAGCTTCGTCTGACCCGCTATGGCTTCCGATGAAATCCACGCGAAATAAGACTCGATGAACTGATAAGACATCCCAAGATACTTAGCGGGAAAGTCTTTAATGAACATCATAAATTCTTCCGCGTTTGCAATGTTCGACTTTCTGATGGCTTCGGCGGTTGTAAGTCCTTTGAAACTACCCGTTTTCGCGGGTCCATAACTCGCGGGGTCATCCTTGGAGAGACCATCGATGAGGGTGTAGAGACCTTGATAGTCGTCGAGGAAAATTTTTAATATTTTCCTGTCAACTGACGGATCGGCAATCTTGCCGAGCACGTTGAATGTGTAGATAAGGTCGTTGTCATACTTCCTGAAGTCGATATCCAATCTTGAAACTTCGAAGAGGGGCGATGTGTAATCAGCCCTTACAGATACTGGAATGTAGACATGATCAACTATCAATATCTGTTTTTGCGGGTTTTCAGGATAAAAAAGCTTTACGCCAACCGTTGTTGAATAATCACCAACATCTATTACTGTTCCCCGGGCAAGGTGGAAAACGTCATGTTCGGGAAGTTCAGGGTAGATGCACGCCCAGACATCCGCCTGACTGCCGGGTACGATATTATCGTATTTTCCCCCGCGAACTTCAACCAAAACGGAATCATTAGTAACATATTTGATCTCTTCGAGCAGAAAAACTTTTGTTTCCACCCTGCCGGTTCCCGGATTCCAGAGTGTGGTGTACTCCTTCTCCCTTAGGTGCCGCGCGATATGATCAAGCAAGGTAAGGTGATTCAGAGCAGCTGATACGAGTGAATCCTGCCCCGTCCCCATTGCCGTTTTCAGTCCTGTGATCCAGTGGTCACGCGCCTTCTCCAGGTTTCCTTTATACTGATAATATTCACCAAGATCGATGTAAAGTTTTGCCAGCACATCCTGCCTGGTCTCTGATTTTAAAAGGCCTTCATCCTTAACAATTACAGCATCCACGGCGGAATTTGTCGATTTCATCTCCTCAACTTTACCGGAAAATTTTACCGCGAGTTCGCTTTTGCCGGCCGAATTGAAAAATTCCATCGCCTCTTTCGCGTATTTCATCGCCGGTACCCCCATCGAGTACCCTTCGTACTTGGATATCAGGCTCTCGTAATAACTGTCGACATAAGTATAAAGTTTGTGCGACTTCGCCACCTCGATCGATTCGAGAGTGTAATCAAGCGCGACTCCATGTCTCTTCAGATTATTATACGCAATTCCGATGTTGCTTAGAGCTATAACGTAATTCTCGTAGTCACTCTCTTTTTTGAAACCCTCAAGAATACCGTACCAGGTATTGATAGCCACGGTATACTTGCTTGAGTCAAAAGCGGCAAGAGCCCTGTTGAATATCTTGATCAGGGAGTCGGAGCCCTCTGCCTCCATCCCTTTGTGTCCCATGCTCTTCTCATGGTTAATCAATGTTTTGCCAATGGTAGCTGAAGCTTTCTCCGCAGGGAAAAATGAGGCGGCAGAGAATGCCAGTATCCCACAAACCAATAAAAACGACAACAGGAAAAACTTTCTCATCTCAACTTCCTTTCTATTTACCGGGCGAACCGATCAGAATGAATGGCGCCCAGTAAAAAGGGTGGCTCCAGTCTCTATTGAATGGATTATTTAAAACCGCGATCTGTGCCTCCCTCATCGAGTGTAGAAGAGGCTTGCCTTCATCTTTGTAGGCATGATAAAAATGTTCCATCATAAAGCCGGTTGACTGGTCATCAACGGTCCAAAGTGTACCCATCACATTGGCCGCCCCGGCGTAAAGCAATGCCCGTGTAAGACCCGTCAAATCATCAGTTGTCAGATATTTCTGACCGCCGAACGCGCCGACTCTTCCGGAAAGACATGCACTTAATACTACGAGATTCGCATTAAGTTTCATTTTAAATATTTCTGAAGCTCTGAGGTATCCGTCGTCACTTCCCCCCTTGGTAAGCATTAAATGACTTTTAAGTGCGTCTTCTTCATAAATTCCGTGAGTGGCAAAATGAAGTATATCGTACTTCCCTGCTTCCGATTTAATAGCTGTCTCACTCGCCTCATTGCCTATCAGCAAAAGGGTTTTCTCCTTGGTGAAGTGGCGGGATATCTCCTTTGCTTCTTTTTCAGCAAAAGGCAACGGTGAAAATTTCTTGTTCGGGTAGATGGGGTTTCCCACTATAAGTATCGAACCTTCACCTTTACCACCCGATTTCAACAAGAAAGGAAGTGAAGATGCCGAAGGAAGCGTAAGTATCTCTTTCTCCTCGATCCAGTATCTGGGGCGGGCAACGTGATTTTTCTTCGAGAGATCAAGACTTCCCACTGAAGTTACCAACGCCGCGAAAGGCATTTCGTGAAGAAAACCGTGAGGAATAATTATCACCTTCTGGTAAGGGGTCAATTCTTTGTCCTGCTCCGCGCCGATAATCGATTTATAAAGCTGAAAAAGCGAGAGCTGGAGGGTGCGGTCAGCATCGGAAGCGTACCACATCCGCGCGAGGTTTGCGCTGTCAAGGGTTTCATCGTTCCTGTTCAGGATCTTCTGCATTTCGATGAATTCACCCCTTTTATTCGGGAAAAGATTGATATCTGTAAGTATCTTGGTTACCAAAGAGTCGATATCCCGCGGGGATGATTTTGATCTTGAGACACTTATCCCCTTTTTTGTGATGAGAAAAGTGTAAAAAGCATTCCTGCCAATGAAAAATTCAACCACGGCTGTGCTGTCATGGATCAGACCCTGGAAATCGGAGAGCTTTATTGTCTCTTCACTCACCATTGTGTGAAGATCAGGCTGCAACTCCTCTTTTCTCTCATATATTTGCGAATATTCATTAAGCAGATCACCAAATCTTGAACCGGTCTCAGAACTGAAGAAAATCCACAAAGAATCCCTGAACACATCTTCAATTTCTTTTTTCCGGCCAAGTACTAATTTCAATTCTTCGGGCAGGTCTTCCTCAACACCCGAGGCCTTGGTAGAAAGCATGTCTATGAACGACCTTGATTTTACTTTTTCAGCCAGATTGAACATCCCGGTGAAATCCTTGTCCTGGTACATTTCGTTTATAAGTAGGACGTAATAGTAAGTCAGGTTGTCGAGAAACAGTGCCCTTCCCCTCTCGTCATCGAATTTCGAGCGGAAATCCTCGATCACCGGAATGTTCTCCTTAAGCAGATCAATCCCTTCTTTCCTTGTCTTTCCGCCATCCTCTTTGTTGTTTGATACTTCCAGATAGAGGTATCCCAAACGAAGTGAGGCGATCGCTCTCCAATACTCATTTCCGGAACTTTTATAGCCCTGTATTGATCTGAGCATAAAAATGGAGGAACTATCGAGCATGCCAAGACTCTGAAATGTAACACCGAGGTTGAAGTCGATGGCCGACTGGAGATTCAAGTCACCCACTTTACCCGACTCTTCCCGGGCATTTCTGAGCACTTTAAGAGCTTCCTGCAGGTTTTCCTTGTATTTATCGTTATCCGGGTCAGCCACCGCATCGAGGCGGTACAATATCCCCAGATTCAGGAGAACCGAGGTTAGCCCCGGTTTGTCACCCCGCGCTTTATAATGTTCAAGCACTTCCATGAAGAGGTTTTCAGCCTCTGATATCTTCCCCGCGTAACTCGACCGGCGGTCTGATTCCATAAGTGATATGGCGAGATTGTTTTTTATGTTGTAAAGTTCATCCTCTTTCTCATTTTCGCGCGGTTCCGGGAAGTATTTTTCCGCGAGTGAAATGGCAAGTTTGTAGAAACTCGTCGCGGCCTCCAGTTCCCTGTAATTATAATACAGGGTGCCGAGAAGTTTAACCGACCTGACAAGGTTGAAATTATCCTTTTCTTTCCCGGAGACATTGAGCGCCTGAATGATTACCTTCTCCGCCTCCTTGTATTTTGAGCGGTCAAGCAGAGATTTTGCTTCATCCACAAGTTTTCCGGCATCACCGCCGTTTGGAAGTATTACAAAAGAAAAAAAGATGATGGAAAAGAAAAATAATTTCATATTATTAAAGTTTATCAAATTTTACTAAATTGAATGCGAGATTTGTTTTTACCTTGGTTTGTGATTTAACGCAAACCACCGGTTCACCGGCATACAAATCACAAATATTGGTTCTCGCACAGATTAATTTGCCGATAGAGATTTTGACTATTTCTTTACTGATCGTATATGAAGTAATCTGACTCTTAATTTAATAAAGTAAATCAAGATTTCAAATACTTTTACACTTCAACGAGCAGTTTGTTTCCCCAAGTTTTATTATAAATGGAGGACCCATGAAAAACCGAATAGCACTATTATTCTTTTCTGTAATGCTTTCAATCTCCGCTTTGGCGCAGCAGGGAGTGGACGTTCAGATCATCAACCCGATGCCAACCATTGACCTCACGCAGTTCATAAACGCGAAAGACCTCTGCGGAGCACCTGAAGTGTTCATGGTCAAATTAGACCCGAAAGGCATCCAGGGTTATGTGAAAGCAAAGTTCGAGTGGAGAAAGGTTAACCAGACCAACTTCGAAGAAGTTTACAGGATGACTACCAATCTCTTCACGGTTCGTGACTTTTACAGCAACGAACTCTGCAACAGCGATATCACGATAAAAGAAGAGACATCGCAAAGCAAACTGATCGAAGATGCTCTCGACAAGGGTGTTCCTGTGGGAAGTTACCGGATCACTTTCGAACTTTTTGATGCCAACAACACCCGCCTCGGTGGCGACACCGAGATCAGGGATTTCACCAATCCATCGCAGACTCTGGCCATTATACAGCCTATACAGTTGATGTCTTATCAGGAGAACGCCGTTCCCGCCGCATGGAACCCGGTGGTTGGTGCCAGCTCTTACAGGGTGAAAGCGGTTCGTGTAACCTCGATCCCGGCTTCACTTGAAGCAGCGCTGGAAAACGGAGTGCCTTGTATTAATAACACCGATGTAGGTCCTGTTACCCAGATCAATGATCTTTCAGTGCTTCAGACTCAGAACCCCTGGAGACCGGGTGATTTTGTTGTGGTAAGAGTTACCGCCGTGGTACCGGGTCCCTCTTCTAATCAGGAGCTTAACAGTAACATTATTCTGTTCCAGATCACGAACCCGAACGCCCCTCAGTCTTCAGTTATAGCACAGTTGGTGGCTTCACTTCTTTCATTCCTTCCCCCGAATTTGCTATCACCGGAAGTGCAGGCTTTCCTCGCGCAGTATGGTGCCTCAATAACCGGGTATCAGGGTGACAATGGTGAATCACTCAATGTTAATGAACTTCTTAATCTGCTTAACATGATAATCGCTAATCCTGACATGTTGAGTAACATCTATATACAGCAATAAGAAGAGAGATTGAAAAAATGAAAAAATATCTTCTAAATCTGTCTGCGCTACTGATCGCAGTCTTTTTCTTCTCCGGCGCCGGTGAAGAGGTTAATGCCCCGGCCGCCGTGGTAACAAAAGTGGTTAACGGTGCTCAGTATAAAGCTTCCGCGGGCAAATGGACCGATCTGAAGGTCGGACAGGCGCTCAACTCTGACGACATGGTTAAAACCACGGGCAAATCACTTGTCGTAATTAAATTCACTGACAATTCCGTTCTGAAGGTCAGAGAAAACTCACAAGTGACCATATCAACCCTGAAGAAAGATAAAAACGTCTCGAAGACAGTTGATGTTGATAAAGGCGCGGTTAATGCCTCGGTAACGAAGCAGGATCAGCAGGACTTCAAGTTCAAATCACCAACTCTTGTGGCGTCTGTCCGTGGTACATGGCTCCTCTTTGGTGTCGGGCAGGATACTACCAATCTTGATCTTTCTGAAGGAAAACTTTTCTGTGAAGCCCAGCTTGGGAAACGGGAATCGGGTGACCTGAGTGAGAACCAGACCGTTACTGTAACTCCGGAAGGAACTTACAGTCCAAGACAGATGACCGAACTCGAGAAAAAGCGGTTTGAAAACTCCAACCGGGCAAATGTTAAAAAGGTTATTCTGAAAACTCCTCAAGGTGACGTGGTCATCGAGTACCTGGAGAATTAATCCGGATATCAGACTTTTTTAAAGCCGCTTCATGATATAAAAACATGCAAGCGGCTTTGATTGTTTGTTTTCGTTATCATCATCATTTTTTGTAAATTTTATTTAGAGAATAAAGTTTTACATAGATCCTGTTTCCAAAAATTTCCGGAGGTTTAATAGAATGTTGAAACTATTTTTCAGAACAATCATTTTGTTCGCGATGCCTGTAGTCCTTTTCGCGCAAGTGAGCAACTATATCACAGGAGTTGAACTCACTGATGCCAGAGAAGGGCTCGACCTGACTCTCAAGGTAAATCTAACCAACATCAACGACATTTCCGATGTCACCCTCGCTTACAGGGTGTTCGGTACCTCCGAGTTCATCAGGGCAGATATGGTGCTCGCCGGTGGTATGGCAAGGGTTACGATTCCCGCTGAGAAGATCAAAGTGCCTTCAATTGAATATTATTTCATTGTTGAAACACGCAACAACGGCGAAGAATTCTACCCGATCGACGCATTGAACCAAAACTTTTTACGGGTTCAGGTTCAACCAAAATCGGAAAAGGATGACGAAATACTCGTTCTTAATCCCGACCCCGGAAGCCCGATGCAGATCGATGATGCTCTCGTAACCATCTCCCTGCTTAAAGCCAACGACCAGGTTGACAAATCTAAAACCAAAATATTCATCAACGGAAACGATCTCTCATCATCGATGATGGTCGCTGAAGATATTATCATTCTTGCGGGCGATAATCTATCTTCCAACCTTAAAAAAGGCGGAATCAACTCAATGAGGATCGAACTCTACAAAAACGACGGCTCCGGTTACCATGCCTACACCGCCGGTTTTGAGGTTACCGATAAAGCCGGTGGACGTGTTGCCGGAACCCCGCTTGAGTACTTCTTTAATGTAAGAGCTGAATCGAGGAATGAGAACATCCGCGACGCGAGCAACTGGTATAACAATATTTCACTCGATGGAAAAGCAACTTATGGCGCGTTCGACATGGACGCCCAGATTTATGCCACTTCCGAGGAAAAAGGTTACTTGCAGCCCTACAACAGATACAAAGTTGGTTTATACAACGAATACTTCAACGTTATCGGTGGTGATTACACACCTTCATACCAGTCACTTGTAATGAACGGCAAAAGAGTACGTGGTGTGAACGGTTCAGTTCACCTCGGTTTCTTCAATGTTCAGGCTTCGTATGGCGAGATCAACCGTGGTATCGATGGAAGTATTGTTGAGATTCTCCCACCGGGCTCTTCAC
>JAEYUD010000243.1 GCA_023433685.1 Bacteroidota bacterium
CCAC
The DNA here is from genome assembly GCA_023433685.1 of Bacteroidota bacterium. Lineage (GTDB taxonomy): Bacteria > Bacteroidota > Ignavibacteria > Ignavibacteriales > Ignavibacteriaceae > UTCHB3. The sequence continues at coordinate 5 of JAEYUD010000243.1, forward strand.
CAAACAGAGCCATGGCAGCCACCGGGGTGAAGTTTGGCCAATGTGGCAATAAACGCATAATGGCAGCCAAAACGATCATGCCTGCAATTAATAAAAACTGGTTCTTGTGTTCGATTTTCATAATATCTCCGGTTTTCCGCAAAATCTTTTATCGTAAAGACGAAATTTAACTTAATTTTCTTAAAAATAAAACACGCTTTGTGTTTCAATAGTTTACTATGGTTATACAACCGGGGTTGAGGCCCGTGCTGAAGCGCCGCACTTCGTTTCCCTGTAGGTCGTAAACCGCCACTTCACCATTCTGCATGTAGTCTTTTGGATTGGCCACATACAACAATTTATCAACCGGATCATACGACAAAGCGTAAGCCGAGCCATAGAATGTGTTGATGGTCATGCCCGGAATCAACAATTCAGCAGTTGGCGCTGCCTTGTTCAGATCAAGTTTCATGATTCCAAGATTGTTCATCACAAAAACAACGTTTTCCTGAGTTACAACAGCATCATCAGGGTTCTGAGTAATGATTATCGAATCGGTCACCTCGAGAGTGTTAGGATTGATCTTATAAAAAGCGCCTCCAATATCGCTCGAGTCATACCGGCCTTTGCAAACGGTGTAAATAAAATTATTCCTGTCTTTTATCAGGTTTATCGGGTTTGTGCCCACTTTAATGGTTTTCACCACCACTTCCGTTGAGAGATCAATAACTGAAACGGAATTGCCGCCGCCAAGCCCCGAATTTGCGACAAGCAACTTTCCGTTATGCTCTATTATCCCCTCCGGAAAGTTACCCACGGTTATCTCTTTTTCAACCGTCAATGTTAAAGTGTTGATCTTGTAAACCTTTCCCGAGAATCCAGTTACATAAGCCGTCACGGAATCTTTTGCCCAAACCCTTCTGGGACCTGAAAAGGCACCAAGATCAATACTTCCCTTCGATTTGAATGTATTTATATCCATTAGCTCCACTTTGTTGGAGACATTCATTGTTATGAAACCGGTCTTCCCTGATATCACCAATTCATTACCAGTGTCACCGAGCGAGCGGCCGTTCGCGGTGTTGAATACATCCTGAGTTACAGATTTCGCCGAAAGATCAAAGTATGTTACCGACGAATTATTCTGGCTATACAACCCCTCATTTAGTACATAAACCCCCTTGTTCGCCTGAATCAGAGGGTTGGAGGGCCCCACGGGATTCTCGCTGCACCCGGCGAGCATAAGGAGGAACAAGGGCAAAAACAGAAAAGGAATTTTCTTCATATTATACTCTATATTTTTGTGGTTAACGATACAACGACCGAACGAAGTGGCATCGGATACGATTGAATTATTTTGTAATTTTCATTGAACAGATTAAAAACTGAAATGGCGATGGTGTTCTCACTTTTCAATACGGCTTCCCGCCAGCTGAAGTGGAAGTCGAATACATTGTGTGCACCAAGGAAGTTCAGAGGGTCATTATCGGAAGTAAAATAAGATACGCCGGTGAACCTGTGATCAAGTATTACTTTGATTGAGCGATGGTTCCACTGAAGCGATGAGTTGATCCTCACTTTGGGGGTATAGACCAACTGTTTACCGTTGCTGCCGTCAGCACTTCCGAAAGGGGAGATATTCGTTGCCTCAAGCCATGAGTAAGTTGAAGAAAGGGTCAGACCCGTTTCAGGAATTGACACCACAGCAGAGAGATCAAAACCCAGCGACCTTACTTTACTGATATTTCTTGGGATCTGGAGACCGATGATGGAAGGCACCCAGATTATTTTCTTTTCGGTAGTGATTGTGTAGTACGATGCACGAAGTTCATCCAGGAAAATAAACGGTTTCTTCACGATAAACCCGGCCTCGAACCCATTGAACTGTTCGGGGTCAAGTTCGCCCGCGTAGAAGAGGGACGAGTAATAATATTCATTGTAGGTTGGCACCCGCTTACCGCTGAAAAAATTGCCTTTTAGCTCCAATTTCTCGTAAAACGCGGGTACAAGCCCCATCCCCGCGCTCAAGGCCAGAGGGTTTTCCGACCGGCTGCCTATCCCCTTTTGTTCGAAGATATCAGCGTTCACCCCCGCATTAAACCCGATCGATTTTATTGCACCCGATACAAAATTAAAATTCCTCCCCAATTTTGCCACAAACCTGTGCGTCAGACGGTTAACGAACGATTCCTTTCGTTGGTTCGAGAGAACGGTTTTAATATCATTCAACTCCCCTTTTTCAAAACCGTAACCGAGAGTGACATCAATGTCCAGAAAATCAAATCCTACTGAAGTATTGAGACTGAAACTGTTCAGGGTCGACCTATCCGCGCCATTCTGCCTGTACCAAGCCGTTTTTGGATCATCAAAACCGGTTTTCTGATGATTATAACCGGCGGCGATCTCGATTCCCACTCCACCCGGAACCTGCCCCCGAAGACGAAGAATATTCAAGGTACCCTCAACCTGACTTGTTGCCACCGACGAGGAAGTGTTGTTTGAAACTACAAAACCGGGCACACCTGAATTAAAAAAAGTGTAGTTCGAGTAGAAATCGAGTGAGAAATTGCTGAAAGCCTGTCCGGCGGCTATGGATGCAAATGTACGGTTAAAGTCAGCGTTCTCCCGCTCCCTGACCTTCCCTTCAAATTCATAGTTGAAGTGGTTGGGTGACCATAACCGCTCACCGCTCACCGCGAGAGTGAACCCGCCATCACGCATCTTTCCGGAACCTGAAAATGATAAAAGACCGGCGTCATCCACCCTTTCTGTGAGTGATATCCCCTCCACTTCCCCCGGTGATGTACCTATCGAAAGCACGCCACCCGGTGAAATGTACCCTTCATCAGAGATAAGTGAAGAGAACTCCGCGAACGCGAGATCACCCAATGCAAGCATCGAAAGATCGAAACCGCCTGTCTTAATATCGTTCACTCTTATGCCGTTAAAGAGCACGAGACTGTTTTCCGGGCTAAGCCCCCGGTAAGAGAACTGTTTTAACTGTCCGGAACCGCCATATTCCTTAACGAAGAGGGAAAGGTCACGCTTTAGCACATCTGCCAGACTGTAATATCCCTCACCACCGGCATTGGAAAGATCAACTTTTTTGTCGAAAAGTGAAGCACCCGGGTCATTCTCCCCGGTTATCACCACTTCACCTTTTTCCTCGGTCAAAGGGTGAAGATAGACGATGGCCCCGGCAGCATTTCGGCCCTCTATTATTCCGGAGCGAAAGCCTTCTGCCGAAACCAAAATATTCCCGGAAAGATCGAGACCCGCGAGATCAGCCAGACCATGGGTGTTAGTCACCACAGTCTTCTTTCCATCGGAGATATTAGCTCCCGGAAGAGGTACCGAACGCAGGGAATCTATCACGGTCAGTGACTGCGAGAAAAGACTCGATATGCAAAAAAAAGTTAAAATCAGATATTTCAATGGTTTCGGGGTGGAACCAGGAGGAGTAAGAGGTGTAAATATGCAGGACCGGGTTGCGCGGGGTACAGGGCACAACTGTTGGATGTCAGCCTTTTACGCGAAGGCTAATTCCTGAATATTTACGGCAGGTCTCCTGGCTACGAGGTTTCAGCCTTGCCTTCCCATTTTTGAAGTGGTGGCGTTTGTTGGCTAACCGCTTAATGCGGTTCCTCTCACAGTTGCGCGACAGCGCCGGATTTGCACCGGCTTCCCTATTCTTTCTGCTCCCGGCAGAACACCGTAAATGTTTTTAAGAATAAAACAAATGTACGATCTTTTTCTTAAAACACAATAAAGTCACAAAGTCTCGGAGTCTCGGAGTTTCGGAGTCTCG
>JAEYUD010000063.1 GCA_023433685.1 Bacteroidota bacterium
GAACAATATTGAGGCTTCCGGATTGGCGCACAAGATCAAACTTCTGAAAGGTGATGCCATGCAGATATTGCTAAAAATGGATATCACTTTCGACATGATCTTTCTTGATGCCGACAAAGAGGATTATCTCCGGCTGTTTGAGTTTTCACTCCCGCTCCTGAAAAAAGGAGGGCTTTACATTGCCGATAACCTCCTGTGGCATGGCTACACTTCATCAAATGAGGAGTTGCCCCCAAAATACCTCCGCTCCACCGGACTTATCAGGGAATTCAATAAAACGTTTTTTAACTCGCCCGCGCTTCAGGCAACACTTGTCCCGGTTGGCGATGGCCTCGGGGTAGGGTTTAAATTAACAGAGAAAGGGGAAGATGCCTTGAGCTTGCTTCATACTTGCTATAAAGATTTTGACACTGTAGTGTTAGACCGCCTCGAAGAATCAGCGGATGTGCGGAAATTGCTCGAACTCTCGCTTGAGGCCGGGCTGGAAAAGCATTTTGAAGACCTCTGTTTCGACGCGAAGTATATGATCGGTCTCGGTGGCTCGATAGCCAAAGCCGAGGAAAATCCGGAGATAGGTTCTTTCGGAACGATGAGGGAAGACCTTAACAAAACCATCGTCAAGTTCCTTAACAGTCTGAAAGAAGTGCTGTCAGTTGCCGATGAAAAAATACAACTCTACTTCATCAACAAGTATCTTCAGCAGGAGGAAGAAGGGGATGAAATGGAAGATCTTCTCAGACTCGTTAACGACTTCGCCGAAATGAAGGTGATACTTAACGAATTGAAAAGAAGCTGATTAAAAGAACTGAACCACTTTCAGCTCTTTGAATGGCTCCTCGAAAAGGCTTTTTTTCACTCTGAAACGGTAAATATTGCTAACACCTGCCACCGGTGTTTTATCGATGAACTTGTAGTGCGCGTCGATAATTGTATCGGTGTAGAGGTTGTAGATCACTATATCCTCACGGGTAACGGAGATCAGGTATTTCTCACCCTCGTAACTTCTCGTTGGTGCCACTTCCTTGAAGAGTTTGCTGGAATAATCATTTATTCCGGGTACTTCAGTGAGCGCGAACGAACCTTTTGTGTGGAACCAAAGGTACTCGCCCGCATCAAAAACCCTGACCATCTCACCATCGAAGATCATCGGCAGTGTGTCTTGAATGTCAGCCACGAGAATGTTCTTTTCGAACTCTTTCGTGTTGGCGAGCTCTCTAAATTCATCAATGTAAGGGACCTCTACAGTAACCGCGTTTCCTGACATCGACTTGGGGTTCGGTGAGTTTTTCTGCATGTAAAGCCGTAAATATTCCCTGATCCCCTTATTCGTCAGAAGAAAATGGTTGTAAGCCGCGGCAAGTGGCACTGAAAATGAGCGGTCAACTTCGTTCCAGGTGCTGTCGGTGTCAAGTGAAGCCGCGTCAACTATCCCCTGCTGTTGCACATATATGCCGAGCTTGACAACCAAACCGGGCATACGTGGCGCGATGCCCCCAAGTGCTGCCGGGAACCCCTCACCGAAAAGCGCGGGGGTGACAAGATTCATCTTCCTCAACTTGAAACGGAGCAATTGCTCCGCGAGACCTGCAAGATTGAATGGTGTCGAAGTCACTATCTCATCCCAGGCCGGAAGAAACGCTCCCTTCCCCTCTTTACCGGAGAACTCGGCCACATTTTTCTCATTGAGAGCCACGATATAGATCAGTTTGTTTTTTTTGAGTTGAGCCCTCTCTTCATCTGTGAACTCGAGAAGTTTCATCATCCCGCCGAGTGCCCTCTCAAGTTGAAGACCGGTGTAAGAATTGAAACTTTTCTTCTCCCTTACATAAAAATCGAACCATTCTGTCTGATATTTCGTCCAGTAAAGGGTCAGGTATTCCGAGGGGGCAACAAGCCTCTCACCCCTGAAATAGAAGTAATTTTTGTATGAAATAGTGGGAATTGTTACCAGTACACGGTAATAATCGTGCGGAAGGTTCTCAATGCTGTGGTTGATCACCGTCTCACCTCTGGCGATGGAAGCCCTCACACCGGAGGGAATCTCACGCTCCGCCAGCATTTTCAGCGAAACATCTTTATATTCTATTCCAAACCTGGTTGATCTGGTAACAGCCTCTGAACCGGCATAAGCTGTTATTGAGGCGGGATCATTCACAAGCCGGTCAACAAAACCGGAAACGAACGGCTCCCTGCCGGCTTGTGGGTATACTAACAAGGTGAACAAACTGAAAAAAACCGTCAATCGTAACATATCTGCCATTCTTTTTTTAACCGCGGACTATTAGCGTTTATTGGTTTTTAACGCGCTGATTATTGTTTCAGTTCCTCAATGTCAGCAACTTCGTAACCGGCATTCTTTATCGCGTCTTCGATCTCGCTTTTTTTAACTTTTGAGGGATCATATCTGACCTCAGCAGAACCGACCTTCACGCCAAGAATGTTCACCGGTAATTCGGAGAGCTCCACTTCAACGGCTTTAACACAGTGCATGCAACTCATTCCATTGATCGTAATTTTTACACTTTCCATCTGTCTTCCTGAATAAGCACGAATTGCTTATTTTATATGTTATCTTTTTGTTAAATATTTTTAAAACAATGTGTAATTTACATGAAAAAATTGACTTTTCTTCTATTCGTCCTTTTCATTTTCACCCCTTCATTCGCCCAAAAACGTGCCTTTACCCTTGATGACATCTACAGGGTAAAGAGTGTGGGTGCCCCTGCAGTTTCGCCGGATGGGGATATGCTGCTTTACCCTGTTACCCGTTATGACATGAAGAAAGGCGCGGCGTACACCGACCTTATGTCTTATGACATAAAAAAGAAGGTTGATGTAAAACTGAATCCGGGCACCACCGGGTGGTATTCTCCTGTTTTCGCTCCTGACGGATCCTCGTTCTATTTTGTCACCTGGGAAGATGGCACTTCCAAACTTTGCAGGTACGATCTCCGTACCAGGGAAGTGAAGACGCTCACCTCTTTTTATATGGGTGTGAATGATCCCGTGATCTCGCCCGATGGCAAAAAGATCGCCTTCTCGTCGAAGGTTTATGCGGATTGCGGCGAAAACGATGAGTGTAACAAGTCAACTTATGATGCCTTTAAAGAGGGACCCGTTCACGCCCACATCGCTGATAAACTTTTTGTCCGCCATTGGACGGAGTATGAAGACGACCTCTGGTCTCACATATTCCTCTATGATCTAATCAACGGAGACCTTAAAGATATCACCCCCGGTGAATTCCAGTCACCCGTCTTCATGCTTGGAGGTGGTGTGGGTTTCAATTTATCGGCAGATTCCAAAACCATCGTTTTTGCCTCAAACCGCGAAAAAGATCAGGTCTCAACCACCAATTCCGACTTATGGATGGTCGACCTCTCCGGTGGAGACCTCAAAAACCTGACAAAGCCCAACAAGGCCTGGGACGGTCATCCTGTCTTTTCACCTGATGGGAAGTGGCTGGCATACAGAATGCAAACCATCCCTGGATATGAGTCAGACCGTTTCCGCATCGCGGTTCGTGACCTCTCAACAGGCGTGGTTAAAGTTGTCTCGGAGGCTTTCGACAACTGGGTTACAGATATTTTATGGGCTCCTGATTCGAAGAATATCTATTTCACAGGCGAGTCGGGTGGTTACACTCCACTCTTCCGTGTTAACATGGATGGTCTGAAAATCGATGAGGTAATAGCCAAAAAGAATCTCGGAGGCTTCACCATTTCGCCCGATGGGAAGAATATCTATTACACCTACCGGCTTAATGACCTCCCCGCGGAAATCTATTCGCTCGAGCTCGCTTCAGGAATTGAAACCCAATTGACCTTCTACAATAAAGAACTGCTAAATGAGGTCGATTTCCGTCCCGTTGAGCATCACTGGGTGACAGGAGCGGAAGGTAAAAAAGTGCATACAATGATCGTTAAACCCCACAACTTCGATCCAAATAAAAAATACCCTGTTGTCATCAACGTCCATGGTGGTCCTCAAAGCCAGTGGGCTGACGCTTACCGCGGTGACAACCAGATTTATGCCGGTTACGGGTACATTTACGTTATACCCAATCCACACGGTTCAACCGGTTACGGTCAGGAATACACCGCCGCCATTTCCGGCGATTGGACCGGAAAAGTGGTAGAGGATATCCACAAAGTGACTGATTACATTGAGTCACTCCCATACGTCGATAAAAACAGAATTGGTGCCATGGGCTGGTCTTACGGCGGGTTCTTCATGAACTGGCTGCAGGCAACAACCAAGCGTTACAAATGCCTCGCCTCAATGATGGGACTCTACGATCTGAAATCGTTCTTCGGTACAACCGAGGAACTCTGGTTCCCCGAGTGGGATCTGAAGGGCACCCCCTGGACATCAAAACTCTACAAAGAGCACAGTCCATCGGAGTATGTTAAAAACTTCTCAACCCCGACCCTCATCATCACTGGTGAGCGCGACTACAGAGTCTCATACAACCAAAGCCTCGAGTATTTCACCGCCCTGCAGAAACTCGGCATCGAGTCGCGCCTGATCGTATTCGATAACGACGGCCACTGGCCATCACACACAAAATCAATGCCGCTTTACTACAACGCGCACCTCGAGTGGTTCCACAAATACCTCGGCGGTGACCCCGCCCCCTACGATTCAAAGAAGATGATGAGGAACAGGTATTAGTGGTTAACGGTTAGTGGTTAGTGGTTAGTCTGCCGCCGCGGATTAGTGTCTTACGGCAGGAAATTAACCTCTAACCACTTACCTCTAACCACTATTCTTTTTTGGCCGCCATTTCCTTGAAGAGCTTCGTCTTCGCGAGGGCGGGTTTGTCTTTGGTTAAATCGACAAGTTTTTTCTCGAGATCGGCAACCTTCACTTCCATTATAACACTTGCCTCCCAGCCATCGGGGAGTTGCGCGAAAGAACTGTCGATTATCTCCGGTTTTTGCAGCAATTCCTTTTTGGCGGAGTCACTCGCCTGCGCGAAGAGTTCGAAAATCGATTTACTGTCGGGAAGTTTTTCCTTTTTCAATGCAGCCTGGTATCCATCAAGTTTGTCTTTAAGCTGAACGGCAAGTTCTGATTTTGCCCCTGCCACTGCCTTCTCAAAGGCGGTTTCCTTCTTGGCGGATTTGGCGGTGTAAAGCCCGAGTAAAAGTTCCGGAGAGGCGATCAACCCGCCCTCGTCGGGCATCTCTTTCTGAAAGCCCTTGTCGAAGGCACCGGCCTCGTCAGGAGCAGCGGGCTCGACTGTCTCTTCTTCTTTCTTCTCTTCCTTTTTCTCCTCCTGAGCGTATAAAGTGTCGCTCAAAATGAAGAAAAACGAAAGGATCACAATGATCGTAAATAATGTTCTACCGGTTCTCACTTCAATTCTCGTAAAAATCTGTCAGACGACTGAAATAAAAGAAGAAAAAACGAGAATTCAAACTCTTTTATTCAGTCGCCTTTTAATTGTCTTATTTATTTACCTTCGCCCAGGTATCGCGAAGTGTAACCGTTCTGTTGAACACGGGCTTGCCCGGCGCTGAGTCTTTAATGTCGGCACAGAAATAACCCATTCTTTCAAACTGACAGGTGAACCCCGGCTCCACATCCTTGAGATATGGCTCAACCTTGCAGTTCGAGAGTACCGTGAGTGAGTTTGGATTAAGATTGTCAAGCCAATCCTTCCCCTCATCGGGTCTGTTTGGATCAACATGATCGAAAAGCCTGTCATACAGACGGACTTCGGCATCAATCGCGTGCGCTGCTGAAACCCAGTGTATTGTACCTTTTACTTTCCTACCGTCGGGAGAGTTCCCGCCCTTGCTTGCGGGGTCGTATTCGCAATAAACTTCGAGTATCTCACCTGTCGCATCATCTTTTTTGAATCCGGTGCACTTGATGAAGTATGCCCAGCGAAATCTTACCTCGTTGCCGGGGAAAAGCCTGAAATAACCTTTAACCGGTTCTTCCATAAAATCTTCCCTTTCGATCCAGAGTTCACGGGAGAACTCAACCTTCCGGCTCCCCTTCTCCGGCTGTTCAGGATTGATGGTGTAATCCATCTCCTCGATCAGATCTTCCGGATAATTGGTGATGATAACCTTCAGGGGATTCAGAACCGCCATCGCCCTGTCAGCTTGTTTGTTCAGGTCTTCCCTGATCGAATACTCAAGAAGCGCCACATCAATTATCGATTCTCTTTTGGCAACGCCCACCCTTTCTGCAAAGTTTCTGATCGAGGCTGGTGTGTAGCCACGCCTGCGGAGTCCGGCGATGGTTGGCATTCTTGGGTCGTCCCACCCGTTCACGAAACCTTTGGTAACCAGTTCCATGAGCTTTCTTTTGCTCATGATCGTGTAATTAAGGTTCAGACGGGCAAATTCGATCTGCTGCGGGTGGCAGGAGGTTTCAAGTGTGTCGAGCACCCAGTCGTAAAGTGGTCTGTGGTCTTCAAATTCAAGTGTACAGATCGAGTGTGTTATCCCCTCAAGCATGTCGGAAAGGGCGTGTGCATAGTCGTACATTGGGTAGATGCACCAGTTGTCACCCGTTCTGTGGTGATGGGCGCGCATTATCCTGTAGATAACTGGGTCACGCATGTTTATGTTGCCCGAGGTCATGTCGATCTTTGCCCTGAGGGTCTTGGTACCATCGGGGAATTCACCCGCGCGCATTCTTCTGAAGAGGTCGAGATTTTCATCAACACTTCGGTTCCGCCAGGGGCTTTCCTTGCCGGGCTCGGTCAGAGTGCCTCTGTACTGCCTCATCTCTTCAGGTGAGAGCTCACAGACAAATGCCTTACCTTTAAGAATGAGTTGTTCCGCGAAATCGTAAAGCTTACCGAAGTAGTCAGAAGCGTAAAAGAGTCCGTCATTCCAGTCGAATCCCAGCCACTTCACATCTTCCATTATCGAATCTACATATTCGGTGTCTTCCTTGCTCGGGTTGGTATCATCGAAGCGGAGGTTGGTGTTGCCGTTATACTCGAGGCCGATGCCGAAATTCAGGCAAATCGATTTGGCATGTCCGATGTGGAGGTAGCCGTTCGGCTCCGGGGGGAATCTGGTGAGGACTTTCGTGCCGTTCTTTCCGGTACGAAGGTCCTCATCGATTATCTGTCTTATAAAATCTCTTGGCGCGGCGGCTTCTGTGCCGTTTACATTCTCAGGTGCTTCTGACATGGTTCATTTCGTTAAATATTGTAAAATCAATCTACAAATTTAACAAATTGAGCCATTTCCGCTGTTGCCGAAGTGTCGCTCTTACACCTCTACTTCAAATACATCAATTTTAACAGTTTCACCCGGTTACCGTTCTGGTCCGTAACTGCAAGGAACCAGGCACCGGAAGGATGGCCGGAGAGATCAAAATGCTCGACGAATTGACCTTTTCCCGGGTACTGTTTCGAATAACGCGAAACTTCCTCACCATTGCTGTTGTAAAGAGTAAAGGTCAGTGTTGAACTTTCAACCGTTGTAACGATCACGCTTGTCGCCGGATTGAACGGGTTCGGGTAGTTGTCGCTGATCATGAGGGAAGCGGGCACAGGAGCCGGAGGATTGGACGAAGGCAATTCATTATTGTAGTAGATCACACCCCGGTTGTTTACCTTCCACAGTTTGTAAAACACTTTCCTGGAGTTGCCGCTGCCATCGTTCTCGTACCTTTTGATGAAAACAGGACCGGTTCTCGCTTTGTATTTCACTTCCTCATCACCGAAATATCCACCCGAGAAGTGGTAAATCCGTGTTATTACTCCAAATGAGGAGTCAGTACTGGTTGAGTCAAGCCGGATGTTTCTTTCTCCCATTTCAAGATAATGAAGTGGAAAGGGATTCAGAAAATTGAATTTAAGATTCTCCTGAACAAAATCCAAAAAGGTTCCGTTGTTGTTCCTGATAACCTTGTACTGTAAATCCGATCCGGTAGGTGAAATGAAAAACAATTCGCCGAAGAGTTCGTCGCGCCCGTATTTTACCATCCCAACCGCTGTATCTCCAGTGAGGGATTGCTCTACAATTCCCTGATATATAGTGTCTCTGCCGTTAACGTACCACTTGGTGAAGTAATTAACGAAATTTGGTAATCTGCTGTAAAAATCATCAGCCCTGAGAACATACACCAGAGAGTATCCTCCACTCGAAGGATATTTGAAGAGGTTCCCCGCGGGACCCCGATCGGCAAGGACAAATTGTACTGAAAGGGCATATCCTGCTTTTAGAAGTGACTCATTAAAGAACAGGGTGTCTATGAATGTTTCCTTATATTTCCTTGTAATTGTGTCTAAAAAAGTGATTGTGTCACCACCTCTGACGTAGCTCAGTTTTGCAACAGCAGACAACCAGAAATCGATAGTACCGCTTGAGCCACTCGAATATGGATGATTCGCTGTTATTTTCACACTCTTTCTGGCAACATAAGTTGAACTGTCAAATTCAATGGTTACGTAAGGCACCGCGGGAGTGTTAAAGACGAAAAGACTTCCATCGGGCTTGGTGTAAGTAAGTTCCTTCACATTCTTATCCACACTTGTAGTACGGGGAAGTGGGTAACCGATCGATTCTGAATAGGTCAATCTCACCAAACCGGTATTTTTCTTAAAGTAGTAAGTATATGTATCAGCCTGAATTTTATAGGTTTCAGCACTTTTTGTGAGTGTAAACAGACGATTACCTGTGCCGGGGGTTGATCCGGTGTATGAACTGCCGGAAGGGAGTGTGAAGTCGGCCATCAGGTTTTCAATATCGCCCGTGTTCAGCCAGTATACCTTTCCCGCGTGATATGCCATCGGTACATTAAGGAATGGATTGTTGTAGTACTGCTTTTCGTTCAAGAACTTGTAGAAAGTGACCTCACCCAACTCAACAATGTTGTAGAAACCGCCACCGCCACCCCAGGAACTGACATCAGTTCTGGTGAGAACCTTCTCTCCCGGTACCTGGACAAAAAACAACGAATCCTGCGCGAGTGGTGAGGTGACTGCCATTCCACAGAATATGATTACCATTAAATAAATTCGATATTTCATTTCTTCTCTCCATTGAACTCCCGGTTGGGGGAATTCCATTATTTCAGAAGTGCCAGTTTCAGCATCTTTATCCTGACTCCATTCGCGTCAGTTACTGTGAGGAACCATACTCCCGAAGGGTAGCCGGCAAGGTCGATCTCTTCCGGATGATCTCCTGCTCCTGCATAGTCCCTGGTGAAACTTCTGATCTTCTCACCGGAACTGCTGTATATTGAAAACGTTAATTGTGTGCTTTCTGCCGTACGCACCACCACACGGGTGGATGGATTGAACGGATTTGGATAATTTTCACTGATCATTATCGAAGCCGGCAGCTCAGTTTCGTTCCCGCCCTTTGAACGCGAATTAATACGGGTTGTTACCCCGTTGTTATTAACCCGGGTAAGCAGGTACATAAACTTGTTTAAAACCCCAATCTCATCCGGTTCATACCTTACAATGAGAACCGGACCCGTTCTGGCTTTGTAAACCAACTCTTCATCGCCGTTAATACCGCCTTTGAGGTGGTACACGGTACTTTGAATCCCTGCCATTGAATCGGGATGGTCACCCATGTACCTCAATTTTTCTCCCGTGTCGAGGTAGTGGATCGGCCTTGGTTCCCCGGCACAAAAAGCGAGTGTGTCCCAGGCAAATGCAACGGGTTCTCCCTGTTGATTGAGATAGTTAAAAACAGCGGTGAGATTATCGGTTCCCCTGGTAAAATAATATTCCTTGCCAAAAAGCCGCTCACGCTTGAAAACTTTGGTCCCAATCAGGGTGTCTCCCGCGAATTCCTGCTGAACTTCACCCACCAGAACTGTGTCAGAATTATCAGGCGTGATCAGATATTTGCCGTAGTAATTCCTGAAACCGGGCGTTGAAGTGTAAAAATCAGCTGCATTTCTGAAATATTTGATCGTGTAGTATCCCGTCGTGGGATATCTGAAGGTGTTTGGGAGAACTCCCTTGTCAGTAAGAACAAAGTTGACACTTAGACTGTAACCTTCCCTTAACAACGATTCATCAAAACGAAGTGTATCCTGAAAATCCTCTTTATATCTTCTGGGAATCATCACGCTCCGGTAAACAGAGCCGGAGCCTTCCTTTGAATAAACAATATTGGCTTCGGCCTTTTCCCAGAAATCTATGGCTGTGGGGTACCCCTGTGAGTACTGATGTGGCGATGTCAACTGCGCGAATGTCTGAGGGGTTGTTATTGTGTCATCGAAAGCGATGGTTGTCCGGGGAGTGAATGGTGTAAGAAAAACGAAATATGATCCATCAGGTTTAGGATACTTCATCTCCTTTACCGAACAGTCTTCGCTGAAAGAACCTGGAAGCGGTCCACCCCATGAATAGGAGTAGTAGTGGTTATTTATTCCGAAATCCTTTTTAAAATAGAAAGAATAATCATCATTGTACACCCTGTAAGATTGAGATGATTTGGTTATTGTAAGAGTTCCGGCGGGTTTCAAAGGGATGGCTCCGGTGTAACTGGTGCCCGAGGGTAAGGTAAAATCGGTAAAAAGATTTTCGACGTTGCCGGTACCAAGCCAATATATCTTGCCCTGGTCGTACGCCATGGGCGCGTTAAAATAAGGATTGAAGTAATACTGCCTTTCATTCAGCAAGGCATAAGGAGTTACTTCACCAATTCTGACATGCTGTCCAAATCCACCACCTCCACCCCACTGTGTGGTCGCTGAAAACACCAGATACTTCTGTCCGGGTATCTGAAAAAAATAAAGCGAATCCTGCGCGAGTGGTGAGGTGACTGCCATTCCACAGAATATGATTACCATTAAATAAATTCGATATTTCATTTCTTCTCTCCA
>JAEYUD010000084.1 GCA_023433685.1 Bacteroidota bacterium
ACTGTGATGTAACGGTATTGGTGATGTTGTAGCTTCCGCCTGTAAGAGGTGCCGGTGGGGCTGTGGTCGTGCTCCAAGAGCCGGCAAAATCATACCCCATTATAAAAATATAATCACATGAGGCAGCAAGACCGGTTAAAACCCAGCTGCTCCAGTTAACGGCCGGACCGGCGAACGAAACTTCCTTCCCCGGGTGATTAGTGTGTACGTAAGTGGTCAGATCGGTCATGAAATTGTTGATCACGCTTCCACGGTCGGCTGTGTTCAAACCCTCAAAATCGATATTTATCCCGTCGAGCTGGTAAGTGTTTATCTTCGAGCTAACCTTTGAGAAGAAGTTCTGTTTCGCGGTCTGATTGGTAATAATATTGTGTATCTGTGAAGCGGTAAAATTAACGGCGGTCATTATCACCTTTACACCGTTGGTGTGGGCGGTATTGATCAGTGTTGACCATGGCCATCCCGATGGGTTCGAAATGTTGCCGAGTGAATCCACCTGGAAATCAAAAGCGGCAATATGGGTCATAAGATCCCAGTGAACATTATCAAGTGCCGCGGGATACTCCCAGTAGGGGAGGAATCCAAAAACCGATTTTCCGGTAACTGCCGCCCTGTCAAACTGCAACGGGATTATCTCCGCTGGTTCAACAATAGAACAGCGGGATGCTTCCCTGCCAAAAAGTTCTTTGTGGTATTTATGAAGTGAGAAATTATCCTGCGCGCAAACCTGAAAAACGAGTAGCAACAGGAAAAGTGAAATATATTTATTGTGCATTATTTGATCCCGAATATTTTCTTGAATTCATCTTTTTGACGTTCGAGTGATTGGATCCTCTCCGTCTCTTCTTTTTCCTCCGCTGCCCTGAAAAATTTTGAAATAAAATCCTCTGACTTCATTGCCACACAAGAGCACTTTTTCCCGTAGTTGAACACTTCGTGGTCGGAAGAAACAACCACTATGTTCCTCGGATTTTTTGACCGGTCAATCTCACTTTTGATAACTGTGTCGGCGGGTCTTGAGTCGGAATAAACAATAGAAGTTTTATTGGTTTTAATAATATCTGACTGAAAACCATCGAGGAAGAGAACCACCTTGTTATTTGTGCCTATGAAAACCCGGTCAAGTTTTACGGCGAGTTCTTCCCTCACCCCGGTTTTATCGGTTTTCATCCTCGACTTTAAAGTGGGCATTTTCCCCATCAGGTTGTTTCCGTCTATAAAGTATATTTTCATCTTATCCCTGCAAATAATTTATTGACAAATATGAACCGCGGAACGCATTTTTGGTACAATTTTCAAGACTCAAGGGTAAAAAAACTTTTTTTAATTTGATATATTAGCTATTTATTTTCGAATAATAAAGAGAAAGCCCGAGTATTATGTTAGAGTCAGGCCAATATCCTCCCAATTCTTACTATCCGCCACAGAGAAGCGGCGTTAAAGATTTCTTTTTGATGCTGTTTGCCTCCATGACCGGGTTCATCCTCGCCAACCTGGCGCTGATGTTCGTGGTTGGAGGAATCTTTTTTTTGATAATAGGTGCCCTTGCCGGTTCAGAGACGGTAACCGTTGAGAAGGGATCAATACTGAAAATTTCGATGAAGCAGGAGATCATCGACTCGCCCCGCGACGAGGAAGATCCATTTGCTGCCATATTCCAGGAAGAGGGCGGCGGTAAGAAAAGTCTTCAGCAATATGTGAATGCTATAAACAAAGCGGGGGATGATGAAAACATTACGGCAATTTTCCTCGACATAAGTGATCCGCAAAGCAATCTCGTCATCCTCGAAGAGATCAGAAATGCTTTGCAGGGCTTTAAAAAGAAGGGGAAGAAGATCATCGCCTTCTCCGATTTCTATTCGCTTCGTGGGATGTACATTGCTTCGGTTGCCGATAAGATATGGCTGAATCCGCGCGGTAACATCATGTTCAAGGGACTTGCGGCCGAAACTCCAATGTTCAGCGACCTTCTACGCTCGATAGGTGTTGAGCCCCAGGTGATCAGGGTGGGCAAATACAAAAGTGCAGTTGAGCCTTTTGTAATGCAGAACATGAGTCAGGATAACAAGGAACAGCTAAAAGCATATATTGGTGGGCTCTGGAGCTCGGTGATAACAAAAATGTCAGAAAAGACCAAACTTGACCCCGCGAGACTTAATTCGATAGCTGACTCCCTTTCCGCTTATGATCCCTCACTTGCCTTAAAATATGGTCTGGTTGACGGGCTTGTCTATCACCACCAAATCGATTCTCTTCTCATGAAGGAGTTTAAACAGACCGGAAAACCAAAGTATCTTGCCTTTGACAAATATCTAAAAACCGGCGCGGGTAACTTCAGCTATGAAACAAGTGATGAAGTGAGAATTATTTATGCTCAGGGCGACATCATAACGGGAAAAAGCACCGAGGAAAGTGTGGGAAGTGAAACCTTCGTTAAAGCTGTGAAAGAAGCGATGGAAGACGCATCGGTTAAAGCTGTCGTTTTACGCATCGATTCCCCCGGGGGAAGCGCTCTGGCAAGTGACATTATGTACCGCCAACTCGAACTGCTGAAAGCCAAAAAGCCTCTGATTGTTTCGCAGGGAAATTACGCGGCTTCAGGTGGCTATTATATCTCATCCCCCGCGGATGTGATCGTTTCCGCTCCTAACACACTGACCGGATCGATCGGAGTTTTTGGGCTGGTCTTGAACACTCAAAAATTGATGCGGGACAAGCTTGGAGTTAACTTTGACACAGTGAAAACGAACCGTTACGCCGACTTTTTCACAGGAGTGAGACCCATGAGCGCGTATGAACTTTCTGTTATGCAGATGAGTGTTGATACAACATACGACACATTTATAAGCCTGGTAGCAAAAGACAGGAAAATTAAGAAAGATCAGGTTCATGATATCGCTCAGGGAAGAATCTGGTTTGCGCCTGATGCCAAAAAGAACGGCCTGGTTGACACACTCGGCGGACTTTATGATGCAATAAAAATAGCCGCGGGAAAAGCCAAAATGAAAAGTTATTCGGTTACTTACAGCAGCACTTCTGAATCTTTCTTTAAAAAATTAATGAGAAACCTCGAGTCGGGGATCGGAGTTCTCCTCTTTGGAAAAGAGACAGCAAAGATGGTTGATCCCTTCGTTAAAGAGGTGGAACGCGTCAGCAGATTCAATGGTGTTATGACAGTAATGCCATTCAATCCCGTGTTGTTCTAATTCATACATTTATTGAATGTTTTTAAGTAAATTTCATACCGGATTAGAAAACAATCAGGAGCAGCCATGAAAAATTTTTTCCGGGTATCAGTGCTTGTGATACTCTTCATTGCCGGGATTGTAGCTCAACCTCTTTCAACCTCTTTTCAGGTTATCAAGAAACCCTCGGTGCCGAGTGACTTCAGGGCTTTCAGCAAAGCCGGTAACACAATTTTCGCTGTTACATACGATCTAAGTATCAAGAGCAGCGTTTCTAAATCGACCGATGGTGGTCTAAACTGGCAGGTGCTTTCGAGTGCGTTCCCCGCGGCTGACAATCTTAACGCGGTCTTTTTCGTTGACGAGCAGACCGGTTTTGTCGGCGGATCAAACGGTGTGATCTACAAAACCACCGATGGAGGTACAAACTGGGTTTCTACAGGAAGTGCATCCTATAACAGTGGTATCAATTTGATCCATTTCTTCAGTGCCACCACCGGTTTTGTGGGAGGTGGTGCCGCAACCGGGGGCAACCTGATCAAGACCACAGATGGTGGAGCGACATGGTCGTTTGTCACAAACCCCATCCCAACAAGAACACTTTACGATGTCCTGTGGTTGAATCAGAATGAGGGCATTATTGTGGGAAGCAGCAGCCAGTACATGATCACCACCGATGGAGGCGGAAGCTGGACAGCCGGAACGATGCCCGGCACTTCAACAACACTTTACCGGATCAGACAGGCTGATGCCAATACATTTTATGTGGTTGGAACCGCGGGAAAGGTATTCAAAAGCACCGACGGTGGAGGTACTTTTGTTGCTGTTACAACTCCCACCACCAGTGCCCTCTACTCGGCAGAGTTCTATGATGCCAACACCGGTGTAATCCTCGGTTCAAATGGTGTGGTGCTCCGCACCATCAATGGCGGCACCAACTGGACATTTGCTCCCATCTTTTCTACAGAGGTTATCAAAACTTCATTGAAGATGGGAAACACAATCCTGACGGGAGGATACAAGGCAAATATCGGTATTTCAACCGATGCCGGAGCAACCTGGAACACCACAGGCTCCACTTCCCGTGATTTCTATGGCGTCTACACCGAAAACAATCAGAAATATACTGTTGTTGGCGACCGGGGTGAACTCCATCAAACCACTAACGGTGGACTTACATGGCGCAAATCCGCGTTTATGATGGGCGATTTCCTGTATGACGCATGGACTTCGGGCTCACTTATTTACACATGTGGCCGTCTTGGTGCATTCTACGTGTCTACCGATAACGGAAACAGCTGGATCAACAGATCGAATGGAACGAGCACAACCCGGAACTACAAGCTCAACTTTTTTGACTCAAATTCCGGGTACATGGTAAACAATGAAGGGGGTATCATGTATACTACGAACCAGGGTACAAACTGGACCGCTAACACCACCGTTCCCTCAACAATCTTTTATGATATCAAAATGCTTTCACCCACTGTGGGATATGCTGTTGGTTCCGGCGACAGAATTTACAAAACAACCGATGGAATCAATTTTAGCCATGGTACCATGGCGGTTCCTGCCGTGCAGCTTACCGGAATCGCGATGGTAGATGAAAACACAGGTTACATCTGTGGCGAGAATGGAGCCTTCTATAAAACCACTGACGGATTCCAGACAGTGACGCTTCTTTCCGATACCCTCGCCCTTCAGGGAAAGGTTCTGCATGATATCGTGATCTTCGGAGATAATGATGTATGGGCATTCGGACGTGCCGGCGTGGTGATGCGCCGTGTTTTGAATACGACATTTGTTGATACCACTTACAATTACATCGATTTCCTCGCCGCTCAAAAGATCAGTAACACCGAAATGGTAGTTGCTGCTTCGGGTGGACTCGTATTCAAAGTATCAAGGGATATCGTTCCGGTTGAACTTGTTTCTTTCACAGCGGAGGCTTCAAACGGTTCTGTAACCCTGAACTGGAGAACGGCAACTGAAACCAACAACAAAGGTTTCGGCGTAGAGAAAAGAGTTTCAGGAAACTGGCAGGAAATTGCTTTCGTGAATGGAACAGGAACCACTTCCGCGCCTGTGAACTACACTTATACCGATTTGAACCTTGTTGGTACAAAAGCAAGTTACAGACTGAAACAGGTTGATCTTGACGGAACATTCTCGTTTTCTGATGAGGTGGAAGTAGACCTGGGTTCACTCGATTAATCTCTGGACCAGAATTATCCGAATCCATTTAACCCATCAACCACAATCAATTTCAGCATCCCTGTGAAGGGGAATGTTGTTCTCGATGTATTTGACATGACAGGTGAAAAAATTGCTTCATTAGTAAATGGCGAACTTGAAGCCGGCCGGCACAGTATTGTATTCGACGCGTCTAAACTCTCATCCGGAGTTTACATTTACAAATTGGTTTCTGGCAGTTTCACTTCAACCAAAAAATTGACCCTGCTTAAGTAAATTTCAGTTGCGCCAAGCGCGTTAAGAACTTCCGTACCCCGAAAAACCTCTCTTCGGGGATACGGAAGTATCAAAGGAATGGAATATCTACAAATAACTCCAGGTTCTCAATGCGCCGCGGCGCACTTAAGTTCTTAAGTTCTTAAGTTCTTAAGTTCTCGAGTTCATAAGTTCTCAGGTTCTCAAGTTCTTATATTCATATTTTCGTATATTTAAAGTTCGAATATTTCAGATTAGGCATTGGAACAGGCAAAAATAAAAATCATTGTAAGAAACCGCAAGGCTCACTTCGAGTACACGATAGTGCAGTCGTTCGAAGCGGGGATCGTGCTTCAGGGTACAGAAGTAAAATCGCTTCGTGCCGGCAAGTGTAATCTTACTGATGGTTTTGTTGAGATCATCAATGGTGAGGCCTGGCTCAAGAGTGTTCATATTTCTGAATACTCGCAAGGAAACATAAACAATCACGATCCGTTCCGAGACAGGAAACTGTTGCTAAACGCGATCGAGATTAAAAAACTTAACCAACGTGTTAAGGAAAAAGGGTACACCATCGTACCACTTTCTCTCTACTTGAAGAACGGCAAAGTGAAGGTCGAGATCGCTCTGGCAAAAGGTAAAAAACTTTATGACAAGCGGGAAGCAATCGCAAAGAAGGACATGGAGAGAGAAAGCAGAAGAAAAGAATAATTGTAACGGTCTTGTAAATAATTCAAACAGGAAGGAGAAAAAGGTGTTCGTACCTTCTCGTATCTTTTTCACAAAAGGCGTCGGCAGACATAAAGATTATCTCGCTTCATTCGAGCTTGCACTTCGGGGTGCCGGTATCGAGATGTGCAATCTGGTTACTGTAAGCAGTATATTCCCACCAGACTGTAAGAGGATCTCAAAAGAAGAGGGCCTTAAATATCTTAAACCCGGTCAGATCGCTTTTTGTGTAATGGCTCGTAATCAGACCAATGAGCCCAACAGACTCATAGCTTCGTCAATTGGTGTCGCGATACCTGCTGATAAAAGCCTTTACGGTTATCTCTCTGAGCATCACCCTTATGGTGAGCCTGAGAAGGTTGCCGGTGAGTATGCGGAAGATCTCGCCGCGACGATGCTTGCGACAACTCTTGGTATCGATTTCAATCCTGAAGTTGACTGGAGTGAGAGGGAAAACATCTATAAAATGTCGGGCAAGATCGTCCGTTCATTTAATGTGACTCAATCAGCCGAGGGGCACAAAAATGGTCTTTGGACCACTGTTATCGCGGCTGCAATTCTCCTGCCTTAAGATCTGTATTTGATTGTCCGGTGGCTTTTCAGGTCACCGGATTTTTTTTAGTGATCAAAAAAGGAGGTCCATGGCTCCATATCTCATATATATATTATCGATAATGAGTTCATTGAACTCAGCACCACCAGGGGAAAATTTCTTTTCGTTACACAAGAATTATCTTGCGAATGTATACAAACTGCCCAGCGGTGTAGTAATTGGGGAAGAGTACAAAATTCCCGAGAGCAGTTCTGACAAGGCTACCGTAACCAGAGTGCTGTCATTGGCGGCGAACTATTTAGGGTATCCCTACGTCTGGGGTGGAACCACCGAAAGGGGTTTCGACTGTTCAGGGTTCATGTACTTTTTATTTAATAAGATCGGAAGACCTATCCCGAGAATGCCTGCAGATCAGTGCCTGCTTGGCCCTGATATCCCTTATTCAAAGATCGAACCGGGTGATCTTATCTTCTTCAAAAGCGGAAATGTCAACTCCAACTGGATCGGACATGTTGGTATGGCTTACGACAGGGACGCTAACGGAAATATAAGATTTATTCACGCGGAAGGCAAAAAAACAGGTGTGGTGATAACACTCCTCGAAAACCAGTATTATAAAAAACGCTTTTTAAGAGCAACCAGAATACTTAAATAACCGGAACACAAATGAAAAAACTGATGAATACACTCTCATCGATAATGATCATCTCGATCATTGCCGTTTCGTTTACCTTTGCCGCATGCAACAAAGGTGCCACAGCGAATGAAAAAACACCGGCAAATGTCGAAGTGAAAGAGGATTCTGCCAAAACCATAAAGAAGAACGGATCTGAAGCTGAAGCCTATGATCCCGCGAAGTTCAAATCAACTTATGACGATATGGCAAAGTTTTTTGCCGGTATCGAGGTTGATTCAACAAGTGAATTCGCTCAGCTTTTCAAGTCGAAAGCCTGGAAAGATCACGCTAAAAGTTTTGATTCAAAATGGCAGGGGCTTGAGAAGAAACGTTTGGAGCCGATCCGTAAATGGGCAGCGGAAGAATTGAAGGATATTTCACCTGACACCAAAACCCTTTTCTATCCTTTCGGTGGTCCTGATTTCCTTTTCGCGAACACATTTTTCCCTTCATTTGAGAATTACGTACTTATTGGCCTCGAACCCGTAGGGCAGTTGCCTGATCTGAACAGTCTTAAACCTGCTGTACTCAACAATTATCTCGTGAGTCTTCAGGGATCACTTAAAACCCTGGTTACCGGTGGGTTCTTCAAAACCATCGACATGGCGTCTGACTTCCTCCCCGGAAGGGTTAACGGTACTGTACCGGTTCTTCTCGTTTTCCTTGCTAAAACAGGTCATAAGGTGCTTGACATCGAATATATCAAGATGGATAAAACAGGCAAACTGACTTACGAGAAATCCGATCGCACCGAAAAGAAGCAGCAGACCAAGTATGATGGTGTAATGATCAAGTTCACCGACAGCGAAGCAAAAGTTGTTAAAAAACTCTATTTCTTCAGCACCAATCTTGCTGACGATGGTTTCCCGAAAAAACCTGATTTCCAGGAATTTGTAAAATCAATGAAGCCTTTTGCCTCGATGGCAAAAGCGGCTTCATACCTGATGCACATGGGCAATTTCAGCGGTGTTCGTGATTTCGTCACCAAAGAATCGAAATACATGCTTCAGGAAGACAGTGGTATTCCCGTGAAATACTTCAAGTCAGACGATTGGGAGAAGAGATTCTATGGTGTGTATACCGCCCCGATTCCGATGTTCGCCGGCAGGGTGCAGGGTGATCTTCAGGCAGAGTACCGCAAAAAAGACCAGGTAAAACCGTTGCCTTTCGGTATCGGCTATTACTGGGAGCAGGGCCTCAGCAATCTTATGTTCGCCCTGAAGAAGAAATAATTCTCAGAGACTACCTGCAATATTTCTTCAGGGAGTCGGCCGCGGAAGCGGCACCCGAATTTAGAGCCTGTTCAAACAATGAGCAGGCTTCTTTTTTATTACCCGACTGTAACTGAATGCTACCAAGAGTGATGAGTGCCTTCTGATCGCCTGATTTTTTCGCGAGGGCATTTTCAATATAAATTTTTGCTGTGGTGAAATCGCCTTTCAGAAAGTATGCTTCCCCAAAATAGCTTTGAAGTTCTTCAAATTCGGGCTTCAATTTTTGAACTTTTTCGAGCTCGGTGAGGGCATCATCCGGCATTTTCATTTTCAGGAAATATGCTGCTTTATGGATCGGGACAATGGGATTTCCCCGGTCTGATCTCTCTCCTTTCATGTAACACTCGAGTGCCTTTTTTGAGTCGCCCTGCTCATAATAGAGGTTGCCCAGCAGAACGAAGGCATCGGTCTTGTTGGGATCGATCTCGAGAACATGCTTGAAATCATTCTCGGCTTCAGAGTATTTCTTCAGTCCCTGAAACGAAAGTCCTCTTAACATCCAGGCTGAAGTATCCTTCTCTTCAATCTCTAGAACCTTGTTAAAGAATGCCACCGCGCTCTGATATTTGCCGGCGGAAAGCTTGTCAAATCCCTCAGAACGGAGACTCACAATAGCTTCATGGTCTTCTTTTACAGACTTTTGATAGAAGTGGTAGATAACGTAAATCTGGACAAGCGCGGCAATAAATAAAAAAGTGGCAAGGTTTCTGTTCTTCTTCATTTCTCTTTTTGTAAGTTTTCAGGAGTAAAATTAAAAAATGTGAAATCAAATATATACGAGTGGCGCCATGCGATCAATAATCCAGGTTACATTATTCCTCATATTAGTCTCCGCGAACACGGTTCTTGCACAGAATGATCCAAACGGGATCGCCGTCTTTCGTGCCGGACTTGTTAAAGAGTTAAAGCAGAATTTTTCTTCATACGATCTCTTCCCATTTACAAAAGTTGATACCGTCTATTTAAATGACAAGGATGAGCTGGTTATAGGGCTCAACCGCCGCGCTTCAGGTAAAGTGATCAGGGAGGAAAATGTCACCGGAATTACTCAGAAATTCACGGAGTACAAAAACCGTAATGGATTTGCCAATAAGGGATTACGGATATTTATGGGGGCTTTTGAACTGCGGGAAATGGTGCCAAACTATTACCGGAACGACATGGATCGCGACCCCGAAAGAATGCCGGTGAGCAAAGAACTGACGCGCGTGGTGATCCATGACGACCGTCCCTTCAAGATAGATGAAGGGCTTGAAGGAAGAAATATTGTGGTCTGGAACTCCCATGGCTGGTACTACAGCCACGAAGATGACAGATGGCAGTGGCAGAGGGCGAGGCTTTGGGGCTCCGTTGAAGACCTTCTTACTTCATCGATGGTGATCCCTTATCTGGTTCCCATGCTCGAGAACGCGGGCGCGGGTGTTTACCTTCCGAGAGAGAGAGACATTCAAATGAATTCCGCGGTGGTTGATCCCGAACCCGGTAACGGAGGCGCGGGTGTTGAGAATTTCTCCAAGTGGGAAAATGGAGGGAAAGGATTTCTCAACGTGGCTGAAGGTTACGATGCAAATGTGAATCCTTTTTTACTGGGCGGTTTTCTTGAAAAGAGCGCGTCGAAAGAGGAAAAAGCCACGCTCGCCTACATCCCTGAAATACCTGAAACAGGCGAATATGCTGTTTATGTCTCTTACGGAAAAAATAGTCAGGGTAAAAATGTTCGCGACGCTAAATACCTCGTGCATCATGCCGGTGGCACCACTTCCTTTACGGTCGATCAGACAAGAGGGTGGGGTACATGGATATATCTTGGAACGTTCAGGTTCTTCAAGGGGAAAGATGCAACAAAAGGCGCGGTTACTGTATCTGACAAGAGCGCTTTTGCCGGGGTTGTAACCTCTGACGCGGTCAGGTTTGGCGGCGGAAAAGGTGTGGTTAAAAGGGCAGGAAAAACGAGCGGAAGACCAAAGTTTGCTGAAGGCGCGAGATATTACCTTCAATATGCCGGCGCTCCTGACACCCTTGTATACAGTTTGCAGAAAGATACCGATGATTACGTTGATGACTACAAATCCCGCGGTGAGTATGTTAACTGGTTGAATGGTGCCCCGGCGGGACCAAACAAGCAGAAAGACCTTGAGGGGCTCCGGATCCCGGTCGACCTTTCAATGGCCTGGCACACTGACGCGGGTATTCTCGGAGGTGATTCAACTGTCGGAACCTTAATGATCTACAGTTCGGCAGGTATCGACTCAACATACTTTCCGGATGGCCGCTCAAGGATGGCTAACCGCGATCTTGCTGATTTAGTACAAACGCAGATCACTGATGATATTTCAAAACTGTTCGACAGGAAGTGGACCCGCCGCGAGATGTGGGACGCGAACTACGCTGAAGCTGTTCGACCAAACGTTCCGGCGATACTTTTGGAGCTTCTCTCACATCAAAACTTCGCGGAAATGAAGTTTTTCTGGCAACCACGCTTCAAATTCACAGTTGCCCGCGCGATCTACAAAGGGATGGTGCGATTCCTCGGATCGATGCACGGAAATGATTACATGTTCCAGCCCTTGCCTGTCTCCCATTTTGGTGCAAAACTTGAAGGTCATGATGCTGTTCTTTCATGGCAGCCTGTGAATGATCCGCTTGAATCAAACGCGAAAGCCGCGGGATATGTGGTTTACAGAAGGATAGGCAATGGCGGATTTGATAATGGCAGATATACATCAACATCAAGTTTCACCGACAGGAACATCCCTGTGGGTGAAGTGGTTAGTTACAAAGTTACCGCGGTTAATCCGGGAGGGGAGAGCTTCCCTTCTGAAATTCTGGCGGTCGGAGCCGGAAAAGAACCCAACAAGGAAGTGTTGATCGTGAATGCTTTCGACCGGCTTGATGCTCCCGCAACCATTTCTGAAAAAGGATATGAAGGATTCTTGTTCGGGGTGGATGAAGGAGTTCAATATGGCAAGGATATCGCTTACATTGGCGAGCAGGTTGACTTTAACAGGTCATCGGAATTTATTTCAAATGACGCTCCCGGATTCGGCGCGTCAAGGTCTAATCTGGAAGGTTCTGTGATCGCTGGTAACACTTTCGACTATGTCGCGGTGCACGGCGCGGCTTTGCTTGGTTTGGGTGTTTCATTCGGCAGCACATCCGATGAACTTTTCGAAGATCCAAAGTTTAACGCGGATCAGTACAAAATGATAGACGTGATCGGTGGTGAAGAAAAACTGAGTGTGATAAAATTGGGTATTCATCCGGTTATTACGGAAGATTACCGCCTCTTCACACCCGGAATGGTGAAAAAATTAGAGTCATATCTCTCCGGTGGAAAGGCTCTGTTCATTAGCGGGGCTTATGTTGGAACTGAACTTGAGATTGATTCCACAACCTCTAAATTCGGTACGAATGTATTGAAGGTTAAACTGGGTACGAAGTTTGCCACTACCGGTGGCGATCTTTTCGCCACCGGCAAGATGGCTAATTCAGGGGCGCAAAAATTCACTTTCAACACAGAACACTCAGATCAGATATACCGTGTTGAAGCCCCTCAGGCGGTTAACCCCGAAAAAGATGGTGAAACCCTCGCGAGGTATAGTGAAAACACCAACTCCGCGGTAGTCGGATACCGTGGCAGTCACCGGTCAGTTGTAGCCGGTTTCCCCTTCGAGACCCTCCTGGATCAGGAAAAACGTACCGCCTTCATGAGGCTCGTCCTTGAGTATTTGGGGATGCTGCCGTAGGGGGTTTGGTTTTTGGGGTTTGGGGTATGGGGTGGAGTGTTTGGGTTTATGGGGTGGAGTGTGGTGTGAAGCGATGTTGAAAGGAAATTAAAAAGGCTGCCGGAGATTGGTCCGGCAGCCTTTTTGTTATTTTATATCGTTTGGGGCGATTGGTGCCGGAACCGCGTTCTTAACCGGTTTTGTGGTTTTAAGGTAGGCGAAAACCGCCTTCAGATCGTCATCGGTCATGTTAGCGTATGATGGCCATGGCATGGGTGGAAGAAGCGGACGGGTATTGTCGAGCCCTTTGAACTTTCCTTCGCGCATGGCTTTCACAAACTGTTCTTCTGTCCAGTTTCCGATTCCGGTGGCATCAGATGTGATGTTGGCCGCGAAGGATACTCCCCAGGGTCCTACCGCGGCGGTATTCATTGGATGAAAAAGCATCCACGATTTTAACACATTTTTATCGACGGGACCGATCGGTACATTAGCGGGGTGCCCTGACAAACGGAGATTTGGGTCAGGCTCAGGCCCCTTCGGTCCGAACACTTTTGGACTGTGGCAGTCATCGCATCCGGCGATCGATACAAGATATTGCCCTCTTTTTACCAGTTCTTCTTGTGAAGCCTGTTTTGTTTCTGCTTTTGGCTTTTCCTCTTTTACTTTGCACCCTGTAATTGTGACCGTCACGATCACCCCAAGGCTCAACAGCGAATAAAGAGTTTTTTTCATACTTATCTCTCCTGACTTTCCCGACCGGGAAAGATTCCATTGGTTAATGATGATTAAATTTATCCGGATTCAACCCGTTTTGAATTCAACCTTGTGAATTAACCAACAACGGGTGATTTCCGGAAAACGCACATAATAATATACAAAAGTTCATACGAAAACTATAAACTCATGCATCACATTGATGTGCAGTGCAAATAATAATTAAAAGGAATTAAAAAGGGATAAGCGAAGGTACTTCGGGGGAAATAAAAAAGGCTGCCACTTTCATGACAGCCTCTTTTTAACAATCAGCGGGAGTTTTATCTAATCAACTTATCGCTCATCACTAATAACTCATCGCTCAAACTATTTATTCAAGATCATCTTCTTTACTGAAGAATAATTACCTGACTCAAGTCTGTAGATGTAAACACCGGAAGAAAGTTTTGAAGCATCGAATGAAACTTCATAGCTGCCGGCTTTCTGTACCTGTGAAACGAGGGTCTTGATCTTCTCACCAAGCATGTTGTAAACCGTCATTGTAACCATACCATCAACAGGGATTGAATACTTGATAATGGTTGACGGGTTGAACGGGTTGGGATAGTTCTGATCAAGAGCAAATACTGCAGGTGAACCAACTTCGATCTCAACTTCGTTTGAGTACTTGAAAGTACCGTCGAAATCGATCTGCTTCAGTCTGTATGTGTATTTGCCTGTTTCAAGTGATTTGTCAGTGAACGCGTAGGCGCTTGGTTCGAGTGAATTTCCGCGACCGTTCACAAATCCCGCGTTAACAAACTGGCCATTACCGGCTTTTCTTTCAACCTGGAAGCCCTGGTTGTTAAGTTCGGTAGCTGTTGTCCAAGTAAGGAAAACGTTATTGTTTTGTGTGTCGGCATTGAAAGAAGTTAATTCAACAGGAACTGGTCCTCCGCCCTGCATCAGCAGGTTAAAGGCGTTCGAAACAAGTTTTGCGGCAACAGTCTGATTCGTCATTGAACCGATCGCGTACATCATGAAGATATTTCTGATGTTGGCAGGATCGTTTGTTGGCGAATAGAGGAGTGTACCCGCGGTATCAGGATAGGTGGGGACCCATCCGCTTACTTTGTAGATACCTGATTTTCCGGGGATCATTCTCATCGCGTCGCGGTAACCATAGGTGGTACCTGTGAAAGCGAGTGAATCAGGAATGAAGTTTGGTATCGTAAAAATAGGATGCCCCGGGGTGATCTTCTTCAGCACTGCTGAGGAAACGTCTGATACCCATGATGAGCACTGGAGGACGTTCTGGCGGAAATAAGGATCGAGATCGGTTGTTGTACCCGAAGCTCTGTAAATCCAGCCAACTTCACCACCTTCAACTAAAGTCTTGCCGCCACGGAGGGTATAGTTTGTGATCGCGGTTCTCTTTGCGAGATTGTCAAACATCGTAGCGGTTTTCGCGCCTGATGAAAGAACAACCACATCGTAGTTGTTAAGAACCGTGGTATCGAACGAAGCGAACGATACGTTATCAACTATGTAACCTTCCTGTGTGAGTGTTGTAGCGAAAAGATTCGCTGAAACACCAAGAGGAGTTGATCTGTCGCCCAAGCCTTTATCACCGCTTCTTCCGGCCATGGTAACATCATCATCAAGAACGAGAACAATACCGAGGGTATTGATCATCTTGAACTGTGAGTACCCGGTAGCAGGCAGATAGACGGTATTGTAGTTGGTTGAGTTGTCAACAGCTTTAATCCGGTACTGAACCGAATCACCAACATGGATCTGATTGGTATCGATGTTGAAGAATCCTTCGTAGGTCGAGCCTGTGGTGTTAGCCAAAGTGAAAGTTCTTGGAGTGGCATTGTTAACAGTGTATTCAACTGTAACACTTCTTACACCGAGGTTGTCAGTAACGTTGGCAGCAACTTTTGCGGGCCATCTGACTTTAGCTACGTCTCTTAGGAATGTGTGACTGACAACAGGAAGAATCTGATCAGGCACAAACTTGAAAGAGTTGAAGCCGGTTGATGATGGGTGATAACCCAGGTTGTGGGCAGCACTTGCATCTTTACCAACTATTCTGTAATAGAGTGTGTCACCAAGCGCGATCTGTGTGGTATCAACATTAAATTGACCTGAGAAAGAATTGGCTGTTCCCGGTGTGAGGTAGAATTT
The DNA here is from genome assembly GCA_023433685.1 of Bacteroidota bacterium. Classification (GTDB taxonomy): domain Bacteria; phylum Bacteroidota; class Ignavibacteria; order Ignavibacteriales; family Ignavibacteriaceae; genus UTCHB3. The sequence goes on from JAEYUD010000084.1 coordinate 15,477, forward strand.
CCTCATTGTACCGTTGTATTTGATCTTGTAGACAACATACGCGCTGTCGATTCCGATGTTATCAGTAATCGTGGCATTGATGGTTGCAGGCCAGGTTTCCCTGTACTGGTCGCCAAGAACAGCGTGAGTGACATCCGGCAATTCGGTATCTGTCGCTACAACAAAGCTAATTTTGTTGCCCGGTGCTCCGGCAGGGAATGTCGAGTAACCGCCTGTGTTGTCAATGGCATAGATATAATAATTGTAGGTTCCTGGCTGGCCATTTCCGGGGATGGAAGCGGTCCAGTTGTTACCTGAAGTGTTGGTCATAACGAGAGAATCTGTTATCTGACCTGAAGTGCCTCTGCCCCAGAAAACTTTAACGCCGTTGGTTGCAAGAGGAATCGCGGATTCAACAGTCGCGTTTACAACATAGGGTCCCGCGAGGTTTTCAGTGTTGCCGAGCGCTGTATGGTTGATTGTTGGACCGAAGGAAGCCTTGCCAACCCAGCCCTGGTATGCACCGGTTCTGTCGTCAGCCCAGTATGCCCAGACGTTATTGTCTTTAGCGGCAATACCGATATAGTCACCCTGATAACCACCGGCGAGACCACTGATCGATTTAGGTTTGAACTTTGCATCCATTATTTTTATGTTCTCAAAGGTCTGACCAAAATCCGCTGAACGGCCAATGAAAACAGTGGCAGAGTCGTTGCTCATGTCACGGCTGTCATACCATACTGCATAGACGTGACCTGTTGTCTGATCAACAGTCATCCAGGGGTAGTACTGGTCTTTTCCGTTATTCATCGGGTCGTTATTAACTCTAAAAGGAGCCGACCATGTAGCACCGCCATCAGTTGATTTGATCATCACGATATCAGGATCACTGCCTGCAGGCGCAACGCCCTTCTGAGGCCATGTGATGTATATGTTTCCTCTTCCGGGGCCGTTGGTTCTGTCAACTGCCATTGAAGGGAATGAAGAAACTCTGATCGAAGTGGTCTTCAGGTTACCACGGATACCGAAGTTGGCAGCCTGGTAAGCTTTGATCGCGGGAGCCCATGTAACACCACCGTCGGTGGATTTCGCGAAACCGATGGCATCTTCACCGTACTGTCCGGCCGCCCAGTTGTCATAAACTGCAAAAGTGGCATAAACTTCACCGTTCGGTCCGGTTGCAAGGTTAACACCCTGGCAGTGGCTGCCGGCATTAAGATTGCCTGAAATGTTCTTTGTGGCACTCCAGCTTGCTCCATTGTTTGTGGAGTAAACGAGCTGAATGTTGTTTTCATCGGGGCTACCGGTGAGAAAAGCCGTCCATGCGTCATAAAGTCTGTTCGCGTAGGGGCTTCCGGGCACTTTATCGGCCGTCATGTGGTTTTTATCAAGAAGGTCAGCCGAACTTGAGGGAGCGGCACCAGGCTGTGATGTGGTCCAGTTTGTTCCGTTGTTCGATGAAGAAGCAACGCCCTGGCCGCCATTATTGTGGATGTAACCGACATGCATGTAACCATTGGGCGCGATAACTGAAACAGGGTCACCCGAGTTTCTACCGTATGGGGGGTCATCCCATCCCTGCCAGTTGGTTCCACCATTGGTGGTAAGGTAAGTACCGGTACCGTAGAGGGTACCAACGGAACTGCCTGACCACGAAGTGGAGTTGGCTGTAAGGAGAAGGATGTTCATGTTTGAAGGATGCACATCAATACTTACTTCAGACTGTGTCGAGTTCGTCGTTGGGAACGGTCTGAAGTTCGGGTATAGAGTTGCTTCCGCGCCATTAACGCTGAAATGTCTGTTGACATTTGGAGCGGGGATGTAAATAAAAGAATTATCCCCGGCCGCAGTCGTGATGTGCTGATCGACTGTAATTTTCGACCAGTACTTCGAATAATCCCTTACCGGATCACCTTCGGACTTTTGTGCAAAGACCATCCCGGTGAGGATCAGGAAAAGGAGTGAAGCGCGTAGAAATGCCATTTAAGTAGGCTCCTTTGTGTGAATAAATGAATTGAAATGTAATTTAAAATACAAAAAAAAATCCACAAATAATAAACAAATTGAGAATTTCAACGGCGGTTTTATGTGTCTGGTTTTAACCCCCATTCACCTCTTACCACTGACCACTAACCACTATTTTAGTATCTTTGTGTGAATAAATACCGGATTTTAGAAATGAATATCAGTTTTACAGAGATTCCAGGCCAGTCGCCACTTTATCTTGACTATCTTTATAACTTCAAAAAAGTGGCAAAGTACTATGTGAAAGACTTCCGCAACGAAGCGATCTATGAAGCCCACTTCAAAGATGTGCTCTCAAAATATCCGTCTGACCGTAAACAGGTGACACAGACCATTAAAAACCAGTATCTCAACAAGCGGATATCAGCGAAAACATCGCAAAACATAAAACTGCTTGAAGAAAGAAATTGTCTCGCCATTGTTACGGGGCAACAGCTCGGTCTGGCGGGCGGACCTCTCTATACCATTTACAAAACCCTCTCGGCCATCAAATTCGCCACACATCTTAACGAAAAACATCCTGATTTTTACTTCGTTCCTGTTTTCTGGCTCGCGGGAGATGATCATGATTTTGAGGAGATATCTTCAATTAATGTATTGAGCGGGGAGAACAAAGTTGAAAATATTGCCTACCGGACTGATGAAGACCCCGAAAGGGAGGCCGGAAGTGTTGGCGGTATGCGACTTGAAAAAGAGATTGAGGATTTTATTTCCCAAATGGGAAGTTCTGTCAGAAACACCGAGTTCACAAACGATGTTATTGCCTTCCTTTCATCAATCTACCAGACAGGGAAAACCATAGCCGAATCTTTCGGTGAGATGATGTTCAAGTTTTTTGACAAGTACGGGCTTGTCATTTTCAATCCGCAGGCAACTGACGTAAAAAGGTTGCTTCTCCCCGTTTTTAGAAATGAACTTGAAAACTACAGGACACATGCAACCAAACTTATTCAAGTGAGCGCGGGCCTCGATGAGGAGTATCACGCCCAGGTAAAGATAAGACCAATAAATCTTTTCGTGAACAACGAGAACGGGCGGTACCTCCTCGATCCGCTTGAAAACAATGAATTCAGACTGAAACGGAAAAAAGTAAAATTCACCAAGGAAGAACTGTCACAGTTGCTCGAAAGCTCCCCGGAGATGTTCAGTCCCAATGTTATTCTGAGGCCAATTTGCCAGGACTACCTCTTCCCTACAGCTTTTTATGTTGGTGGACCCGCGGAAATAGCATATTTCGCCCAGATCATACAGATGTACAAAATGTTCAATCTTGCCACCCCTGTCGCCTGGCCCAGGATCAGCGCTACCATTGTTGAAAAAAGCGTGCAAACCCTTGTGCAGAAATATGGCATCTCGATCAACGATTTCTTTGAACTTAAAGGTGAGATATTCAACAAGGTGGCTTCAATGATCTCCGAATACGATATCGACGGTAAGTTTGAAGTGGCGGAGAACAGACTTTCAAATCTCTTTGAAGACCTTAAAGAGTATCTCGGTGAGATCGACAAAACACTCGTAGACCCGGCTGAAAAGAACCGGCAAAGAACCGTGCAATACCTGACAGAACTGAAGGGGAAGGCAGAGGCAGCCCGAATAAGGAAGCACGAAACAACCATGAACCAGCTCCAGAAGAGTTACACCATGATCCTCCCGAATGACAACTTGCAGGAAAGGGAGTTAAACTACTTCTACTTCGCGAACAAATACGGTCTTGGATTTTATGAGTACCTTATGGAAAAACTTGATGGTTTGAATCATGACCACCAGGTGGTGTTGCTGTAGTGCCCGGGAGAAGAAGTCTCGCCGTTATTTTGTTTTATTTAACGGCAATTTTTGTAACGCAGGTGATCACTCTCCAGGCACAGCAGGAACCGGGCCGTCTTTACAAGTTCCACCTCGAGAACGCTCCCTTCCCTGAGGAGGGAAGAGCGAACGGTTTTAATGGTGTACCTTATTACGGACATTACGACGACAACACGGTTGCGGTTTATGTTCCCCCGGGTTTCAAAGACAATGGGAGTATCGATTTTGTCTTCTACTTTCATGGCTGGTACAACACAGTTGATGGGGTGCTCTCCGGATTCCGGATGCTCGATCAGTTCCTTGAGGCGAGAAAAAATGCCATACTTGTGATCCCGGAGGGTCCCAAGAACGCGGCCGACTCATACTACGGAAAGCTTGAGCAGGAGAATGGTTTTCTTAACCTTATGATGGAGATACTTGACTCTCTCAAGGGGAGAAAAGAGGTAAAGGAAACCATCCCCGGCAAGATCGTAATTGCCTGCCATTCAGGAGGAGTGAGGGTACTCTCTAAAATTCTGCGTCAGGGCGGGGTGACACATCAGATAAGGGATGTCTACCTTTTTGATGCCACTTACGGCTATATCGATGAATACCTTGACTGGCTGATGACGTTTGAGGGAAAACTTATCAGCATCTGGACCGAAGGTTCAGGCACCCGTGAAGGCACCATGAAGATGCTTCAGCGGCTGCAGGACGGGGGTATTCCACATCTGAACACTGATGAAGAAAAACTCACCAATGATGATCTTGTCTACAACAGGATCGTGATAATTAAAACCCCACTCACGCATAGTGACCTCGTTTACCTCACCGGCAACTTCACAAAGTTTCTTAAGACAAGCATGCTCGACCTGCTCGAAATAAAGTAAGCCCGGCAACCATTATTTGCGACACAGGATGACAATGGGTGGTCTTCCCGGATTTCTTGAAGAAGCGGTTGCGGGATAAAGCCACTTATCGACTGTCTGAATAGAGCGAATAATTACGTTTAAGGGAGGGGTAACTTCCGCGGATTTTGAAATATACCGTTGGATGTTTATCTTAATCTTATAATTGAAGAAATTATTCCATAGTGTTGTGAAATGATTAATAAAACTGACGGAATGTTTTCAAATCGTGACTTAATCGAGATCCTTGAACGTGTCGGAGACGGTATCGTTGCCTTCGACAGGGAGCTTAACTATGTCTATGTCAATGAAGCGGCAGGAAAACTTCTTGGGCGTTCACCCTCTGATCTTATTGGTAAAAACTATTGGGCGGAATATCCCGAAGCCCGGGGTACAAAGTTTGCCAACGCGTACGTTAAGGCATTGGAAACAAACAAACCCGTAATTGTAAATGATTATTTCGAACCATGGGACCGGTGGTTCGCCAATAAAATATTTCCCTCCGAAGGTGGCATTACCATCCTTTTTTATGAAACCACCGGCGACCGGGATGTTGAACTCTCGCTCCAAGAGAGCGAAAAACATTTAAAAAAGATACTCGATAATCTCCCGGTGGGAGTGGCGGTAAACACTGCTTTTCCGAAAGTGGATTTCGTTTACATGAACAAGCTCTTTCCTGAATTTTACTGCACAACCAGTGAACAGTTAAAAGACCCCGACTCATTTTGGGAAGCAGTTTACGAAGATCCCGTCTTCAGAGAAGAGATGAAGCAGAAGGTTCTGGATGATATTTCTTCGGGTGAAACTGAGAAGATGCAATGGTATGAGGTGCCCATCACACGCGATGGGGTGGTGCAAAAATACATCTCGGCGAACGGTATACCCCTCCCTGATTCAAATCTTGTGGTTTCTGTGGTAATGGATGAGACGGTACGAGTTAAAACCGCGAACGCTCTTAGAAACATTGAAGAGCGTAACAGGAAGCGGCTGGAAGAACTCGTTGACGAACGTACAACCCAGTTGATCGCCGCAAACAAGGAACTTGAAGCATTCAGTTATTCGGTTTCTCACGATCTTCGCGCGCCCCTGAGGGCGGTCACAGGTTTTACCCGGATTCTGAGCGAGGATCACGCCGCCGATCTTGGACCCGAGGGGAAGAGGATTTGTGCCATTATTGCGGATAGTGCCTCTAAAATGGGACAACTGATAGATGATCTTCTCCACTTCTCCCGTATCTCCCGGAAAGAAATGAGTATCTCAGGTATCGACATGGGAGCAATGGTCAACTCGATCTATCACGAAGTAACAACAAAGGAGCAGAGGGAGCGAATCACCTTTATGGATGATGTGCCTCACCATTGTGATGGCGATCCCAATATGATGCGGTTAGTGTGGTCAAATCTGATCTCGAATGCCGTTAAATTTTCGTCCAAAAAAGAGAAACCGGTAATATCCATCTGGTCAGACAGTGAGAACGACGAGATCAAATATTACATTCGAGACAACGGTGCAGGTTTTGACATGAAATATAAAGAAAAATTGTTTGGAGTGTTTCAACGTTTGCATGCCGCGAACGAGTTTGATGGTACAGGTGTTGGACTCGCCTTGGTGCAACGTATAATCCACAAGCACGGAGGTACGATCGACGCAACAAGCGAGCCGGGAATGGGTGCAACATTTATTTTTACGCTCCCGAAAATTGGTGGCGGGTATATTTTTAAAGGAGAAAAATGGAAAACCATTTAAAATCGGATGTCTTGCTTGTGGAAGACAATCCATACGATGCGGAACTGACTGTAAGGGCACTTAAGAAGCAAGGTCTGGCAAATGAAATTTTTATAGCCGTTGACGGTGAAGAGGCGCTCGACTTTCTCTTTTGTAGAGGTCAGTTCTCAGATCGTGATCAACACTCACCGGTGAGAGTGGTTTTGCTTGATCTTAAATTACCGAAGGTAAACGGACTTGAAGTGCTCAAGGAAGTGAAATCCAATCCTTTATCTTCAAAAATTCCGGTGGTAATTCTAACCTCTTCCCGGGAAGATCCTGATATTTACAAGGCGTATGAACTGGGCGCGAACAGTTATGTAGTGAAACCTGTTGATTTTGAAGAATTCATAAAAGCTGTTCAGCAAACAGGCCTGTTTTGGTTATTGGTTAACGAAACAGAGAGAAAATAATGGACACAGAAATGAATTTGGTTAAATTATTGATTCTCGAGGACCTGCCAACCGATGTTGAGCTGGCAAAAAGGGAGATATCCAGGGTCTTACCTGAATGTGAGATACTTGTAACTGATGATGAAACCGGATTCGTTTCTGCAGTAGAGGAATTCAAACCTGATGTTGTTATCTCTGATTACCGTTTGCCCGGTTATGATGGTCTCACAGCTCTAAAGCATGTTCTTGAAAAATCACCCTTCACTCCGGTGATCATTCTCACCGGTTCTATGAATGAGGATACAGCTGTTGAGTGCATGAAGGCAGGTGCTGTTGATTATGTGATAAAAGAACACATAAAAAGGCTTGGTCCCGCGATCCGGACCGCCCTGAAACACAGATCGTTATTATTGGAAAAAGATGAAGCCTCAAAAAAGCTCACTTTGAGCGAAATGAGATTCAGAAATATCTTCCACACTCATTCAGCAGTAAAATTGATACTTGATCCCGTGGATGGCAGAATTCTTGACGCGAACCTGGCTGCCGCCAAATTTTACGGGTGGAGTATTAATGAGCTTAAATCGATGAAGATAACTGATATAAATACCTTGCCCGCGGATGAAGTGATCAGAAATTTGAATCTCGCACTGAGTAATGAAAAGCCTCACTTTTTGTATCAACACAGAAAAGCCGACGGCACAATTGTTGACATTGAGACATTTACCAGCCGGGTTCAGTTTGACGATAAAACTGTTCTCCACTCAATTATTCATGATGTCACTGAAAAAAAACAGGCAGAGCAACGTCTCCGGTTACTAAGCCATGCGGTTGAGCAAAGTCCGGCTTCTATTGTGATAACAAATCCAGATGGTAAGATCGAATACATAAATCACGCATTTGTCAGGCAGTACGGTTTTACACTTGAAGAACTGGCGGGAAAGGATACCGGGGTTTTTTCTTCAGGACTGGATGCACCGGAACTCACGGCAGAACTATGGTCGACGATCAGAAGCGGGAAAAACTGGTCGGGACAGGTTAGAAACAGGACAAAAAATGGTGAGATATTCTGGGAGAACTTAATGATCGCGCCAATGAAAGATGCTTCCGGAAATATCGAACATTTTGTGGGTTTCAGCGAAGATATTTCGGACAAGGTAAAGATGTTCGATGAAATTATTGCCGCCAAAGAGAAAGCTGAGGAAATGGTGAAAGCCAGGTCTGACTTCCTCGCGGCGATGAGTCACGAGCTCCGGACTCCATTCATCGGAATAATGGGGTTCGCTGAAATTCTGAAGGAAGAACTTCAACTGCCTGACCACAAGGAAATGGCAGAAAGGATACTTGATTCATCGGAAAGAATAAATAGGACTTTGACCGGGATACTCCGGATGATCGAACTCGAGAATCTCGAAACGCTGTTTCATCCATCACCTGTAAATCTCGCCGAATTGATCGAAGAAAAAATCGCGCTTTTCGCAAGAAAAATTGAAAATAAAAATCTTCGGCTAATGATCGAAGTGGAGCAGGTTAGAAAATCTTACGTTATAGACAGAATGAGTTATGATGACATAGTGGTGCACTTGCTCTCAAATGCAATCTGCTACACTGTGTCCGGTGTGATTAAGATAGAAGCGACTGAGGTTGAAACCGGAGAAGGGAAATCATTGGTGATGAAGTTTGTAGATACCGGAATCGGAATTCCGAAAGACAGGCAGTCTTTGATCTTCGAAGAGTTCCGGCAGGTGAGTGAAGGGCACTCCAGAAGTTACGAAGGTACCGGACTTGGCCTCTCGATAGTAAAGAAAACTGTTGAGATACTTGGCGGCACCATTACAGTGAAGAGCAAACCCGGCGAGGGTTCAGTCTTCACTGTAACGATCCCGGTGGCTACTGTTTAAGTTCCAACTCAGCTCCAAGCCTGATATCAGCAGATGAAGCGCCTACCATTATATCGAAAATTCCAGGTTCTGCGACGACTTCGAGATTTTCATTGTAAAACGACAGTTTTTTCCTGTCGATCGTAAATGTAATGGTTTTGGTTTCTCCCGGATTCAGGCTGATCCTGGCGAAATCCTTTAGTTCCTTCACCGGTCTGACCAATGAGGCGAACCTGTCTCTAATGTACAACTGCACCACTTCATCGCCGGCAACATTTCCGCTATTCCTCACCTTGAACGAACAGGTCACACTTTCCATGCCGCTCATTTTCACTTTCGACATCTTAAGATCGCTGTATTCGAAAGTCGTGTAGCTGAGTCCATAACCGAAAGGATAAGCAGGAGTTTGCGGGAGATCGGTGTAGCCCGTTCTGAAATTCCTTGAAGGTTTCTCATCGGGCGAGGGTCTGCCTGTGTTGAAGTGGTTGTAGTAGAGAGGCACCTGCCCGACAGTTCTGGGGAAAGTTGCGGTTAATTTTGCCGAGGGGTTATAGTCGCCAAACAGAACATCAGCTATGGCATTGCCGGCTTCACTTCCAAGGAACCAGGTTACCAGAAGCGCGTTGGATTTCTCCGCTATTTGATCAAACACAAGAGGGCGCCCTGTGTTAAGAAGAACAATTACAGGTTTCCCAAGTTCGAATATTCTATCGGCGAGTTCCTGTTGAACCCCGGGTATGGAAATGTCGGAGCGGCTTTGGGCTTCGCCGCTCATGTCAGAGTCTTCACCAATGGTCAGTATGATAATATCCGCCTCATTTGCCGTTTTTATTGCGGCCTCGAACCCGGATCTGTCATCATCGCGCGTGGTACATCCCTTGGCGAAAATGATGTTATCTTTTCCGGCTTTTGCCTGTAGGCCTTCAAGTTGCGTTACCACGTCACTGTTATCTTCCCACCAGACCGACCAGCCGCCCAGCATGCCGGCATCTGTATCACCCAGGGGACCGATAAGGGCTATCTTCTTGCCCGGCATTAAAGGAAGAATGTTTTTTTCATTTTTCAGCATTACTATGCTTTTTCTCGCCAGATCCCTCGCGGCAGCCCTGTGTTCCGGCTTCGAGAGGGCCTCTTTTTCTCTCTTCTCGTCGCTGAATCTGTAGGGATCGTCGAACAAGCCAAGGGTGAATTTCATTCGGAGGATGCGCCGCACTGCCTCATCCACCACTGCGACCGGCACTTCGCCACTTTTAACAAGGTTAACCAGTTCATTCCTGTAGCAGGCAGAAGCCATATCCATATCGTTTCCACCGAGTATCGCGAGTCGGGCCGCTTCCCGTGGTCCGTCTGCATATCCGTGGGGTATCATCTCGCCAATGGAGCCCCAGTCGCTGACAACAAAGCCCTGGAAATTCCACTCACCTTTAAGCACTTTTCTGAGTATGAATTTATTTGCCGTGGCGGGTATTCCGTTGATATCATTAAAGCTGTTCATGAATGTTGCACATCCGGCCTCCGCCGCTGCTTTGAAAGGCTCAAGGTATACTTCACGGAGCGCGCGTTCGCTCATGTCAGTAGAATTATAATCCCTTCCGCCGATGGCAGCACCATAGGCGGCAAAATGTTTCGCGCAGGCCATCACGGCATCAAGTGAACCCAACCCTTTACCCTGGAAGCCCCGCACTCTTGCCGCCGCGATGAGTGAACCGAGGTAGGTATCTTCACCCGCGCCCTCCATTATCCTCCCCCAGCGTGGATCACGGGCAATATCCACCATGGGAGCGAATGTCCAGTGAAGTCCCGAGGAAGCGGCCTCATAAGCTGCAATTCTTTCAGCATTCTCAATCGCGGAGATGTCCCAACTTGTTGATTGTGCCAGAGGGATAGGAAAAGTGGTCTTGTAGCCATGAATAACATCGAGCGCGAACAGCAGGGGGATCTTCAGCCGGCTCTTCATCGCGAGTTCCTGCATTGCCCGGAGCTTGGCTGCCCCCCGTATGTTCAGAATTGAACCCACATTTCCCGTTTCAATCTCCTTGATCTTGTCACCCTCTGGTGAAGAGGGGCCCGTATCCCACGACATCGGGAGCTGGTTGAGCTGCCCAGCTTTTTCCTCGATGGTCATCAGGGAGAGGAGGGAGTCGATCTTGTGTTCGTAATTTTGTGACTGGGCAAGGGTTTGCCCCTGAGTGAGCAGGAAAAGTCCGGCCAGGCCGGTTAGAATTAAGGCGCGCATTTGTTGTCCGCTAAGACTTGTTGAAATCGTGATCAATTCAGGGAAGTGTCACCCTCCCGGCGTGTATTTAATTACTTCAGCCCTTTCAATGGTGATCAGTCCGCCGCATTTTGCCTCGCTGAAGAGAGAGTCAACAACCGGGAGGAAATTTTCGATCTTGGCTTCGTCATCCACAATTTCGATGATGAGGGGGAGGTCTTCCGACAACCGGAGAATTTTCGAGGTATGGATCCTGCTTTTACCCCCATATCCCATTATTCCCTTGAACACTGTGGCTCCTGCCAGCCCTTCCTCACGTGCTCTAAGAACGATCTTCTCGTAAACAGGAAGAAGATGGTGCTTGTCTGACTCACCAACGAAAATGCGGAGAAGTTTTGCTTCTTTTGGAATTTGCATCTTATGCCTCCTTGCCCGCGGATAATACATACGCGAGAAATGTAGCCGCCAAAGTCAGCACCACACTGGCGACTATGTTAATGGCAGCCAATAAATATTCCGAATTCTTAATCAGGTTTACTGTTTCAAGTGAGAAGGTTGAAAAGGTTGTGAATCCACCGCAGAATCCGACTGTCAGCAACAGCCTTGTCTCAGGAGAGAGGAGTCCGCGATCGTCAAGTCCGAAAACAAGGAGCCCGATAATAAAGCTCCCTATAAAGTTAACGGTGAGTGTTCCAAAGGGGAAAAATACCGGCAGCCATTTGTAGACGTAATTCGAAAGCCAGTACCGGAGCATGCCACCCGCCGCGGATCCGAGTGCAACGAAGAGATAAGCTGTCATTCCGGTATCAGCATTAAAAACTTTTGTTTGAAAAATTCAGTTACAGTTTAGTAAATTTACTTAATTAATGCTATAATATATGCAATTTAACCTCTACATCGCAACACTCTTTATCTCTTTTGCAGTCTCAACCATTCTGACAGTGATCGTTTACAAGCGAAAAGGTTCAGTAAGGGGTGGGAACTATTTTTTCGTGATGATGGTGGCGATTTCTGTCTGGTCACTCGGTGGCGCTTTCGAACAGGCTGCCATGTCTGTGGAGGCAAAGAAGTGGTGGTCGGTTTTTACCTACACCTCAATTCCGACCATTCCGTTCGTCTTTTTCAATTTCGTACTGCGGCTAACTCAAACAGACGACAGAACAAGGAAGTGGTCGCGCTATGCGGCGTTCACCTTCCCGGTATTGATATTCTTTACCGCGCTAACAAATGACCTGCACAAACTGCTTTGGCCCAACATTACTCTCACTGAAAGTGGTGGGGGTATAACAGCCGACTACGGGCATGGTCCGGCTTTTTTTATGGTTGTGGTAATTACATATAGTGTGGTAACACTTACGATGTACAGCCTTGTAAGGGGGATCAATATTTTCAGGGGAATATTCCGCAAACAACTTTCTATTTTACTCTTGGCACAGATAATGCCAATTGCCGTGAACTCTGTCTATGTATTCCGTGGAGACCTGATAGGCTATGTTGACCCAACACCGATTGCATTCACCTTCACAGGACTTCTGATCTCGTTCGGTATTTTCAGGTACTCACTTCTCGAGCTTATTCCCGCGGCAAGAAACATCCTTTTCGATAACCTCAATGAAGGTGTTATTGTCTTCAACCGTGACTTCAGGGTGATCGACTACAATACCACTGTTACGAAATTCCTCGGAAAAGACCGGCTTGAGGGAAAGGATATCCGGGTCGAGTTCGCTGATATTCCTGAAATGGTTGCGATATGCACGGATAACGACACTTCCCTGGGGCAATTCCGGCACGGTGACAGGGTATTTAAAGCCACTACAATTGATATAAACGAAGAACGTCTGGCCTCGGAAGGAAAACTTATAAGCATCTCCGATGTTACCGCGTTGAAGAAGAACGAGGAGATTCTCGTCGCTAACAGAAATGAACTTAGCGAACTGAACTCAGCGAAAGACAAACTCTTTTCGATCATAGCACACGATCTTAAAAATCCTTTCTTCGGCATTATCGGTCTCTCCGACATGGTGATAGAAGACTACGATGAGATGGGAGACGAAGAGAAAAAGGATATGATGAAAGAGATCAACCAGTCAGCAAAAGACACCTACAGGATGCTTGAAAACCTGCTTGAATGGGCGAGACAACAAACCGGTTCAATCTCTTTTGATCCCGTCACTTTCAATCTGAATGAGTTGATCAGTCTTACCGTTGAGGGTCTCCGTACACAAGCATTGCTAAAACACATAAAACTGGAGACCGACCTCGCTCCGGTTCTGGTGATTCACGCGGACCAGAACATGATAAGAACTGTTTTGCGCAACCTGATAACAAATGCCATCAAGTTCACAAATGCAGGTGGTGAGATACACGTTGGCTCAGAACTCACGGGTGAGAAGGCTCTCGTGTCGATAATTGACAACGGGGTCGGAATTTCAGAAACAGACAGCGCGCGCCTTTTCAGGATCGATACCACTGTGCGCAGTCTGGGAACCATGGGTGAAAAAGGTACGGGCCTCGGTCTTATACTCTGTTATGAATTCATTCAGAAGAACGGCGGCACATTAAACGTAAAGAAGAATGCAGGTGCCGGCACCACATTCTGGTTCACCCTGCCTGCCGTTGAACAGGATCGATAAACCGTTCCTCACTTAACCCCGCCGCGGTTATATTCACCTTTAGTCCGGGTTCTTGCTGTAACTATTTTTGCGTAAAGACTTTAAAGGAGATTATGAGCAAGACCTCAATTCTATTCTGTATTCTTTTACTTCCGGCTTTAACAAACGCGCAATGGCTAAAACTCGAACTTGAAGCCCCCGGCGGAGTGTATTCACTCTGGAATTCGGGCGATTCACTCTTCGCGGGTCACGACAGTATCTTCTATTACTCATTCGATTCGGGTGAAAACTGGGAAAGATCAACCCGAGTTCCCGGTGCAGAGTACGGTATCACGGCTATTAAGCCTTATAACGGTTGGATTTACATTGGCGTTTCAAGTAAAGGGGTATTCCGTACATCCAACCTCGGAGTTTCATGGGAGCCATTTTCTGATGGTTTTACTCCGGGGGCCGCTTACGAAATTACCGGAATGGCACTTCGTGATGACACCCTGTATGTCTCGACAATGGGTGCCGGTCTCTATCGCCGCGCTATTAACGGACAATCAGTCTGGACAGAATTTAACTTCGATCTTCCATTCTCAACATCATGGAACGTGAGTACAGTGGAAAATATTGATGGTGATCTATATGCCGGGGCAGGCGTGAACTGCCTCTATTATGTTAACCGGAAGAACACCTCCAACTGGCAGTACGTACAGTTCGATCAGTTCAACGGTGAGATGAACGGGGTATACAGTTTCGGAAAATCGGAGGGGAAGTTGATCGCCGCCGCGAATCAAGGAGTGTATACCTCTGCTGATGGAGGCAGAACCTGGAGCGGGCACTACTTCGGGATCGGACTTATTGAAACGGGCAAAATTGTTACAAATGGCAGAAAGATCGTGGTGCTCCTCTCTAAATCGTCACGGTTTTACATCTATTACTCAACGGATGACGGTGTGACCTGGTGGCGGGATGATATGCAATCGGGGGCGATAGCTTACTCAATGGCGATCACTGGTGGAAAGATATGGACTGGCCGTTATGAGGGTTTCTACTATAAACAGGACGCGATCACCTCAATAGGAGATGGCGATGATCACCCCGCCACTGCAAAAAAGGCATCGATCGCGCTCTACCCCAATCCGGTAACCCGGGATGCAAAACTGACGGTAAAATTTTCCGGTATCGATGCGGGTCAGGCATCTGTTGAGCTGTTCAATAGCATGGGAGAAAAAGTGAAGTCTTCACTTTTTAACTGCATTGTCAGAAGTGAAGGCTTAATTGATCTTGAAACCCCGGGTCTGGCACCCGGAGTATATATTGTCAGGCTTTCATCAGGTGAAAGAACCACAACCGGAAAATTTCTTCTTCTGCGATAAAACCGAAGCCGTTAATTAGAAAGCTTTCAGGTTGTAAGTGAAAGTAAGCATGAAATACTGTTTGAGCACCTGAGTGGTTTTGTTCTCGATATAGATATCAGTTGCTGTTCTGATAAAGCTCTTGTTTTGATCAAGTATGTCAAAAACATCAAACCTTAGTTCAGCGCTGTTATCTTTGAGGAACTTGACTCCTATACCGGCGTTCCACAGCGAGTAGGTCATGTCACCACCGTTGGCAATTCCCGAGGTTTTATAGATCGCGTAATCTGTTCTGATAAAGAAAAGATCAAAAACGTTAACGAAGAGATTTGCTGCTCCTGAGTGCACCCAGTATTCATCATCCGACTGAGGCAACACTTCGTTTTTTGAGACATAATACGAGGGCGAGTAAGTAAGCTTGAAATCGATATCCTCTGAAATGTTGCTCGCTATTGTGATGCCTTGGTTGAATGAGAGAATTTTCGAGTCGGATGTGATAAACTGGTACTCAGATGGTATTATCTGATAGCCGAGTCCGAGGCTCAGGGAAATGTTGCTCATCAGAAAACTTACCGGCAAACCACCGCTCACCATCGCGCGGAAGTTGTTGCTTTTGTCAAAATTCTTCGAATACGAGAACTGTGAACCTCTCTTCAGGTTAACACCTTTCGCTATAATGGTATCAGCCGGTGCCGTGAACGAAGAGTTGCCGACATAGTCGTTAACCATTTGCCAATAACCCATTATAAAGAAATTCGCTCCTGTCGCTTTGTCGGTGGTTACGTACTGCATCGACATTCTGTTGGCATACTCTGCTTTGAGCTCCGGGTTACCTGCCCTTATAAAGAGGGGGTTTGTGACGTCATAATAGTTTTGTAGTTGTGTTATCGAAGGGGCGTTAACATTCGTGTTGTAGAAAATTCTGAAATTCTGTGAATCAGAAATTTTATAATTGAACCTGAGAGAGGGGAGAAAGTTGTAAAAATTCTTTTCCGTTTTCAAGGTATAGGGGAATGTCTGGTCACCCATCAATTGGGCGATCTGGTAATTCAAACCGATATTCAGTGAGATGGCTTCGCTTCTTAGCCTGTACGCGAGTCCCGCGCGGTAGGTATAATAGTCGTTGTCGTATTTGTTGGTTGAGATCGAGTCGAGCTGGTCATAGGAAGCTGTGAGGCTGTTAAAATTCAGGGTTTGTTTATCGCTGAAATTGTTGTTGAGCCCCGCGCTTACAGATGCCTGCAACTGTCCGTTACTTCCTGCCGGTTCAGTGTAGACGATATTACCGGAGTAATTGTACCCTTTTATCACGTCGTCACCTTTTTGGTTGATCGTGTCAATTGAGAGTTGTGAGTTTAAACCTCCGCCAAAGGTGTTTACGGAGAACTGGTTACGGTCTACCGTCCTGTTGCTTAAACCGTTATTGAAGGTGAAAGAAAGGCTTCTTCCCGGTGTGGCGAACCTCATCCGGTAGATCAGTTCGTTGTTAAAGTTAAAGCCGTTCCCTTCATTTCCCGTTCTGCTGTCAGTTGAGTTTATCCTTCCTGACTGCCCGAAGGTGCTTAAACCGTTATAGATGCTCCCGATGCTGTTATTTTGGGCGCTGAATGATGGTGTTACAACCAGGGTGTTCATCGTGTCGATGTTCCACTCAAATCTGAAATTCATACGGTGGTTGTAGTTATCAGAATTTGAGGAGGAGGTCTCATTATACATTTGATCACCCGCCGCAGAGGGGTAATAGTCTCGGTTGATCACCTGATCGTTGTAATTGTTTGAATAGTTGAAGAAGTAACTGCCCGTAAGCACTGCCGCCCTGCCCCAGTTTTCCTGATAATTCATTCCGATCGAATAAGTTTTGGTTCTTCCCGCAAGAGCGCCTATAAGGAAGTTATTGGCAGCCCCTCCGGGTCCATGCCAGCCACCCTGACCGCCGCCCCTCCCCTGGAAACCATCCCTTTGTCCGCCCCTGCCACCACTTCCCTGAGTGATACCGAGGAGGTCTTGCTGTGAAAAGTTTTGCTGATTGATGTTATTCCCAAGACCGAGGATGCTGAACCTTCGCCCATCACCAAAGAAGTTGATTACGCCGCCACTTTGGAATTTTTCGGCTGAACCGATGCCGCCATAGAGTTTCCCGAATTGCCCCTGCCTTCTGTCGCGACGGGTGACAATATTAATAGTTTTTTCTGTGTTTCCGTCATCAAAACCCGTAAACCTTGTCTGATCGCTCATTTTATCAAATATCTCGATCTTCTCAATAAGATCGGCGGGAAGATTTTTCAGAGTAACTGTGGGGTCGTCACCGAAGAAAGGCTGCCCGTCTACCAACACCTTTTTCACTTCCTCCCCCTGCGCCTTAAGTGTGCCCTGTTCATTCTGAACACCGGGGAGTTTGGTAACAAGATCTTCTGCCGTGGCATCCGGGTTGGTTTTATATCCTTTTGCTGTGAAACTGAGTGTGTCTTCGCTCTGTGAAGTGGGGATGGCGACGCCGGTAATATCAACTTCTTTCATCTGAACGGATGATCTTTTAAGTTTGAGCTTTCCGAGGTTTGTACCCTGGTCGTTTCTTGTAACCCGCACGCTGTCACCAAAATCGAGATAGCCCATAAAAGTGATCTTCAGGAAGAATCTGCCGGGCGTTTGAAGCTTGAACTCAAAACTGCCGTCGGCGGTTGAAAGCATGTTCAACTGGCTTTGTCCGGGCCTCGAAGGAATAAGCGAAATGCTTGCACCCGGCAAAGGGGAGCCGTCAAGTGAGTCGACTACAACTCCTTTAACATAAAAAGTCTGGGGAAACGTGACGAATGAGAGGAGCGCGCCGAGAAAAAGGATGAGGCTTATATTTTTCATTTAACTTCCATATCAGTCAAAAACATCTGTATTCAATAGACAAATATAAGCCCCGGAAGGTTTAACTCAAGAACTTGGGAACTTGAGAACTTGAGAACTTGGGAACTCGAGAACTTGAGTACTTCCGTCTATCGATTCACTGAAGTACCGAAGCTCCGAAGTACTGAAGTACCGAAGTACTACTGCAGTTTGAACATTACGGGAAGCGCAACCTTTACTTTTACTTTTTTGCCTTTAACTTCGCCGGGAATCCATATGGTTGAAGTGAGGGCTTTCAGGGCGGCTTCATCGCAACCGGAACCTATCCCTTTCTCCACTTTTGTCTTGATCACGTTTCCTTTTTCATCGATAACCCCTGAAACCACGACCATCCCTTCGAGTCCTTTTTTCATGGCTTCCTCGGGGTAGACAACAAGTTTCATTATAGCTTCCATACCGCCGACTGGTTCGGGCATTTTATCGGCTTCAACATAAATTGAGTCGCCGGGTGATTCGTTATCAAGTTTCACCTGGGCTTTTTTCTCAGGCACGAGCTTCGTTTTTACTGCCAATTCGCCCTGGGCAAGGGTAGCTCCCGCGAGTATGATCATAACGATCAACAACTTTTTCATTTATTTTCTCCGGTTTATTAATTAAAAAATCTATTGGTTAACGCTGTTGTGAGACGGCTTTACCACAATTGTTGGGTAGGCGTTGAACATCATGCGGATGGTTTGATCCTGTTCCTTCACCTTCACATTCAGGTCTTCGAGCCCGTTCCGGTATGCGCGTATTTCCATAACGAGTATCAGGGTGATGATGGCGAGAACTATGGAAAACGCGTAACCCAGAGCGGGGATGAGTTGCCACTTCCGCGCGGATTGATTCGCCCTGGTATCCGGGGCAACAGATCTGAAAATTCTCTCATCAAGTCCGTCGGGCACTTCCTCTTCAGTGGCAGCGATGGCGCTTTTCAGGTTGTTTATCGTCTTGAACATAGAGCGGGCTTCATCGTCAGTGGCAAGCAGGTTAAAGAGAACTACTTCGTTTTTTTTGTCTAATTCACCATCGAACCAGGCGTTTATCATCTCATTTATTTCATTTTTCATCTTTTTATCTCAATCATTAATCTTTTTTGAAAGTATCTTGATAAGTTTTTGGCGTGCCGAGTAGAGCCTGCTTTTTACGAGGGCAGCTTCGATCCCGCAGACTGCCGCGATCTCATCATAAGAAAGACCAGTATACTCCTTGAGCAGCACCACTTCCTTTTGTTCATCGGGAAGTGCGGCGATGGCGGCAAGCACCATTTCCTTTGTCTCGTTAAGAATAAAACTGTTTTCAATATCGGTTTCACCCGGTATTTGCAAGTCACCGGTGTCTTCGCCGGCTATCCGTTCATTGTTCCGATTTTTGCTTCTGAAGTGGGCATAAATCTCGTTTCTGGCGGCTTTATAAAGCCAGAAGATGACAGCCGACGAGTTCCTGATCCCGTTCATCTGCTTCCAGAAGCGGAGAAAGACCGTCTGTACAATATCTTCGGCAAGCATCCGGTCACCCGTCATCCTGAGGGCGAAGTTGTACAGCTTTTTTCTGTACCGGTTGTAGCTTATTGTAAAGTCGATTATTTCATTCATAAAAATTTTATTTCTTTACATTAAAGATGCTCAAATTTGAGAAAAGTTGGGGGAGGGGGGAACTTGAGTGCGCCGCGGCGCATTGAGAACCTGAGAACCTGGGGGAGGGGACGTTTTGTAATTGTGTGGGAAATGATTAATATATACAAGTGATATTTCCATTTTATCTTGATCCCGGGAGCTTAAGGAAGACGGGAGATTTCGGATTGAGGAAATGTTGCCATAACTAATCGAGGAAAACTCGAAATGAAACATTTTTTCTTTGTTTGTTTAACATCTCTTTTTCTTGTGTCGACCGCCTTCCCCCAGGAGGTTGAAGGGAAGAAAAATTTTGTTTATGCAGGAATTGGCACATTAAGCCTGCCTGAGGTGGCGCACAAGTTCCTGGATATCTGGATCACGGCCCTCTCCGCCGGCTATACTACTTCGGAAACCAGGAATAGTATGCCGGCAGTTACCATCGGTTATCAGATGCACTCGAGTGAGCGGTTCACTTTTGGTGCATCGATCACTTATGAGGTGCTGAAAACCGATATTGTGTACGGGGCACGAAACGCCGGCACAAACCAGGTTTCGTTCTTCTCTCCCATGGCTGAAATGCGTTTTGAATACATCAGCAACGAAACTTTCGGCATGTATTTTGAATATGGAATTGGTGCCTGCTTTTTAACAAATAGCGCCAAATACGACCAAACCGACGACTCTTCAAGCAAAACCATAATCTCCGCGCAAGTTACTCCCATCGGCTTAAGATTTGGCAATAAGTTCCGGGTTCACCTTGGAATGGGAGTGGGTATGAAGGGACTTTTTACCGGGGCGGTGGGGATGAGGTTTTAAAGTCTCGAAGTCACGGAGTCACGGAGTCTCGAAGTCACGGAGTCTCGAAGTCACGGAGTCACGGAGTCTCGGAGTCACGGAGTCTCGAAGACATTGAGTGGATATATATTTTTTTTGGAGGAAACAGGATGAAGAGAGTAATACTTATTATTGTTCTAATTGTGACAGGTTTGAATGCTCAATGGTTGCCGGTGAACCCGTCATTCTTTCCCGCGATTGTGATTGAAAGAGAGACGGTCTATGCCGATTCAACGGTGATCATGGTGCCTACAGGAAAGGATTTTGTCTTCAAATCGTTCGATAAAGGAAGGACTTGGCTCGTCGATTTTTTCAGAGACAGTTATTCCTCGGGAAAAATCGCCGGTACAACAGGCTCGATGAAGATGGTGTTCAGTAAAATCCTTTATAAAGGGAAGTTTACCACCGATGACGGTGGGAGTTGGGATAACACCTTCTTTCCCATATTCCTTTCTTCGACCATGGTGGATGTGGAATCGGCTCGCAGTGAAGAGTTTCTTGTTGCCGGACCAACGGGTATGCGCAGGAAGTCGCCTGGTTCGATCACCTGGCTGAACATGATCATCTCATTCCCTCCCGGGGAGGAGATAACAGGTCTCGCGTGCTTCAAAGGCACGGATGATTATTTCCTCATAACTAACAGGAACAATTTTTTCCACTCCTACAAGAAAGGAATAGATTTTCAGGTTAAGAAAACCTTCCGGGGAAGTATAAAGTTAGTCACAACTGTTGAAAGCAGGTATGTTATCACTTCTGTTGATGATCCCGTGCAACCACTTCTTTTTCGTTCCGCGGACAAAGGGGTAACATGGGACTCGATACCCGTGCCGTACAGGTTCATCGATATCAGAATGTTTTCGGTGAAAGATGGTTTTGGAACAGCGGAAGACTTGAAGGTTTACTACACATCTGACAGCATGAAAACCTGGAATCCGGTCACGGGGCTTAAGCTCAAGGAAATGGCGCTTATAAACGGAACTGAAGCGATCGGATTCGATGAGAACTACCGTGCCTGGCTCACCTCCGACAGGGGGCAGACATGGGAGATTTCGTCAGAGCTTGGGCTCGCGGAAATAAGGGGGATGGCCGTTATGGATCAGAATGAGATGTTCGTAGTTACCGCCACTGGTAATATTCTCCGCTCTGCTGACTATGGTTATTACTGGCAAAAAACGGCCGACACAATTCCGGGTACCGTGGTTTCAACAACGAGGGAGAGCGACAGTGCATTCGTGATCAAAACAGCCTCAGGGGAGTATTTCAGATTTCAACTGACGCCCCGGAAGATCGCTCCGCTTAATATACCCGCGGGAATGGAGGATCACGCGTTTTATGCTTACGATTCGGTCTATATTTTTGAAAAAGACACTTCGGTGATATTGATATCGACCAACCGGGGTGAGAGCTGGACTGAGAGTGTACTTCCCGTCTCGAGAAAAACCAATTTCGTTTACGCGCGAGGGAGGGAGATATTTGTCGGACAGGAC
>JAEYUD010000114.1 GCA_023433685.1 Bacteroidota bacterium
CCCGTTGTTTCTTAGACGGAGGAGGAGGTCTTTGATGAAAGCGGAATCCTCGAAAGAGGGAATTGCGGGGAGACCAAGCAACGCGCCAAGATCAAAAAGAGGCTGATCAGGGTATTCGATTATTTCGTAGTCATCCAAACCGGCTTTAATGGCAGCAATCTTTATCGCGTCATGCAAACCGCCGAGGGCGTCAACAAGTCCGTTGTTCAGACCATCGGTTCCCGACCAGACCCTTCCCTGTGCCACTTTTTCAACTTCTTCCATCGACATTTTTCTGCCGGTGGCAACCTTTTTCTTGAACATTTCGTAAAACGCGAGGAATTGTTCTTTAACTTTGGCTTTTTCATCGTCTGTAAGATTTCTCGAAGGAATGGTTACCCCAAGAAGTGGAACTGTCACACCAGCAAAGAGATCGGCTTTGTCACCTTTCTTCACCATGTCAGAAGTGAGACCCGTAAGTTCGGAAAACCCTTTGTTATAATACCAGCCTCCGATAACACCTATTGAGCCGGTGATCGTGTTGGGGGCGGCAAGAATCGTGTCGCCGTACATTGAAAGCCAATATCCTCCTGATGCAGCCACCAAACCCTGCGATACTATAACAGGTTTGTTTTTGGCGTATTTTCGCAATGCTTCCGCGATATAATCCGATGCCTTGCCATCGCCGCCCGGAGAGTCAACCCTGAGAATTATCGCTTTAACATCCCTTCTGCCTGCCGCCGATCTGACATCATTTATAAGTTTCCGGGCATTTATTCCGTCATCCATGGCACAGCCACCGATGGCGTAAATTACAGCTATTTTTGAGGGTTCACCCCATCTTCTGTCGTCAGGCTGGCGGTATGATGCCGCACCGGCAAGGTTTGTGGTGAAAGAGAAACCACCGGACATTGAAGCAAAAATGTTCTCAAGTTCATCGAACCGGGCAACAGTATCAACCAGACCAAGTTTTACGGCATCATCCTGATCTATGATAACCTTGTTGTTTACAATATCATCAAAAGTACCGGCGAGCCAAGGACGTGCAGCCACGACATCTTTTTTTACCAGATCGTAAAAATCGTTTAGCAGTTCCTGCCGCTGCTCCTTGTCGGCATCACTTCCTGAAGTTCTTGCAAGCGTTTCATAGGCGGATTTGTATTTGAAGAAGCGCCATTCATCAACGCCAATGCCGAGTTTATCGAGCATCCCTTTAAGGTATGTTTTACTAACCACGAATCCGGGGAGGGTTATGTTTGAAACGGGATCGATCACTATTTTATCGGCAACTGATGCAAGGTGATAAAGATCGAAGCCGCCACCGTCAATGTAAGCGAGTACTTTTTTCCCGCTCTTCTTAAGGTCAACAAGCCTTTCCCTAATCTCCCAGAGCATTTCGCGATTAATATTACACCCGGAAAGGTTCAGGATTATCCCTTTGTAAAACTTGTTGTTTTTAACATCTTCGATCGATTGAAGTGTGGCGAGCAGGGTGTTCGATCCATCGAACAATTTAAACCTTTGATACTTCATCCCGCCATACAGTCTGGCAGATGCCACGATCGAGGGAGAAACAACATCAAGAATACTGCGGTCGTACCCGCCGAACCTTATACCGTACGTCTGGTAACCAAGACCCTCTTTTTCACTAACATGGCTCTGGGTGAAAAGTGACATGTTGCCGAGGCCTATCTCGAGCCCCACGGTCATGTTTTTATTCTCGAAGTATCTGAATACAGCCCGCAAACCGGGAAGAGGTTCAACAGCCACACCGGCAGCCCAGCGGTTTTGTGAAGGGTTGTTCTCTTTCTTGAGAACGTAATCGAAAAATCCGGCGACTTTTTCATCCCCGAGGGGGCGGAGGGCAGCGGAGAAAACCCACTCTTGCAGATCATTATTCCTTGGGAAGAGGCCCAGAACAGAGAGTGAGTAATACCTTCCGGGTCTAATGAAGGCTCCCGCTTGCCAAAGGTGTTTCTCTCGTCCGAAGTATTCACGGTCACCGTTTGACCAGGCGTAGCCGGCACCAATTCCGAACGTTCTGCCCCCGGCGGCAAGGTTGATCGCGAGATCGGTCACCTTCCTGCCGTTCATTTCCTGATCGTTGAAATAAAAACTTGAGTAGGGAGAAGCAGAAATGAAACCCCATCTGGAATAAGCTGAGGTATTAAGGGGAGAGGAACCGAAAATTGTGAGGTCGTTCCCCGAAAAAGCCGAAAGAAAAGCGGGATTGTCGTTTCCGTAGAGAGAGTAACGCATCGCACCGGGGGAAACGAGACCAAGGTCGTTCCGTGAGAAAAAACCTGATGAATTTTGAGAAAAAACAGAGGATATGAGAACCCCTGCAACCAGAAGGGTTCTTGTCAAATATTTCATGGAAGTGTCCGTTAAAAATTGATTACAGGACACAAATTTACAAAAATATCAGGGCAAAAGTGTCAGTTGGTTCTTACCGTGAAGAATAGAATAACAGCCAGAACGGTGGCTCCGGCAGCTATGGCAACGTTGGTCAGGCTTCCCCAGAATGGTTCTTTTGGGATATCCGACATTGTGAAAGGGAGACCCTTGTTTTCAAGGTCTTTTACATCTGAGAGTCTTACTGTGTCTATCTTTTCGAATCTGAACGCGGTTCCGGAAGTACCTAAATCCCCGGAAATGATGGCGGTTCTTTCAGTGTAGTAGTCGCCGAGAAACGATTGGGTGAAGGGGTTGCTGTAGGTGACAGCGGCATTTTTGAGGTATATTGAGGCACCAGTGCCGTCACTTGAGAGTGTAAGCCCGCTTTCGGTCAGGTTGCTGCTGAACGCGGGATAGAGAACCTTGTAGTCGCCCGGCAGTTCAAGCTTAACCGCGGGGATCCTGTCACCTGTGAAAAAACTGGAAGAGATGAATTTTGAGGCATCAGCTGTGAGGCCCTCAAAAACACGAAGGTTAGTGGGTGTTTGCCCACTAACCTTGAAAAATGATATCAACAGAACAGCCAGAACGATTTTTGATCTCATGATATCAGGCTCTGCCCGCTGCTATCTGATGGAGTCTCTCAACCCTCTGTTCAATCGGCGGATGAGTCGAGAAGAGTTTGAAAATGCCGCCTCCCGACAGGGGGTGAACTATGAACATGTGTGCCGTTGCCGGACCGGCATGATCAACCGGCTTGCGGTCGTTGCCATACTTCAACTTAAGGAGGGCGTTCGCGAGCGCGTCAGCATTGCCCGACATTCTTGCACCGGTTTCATCGGCTTTAAACTCACGGGAGCGTGAAATCGCCATTTGCAAAAGTGTGGCCGCTATCGGTGCCACTATCATCAATACGAGAGAGCCAATCAGGCTGTTATCCTCGTCATCCCTTCCGCCGAAGATCATCGCCCATTGAGCCATGTTGGCGAGCATTGTGATAACACCCGCGAAAGTGGATGCTATCGATCCGATAAGGATGTCACGGTTCTTTATGTGGGAAAGTTCGTGCGCTATTACGCCTTCAAGTTCCTCATTGCTCAGCAGCCTGGTTATGCCTGTGGTAAGCGCAACCGCGGAATTGGCGGGATTCCTTCCTGTGGCAAAGGCGTTTGGCGTCATGTCATCTATCACGTAAAGTTTTGGCATCGGGAGCTGAGCCCTCTGCACGAGTCTTTCCGTCATGTTGTAGATGTACGGCGCGTCATCTCTTGAAATTTCACGCGCGCGATACATCTTTAGTACTATTTTATCTGAGAACCAGTAGCTTCCGAAGTTCATTGCCACCGCGATCGCGAAAGCGATGAACATCCCTCCCTGACCGCCGATCAGCTGTCCGGCGAGGACAACCAGCACGGTGAGGAGCGACATAAAGAATACTGTTTTTATCGTGTTCATTTTTTTCCTCTTTATTTGATCAAATACCTTTGATATTATTATGTAAAACTTAATTTTATGTTGAAAAGTTCATAAATAAACCATGATGGCCGGATCATTTAAGCAGCATCATTTTCTGGCGGAGAATCTTTCCACCCGTGGTAAGAACCGCGAAATATACACCACTCGGCAGGTTTGAGGCGTTAAAGGTAACCTTGTGGCTGCCGGCTTCCTGAATTCCGTCAACAAGCAGGGCTAAATTCTCACCGAGAGTGTTGTAAACAGCTATTGTAACCTCACCGGCAACGGGTAACTCATAACCGATAACGGTTTCCGGGTTGAACGGGTTGGGCCAATTGGGGTAGAGCACCAGAGCTGTTGGCAGATTGTCTTCATCGAGAACTGAAACCACAGTATTACCCTGCTTCAGAAGGATATTGTTATCAGGATCAAAAGTAACCGCGGTAACCTGTTTTGGGAAATCAAATGTGAATTTCTGGTTGTTCGCGTCGTTCATCACCGTTATTGTAGTATCCCCGCCAGTAGCAAATCTGAATTTTAGCTCCGCCGGCATTTTGAAATATGTGGTGCCGGTCTGGGTCTGTTTAAAGGTAAAATCAACGGATGACGTGCCCGGCGCGAATGAGCGGATCGAGTAGGTATTCGCGTAAACGGGATGATTAGGGTAGTATAGCCACTGCTCAAAGAACCACGAGAGGTCTTGCCCGTAAGCTTCACTCATTTTGGCTATAAATTCAGGAACAGAGCAGCTTTTATAGCGATACCTGGGGTCGGAAGTGTAGGCCTTTAACGCGTTGAAGAAGTTGTCAGAGCCCATTACATACCGTGCCATTCCAAGAACGCACGCCCCCTTGGAGTACGTGATCGCGGTATTAAACAGTTGGTTCACCGAAGGGGTGATTATTGCCCACTGAGGGTTATAAATAGCCCAACCGGGATTAAAACTTCTGTAATAGTTGGCATCGCCGGTTATATTGTCTTTGTAAGCGGTATATCCGCCACCCGGCTTCACTTCCTCCCAAAGGGATTCAGAGAAAGTGGCAAAACCTTCGTTAAGAAAAATATCAGCCCAGGTGGAAGGGCTGATCATGTCACCAAACCACTGATGCGCGAACTCATGCGCAACGATACTCTCGATCCAGCAGTTCTTGCAAAGGGTCGTTAGTGTCTGGTTTTCCATGCCACCCCAGTCAAACTGGGAGTCTAGGGTTGCGTAACCGTTCTTTTCAAATGGATATGTTCCGTATTTACCGGTGAACCCGGTGAACTGATTTATCATTGAGTTTCTAAGGGAGGTGGAGACATTTTCACCCGGATTCGCGTAGAGCCGTGTGGGTATGGTGTCGCCTGTAACAGGATCAACCCATTTGAGAATTATCAACTGATAATCAACCCTGGCCGCAATAACCACCAGGTATGTGGCAACGGGGTCACGACTTACCCAATGATAGAAAATCTCCTGTGCTGTTTTTACTGAATCCGCGAGAAGCCCGTTGGAGCCGAGTTTCACGTTAACGGGGGTTCTTGCCTTTATCTCTACTGTTGCCTTGTCACTTGGTTTGTCCCAGCAGGGGAACCACTTCCGCGCCCCCTCCGGTTCGGCATCAGTGAACACGGTGCCGCCATGGGCGTAGAAACCTTCATCCTGCACATCATAATGGAAGTATGATATCTTGACTTCTCCCGTGTCACCCGGATTGTATGTCCGGTCGAGTTGAACTGTGAGCACATTGTTTGAGTGCGTGAATGAGATACCCGACTTTCCGACTGAATCAACACGTATTGAAGTGTTCACGGCATCAAGTTTTATATTGTTGATTGCTGAGTCGGCAACAAATTTTACGGTGACACTTCCGGTAAAAGAGTTGGGATACGGCGCGACAAAGCAATTGTAGATATCAAGATCGATATTGTAGTGAATCACGTCAAATGAGTGTTTTACTGCCTCTGTGGCATCAAAAAAAGACCTCTCTTTTATAGCCATCTTCTGTTTTTTTTCAGAACAATACTCGTGTCCGCGCTTCTCCTGAGCGTGTAGTGAAAAAATAATGATGATAAGAAGAAGTGGTAACTGTAATTTGCGCATCGGTCAGTTGATCCAATAAATGTGGAAAAGAAGATTAACAAACGGTAACATAAGCAGCCAAGTGCTTATGAAAAATGAACTTAATTTGGGACAGACCGGCGTATCAGCCGGTCTGTTCACGGTCTGATAAAATATATGCAAGAACCTTGTTGCCCCTCTCCGAAGCAACCACGATTTTGGCGGGATCAATGTAAATGTTGTTAAGATACTGCAATTTTAATACGTCACCGTTCCTGAACTCCGGTATCACCCCTCCCATAAAGAAACCAAGCCTCCGGAGGTCATCAACGATGTACATTGTGTAGGGGTCGCACAAGGGGAGTTCAATGTAGATGCTGTCCACTTTCTTCATGCAAAGCTCTTTTACGCTCGCCTTCACCCCGGAGAGAACATCGGTGCCGTACTTTTCAATAACTATGTTGGCAATGTTGAAGTCGGGTTTGAAAGAAGTGGTTACAACCGGGACATCCGCGAGTTCAGCTACAATTCTTCCGTGTTTCCGCGACACCACCTCCCTTTTTAGATCAAGGGTTTCGTATGTATCAGAAATAAAATCTTTGTAAACCTCCGGAACGTAGACTTTTCTGGCAGGTTCCTGCTGAATTTTAAGGTAGTAGAGCATTACCGCCTGGCGTTGCGCGAGGCCGTCTTCGTTGATCTTTTTGAAATTAATATGTTCGCCGATAAAAGCGATGAGACACCCGGTTTCTTTGGCGCCAAGGGAGATGTTTCCCTTCTGTGTGAATGGGTGGATTGTTACACTCTCGCTGTAAAGTCCGTACATCCCGGTCTCCCTGCCATGGTCGATCGCGAATGCCTTCATTCTTTTAAAAAGATTGTGTCCGCGGTATTGGGGGTCAACTATCGCCATGCCGGAGTCGGCAACTTTGGCACCAGGCTTATCAAAAAAGAGCCCGAGGTTGGCGATCATCAAGCCGCTTGAGTTGTGAACAACCACGGCTTTCATATACCCAAACTCGAGTTGTTCCTTCAGTTTTTCCGGCAGGTAGGCCAGACCGGTATAGGTATAGCCGTAAGCCCTGTAGGTAAGTCTCGCGAGGTCGACCGCGTCTTCCGGGGTAAGCAACCTGAAGTGGAGTGCTTCATCCGGATTTGCTGAGATGTTTTCTTTCGGTGGTTCAGTCTCCAGAATAGTGGAGATCGATTCTTCCGGGATGTTTTTAACTATTTCAAGCCGTTTTCCCTCTTTTCCGAGGTTTATAAATCGGAATTCGTCAGCAAGGTGCTTGATTATCAGAATGCCGAGTGATGAGACTTCATCATTTTCAAGCATTTCCATACTTGTCGGCAGACCCTTGTCTTCAAAAGCCAGGGTAAGCGCGCCCGGGTGATAGTTTATCCTGAAAGTTATCTCTCCGTACTCACCCGGATCGAATGAGTTGTTGATAACTCCCACCAATGCCTCTTCAACTATCAATTCGAAGTTTATCAACCCGGAGGGGCTGAAACCGAACCATTTAGCAACTGTGGTTGTGGCATTCTGGAGAAGTTGAAGGTAAGAGATATCCGCGGGAAAAGTCACATTTAAGAGATTTCCTGCGGCTATTATCTTTTTATCGATCTTGTTTTTCATCGGAGAACCCGGTTATTCAATATTGACGGGTAAAAAACCACTGCCTGAAGACACGGTGGCACACCTTACTGAGGCGGTCAGGCTCCTGTCATGTGGTCAAATTTGCGGGAGGCGTGCAGATCTTCGTATTTGATCTTTGCATCAGACTCATTGGTGAACCTGAGAGTGTTTCGTTTATAACAAAACTTAAAAAAGTAAAAAGATTCAACGACGCCAAAACCACCACTGTTAAACTTAACAATTTTTAACGAATACTTTGGGAATCTGATTCCTTTCAGTATGCTGAAATCTTCTGTCATTCCGGTTAAATTTCCATTATTGAGCGTGAAAAATACAAAAAAAACGAATTGAGTGGTGTTATTAAAAAGTAAAAAGATGTCATCATTTTAAGGGTGACGCGAGGTTTTCGAGGTTTTTCTGGCCGTTTTAGGGATTTATATCACAACAAACCGGGAAAATATTAGTTATTTTTGCGCTTGAGATTAGAAAATTTTAATATGCAAAAAGAACCTCAAAACTGGAACATCCAAAACGGCGACTACCGCACTGAAGACGAGTACGCCCGGATGTACAGCCATCACCGTAAAAAAGAAAAGATCGTAAAAAACACCTTCCTCGCTTTCACCGCGGTGGCAGTGGCATCCCTGATGTACCTGGTGCTGTGGGTCGTATCAAGGATCTGACTTAAGGACCCTCCGGTAGTTCCAAAAATATAACTCCCAATTAACCTCTGTTTATTGCTTTAAACCGGGGATTAAAAATAATTAAAATTATATAAACACGAATACAAAAATTTTTGTAAAAATTTTTCAAAAAAAGTGAAGTTTTTTGCCTCTGACTCTTGACAATAAAAAAAAATCTCTCTAAATTTGCAGTAGGTTAAGGTGAGGTTTAGTAAACCGTTTCTTGTCACAAAAATTGGAGGTTATCTCTTTTAGATCTGAATTTTCTATAAAAGCGGGATGTAGTAGTTGAACTGTGTTTAGTGTGGTGAGGGAAAAGGCACACTGCCGGTTTATGAGCTTGAAATATGCGGAAACGCTACATCCCCTTTTATATTCCACCCTCTGGCTTAATCTAATCTAAAGAACCATTTCTTACGTTTAAATCCTCATTACGAAGATCAGGAAAGGTCTGTTGTGGCGGTGTATTCCGTCCATTCGGGCCGGACAGGCGTTGCCTTCCATCCAGGAGCCATGCCTTTTAATATGTCCAATAAATTATAAAATAGATTACAATAACACAAACACTATTTTGGAGTATCGATGCCGGAGAACCATCACACTTCTAAAGCAGATACAGAGAACCTCGGTTTTACAAGACTGATGATCCTCATGGCTGTGTATGCGCCAATAGCACTCGCGATCATTCTGTTCGCGCCATTTCATTTAGTGAGACTGTTCTTTGAGAAATATTCAATGAGATAGGGCGGACAGATAAATTTAAAAAAGAGGTTATAAATGAGGCAGGAGACATACCGCGCCGGGTGGGACATTACTAACGGCGATTACAGAAGAGACACAGAGTACGACGAGTTTTATGTAAAAACTAAAAAGAAAGAGAAAATCTTTCGTGGATTTATATGGTTAGGTGCAGTTGCTGTTACAGCACTCTTTTTCATGAGGGTACTGGCCTTCGCATCACGTATGTGAGGTCCCATGGTGAGGATCAAGGTTCAGAGTTTCTCTAAAAGAGCATAATCCCTCACCTAACCGTAACCTTGCCCGTTTGTCCTTCGGGATGACGGGCTTTTTTATATCCATACCACATCGTAAAAGTGGAAAATTCACTTGTTTGAAAAGACAGACATTCTTAATTTGTCCCTCCATATATTTTTAATACCAAACCCGGTCCGACAATAATTTCATCCTGATCAAATATATAGAGGAGAAGCTTTTATGAGCGAAGAACAAGGCTTAAAGCAGTTCGAAGGAGAGGTGTATTTCCCTTCACCGGAGGTGGTCGAAAGATCACACTGCAAGGATTATGACTCGATGTACAAAAGATCGGTCGAAGATCCGGAAAAATTCTGGGCGGAAATAGCGAGTGAGTTTTACTGGTCGAAACCCTGGGACCGGGTTTTTGACGATTCAAACCCTCCCTTCTTTAAATGGTTTACCGGCGGGAGAACGAATATTATATCGAACGCCATCGACCGGCACCTGAAGACTTTCAGAAAAAACAAGATAGCTCTCGTCTGGGAGAGTGAATCGGGTGAAGAGGTCAGAACCTTCTCCTACTTCTCTCTGAACCGCGAAGTGGTTAAGTTTGCCAACATCCTGAAAAGCATGGGCGTTCAGAAAGGCGACATTGTAACAATTTACATGCCGAGGATACCGGAACTGATGTTTGCGATGCTTGCCTGCGCGAAGATCGGCGCCGCCCACTCCGTTGTTTATGGCGGATTCAGTGTGGAGTCACTCGCCGAAAGAATTGAAGACGCGCAGAGTAAAGTGCTCATAACAGCTGATGGCGGTTTCATGCGTGGGAAGATCGTTAACCTGAAAGGGCTCGCCGATGAGGCAATCGCGCGGCAGGGTACGATAGAACATGTGGTTGTGGTTAAAAGAACCGGTCACGAAGTATATATGGAGCCTGGGCGTGATTACTGGTACCACGACCTTCTTGGTGTACCGGTTGTAAATCAGCCGTGTGAAACCGAACAGGTCGACTCAGAAGACCTCCTCTTTATTCTCTACACTTCCGGTACCACGGGTCGGCCAAAAGGTGTTATCCACACCCATGGCGGTTATATGGTTTATGCCGCCACCACTTTCAAATATGTTTTCGATATTAATGACGAAGACCGTTACTGGTGCGCCGCAGATCCCGGTTGGATCACGGGTCACAGTTACATTGTTTATGCCCCTCTTATAAACGGAACCACCAGTTTCATGTACGAAGGCGCGCCGAACTTCCCTTACCCCAACAGGTGGTGGAAAATGATCGAAAAGTACGGAATAACCGTTCTGTATGCCGCACCGACCGCGATCAGGGGGCTTATGAGATTTGGAAATGCCTGGCCAAACAGACATGATCTTTCATCGCTCCGCGTTCTGGGAAGTGTCGGCGAACCGATAAATCCCGAGGCATGGAAGTGGTACTATGAAGTCATCGGCAAGTCAAGATGTCCGATCGTTGATACATGGTGGCAAACAGAAACCGGCGGAATGATGATATCAGCACTTCCAACCACCCCGTTAAAACCAGGCAGCGCCACAAAACCCCTTTTCGGCATTGAAGCGGATGTGATAGATCTCGATGGAAAATCCGCGGCACCCGGCGAAGAAGGTATTCTTGTTATCAAGAAACCCTGGCCCGGAATTATGCGTGGTATCCTGCATGATCCTGAAAGATACAAACAGCAGTACTGGAGCAAGTACACCACAATGTATGAAGCCGGCGACTCCGCCAGGAAAGACAAGGATGGCTACATCTGGGTTATCGGACGACTGGATGATGTTATCAAGGTAAGCGGCTACCGCCTCGGAACCGCCGAGATCGAGTCTGCTCTTGTTTCACACCACGCTGTAGCGGAAGCTGCTGCCATCGGTTTGCCTCACGATGTAAGAGGAAATGTAATTCACGCTTATGTCGTATTAAAGGCGGGACACACTGAAGATGAAAATCTTGCCGAGGATCTGAAAAAGGATGTCGGTCACGAGATAGGACCAATTGCCAGACCCGAGAAGATCGTCGTGATGGATGCCCTCCCGAAAACCAGATCCGGAAAGATCATGCGCCGGCTCTTAAAGGCACGCGCGCTCGGACTACCCGAGGGAGATAAGAGCACGCTGGAAGAATAGGAAATATCCAACTGAACAAAAGCCTCCTGTCCCCCGGGAGGCTTTTTTTATTTCCTCCCCTGCAGGTAAAAATATCCGATCATCTGAACAAATGTTGCGAGAATAAAAACCACTGTACCGGTAAGCATTAATGACTCACTTATAACTTCCGGAAAAGCAGACTGAAGCAGGAGAAGTGAAAAAAGCCCTACCATCATCAACTTCAGCCAGCGCATCATCCTGACCGCAAGAGAATATTGACGACGAGCGTTATCATAAGTAATATCAACAAGATAATTGTAAGTATGGGGGTATCTCTGAAGCAGGGTTAAACCAAAATATAAGACAATAAGCACACCCAGCAAAAGGAACAACTCAGACCGGCTGCCCATCCGGGACACTTTTCCGGTAAGATCGTACTGCATCGGCACTTCAGAAGAGATAGATTTAAATCGAAACAGAAACAGTATTGTTGTTAGCCCAACAATAAGAGCCGATGCCGCCTCTGAAACCTTGTCCATCACCGTCATGGGAATTTTAAGTCTGGGTCTGTTCTTCGGTATTAAAGCCATTGGTTAAAATCAGTTTGTTACGGTTACAAAAATAGCAATCTGTTGTTAGTTGCGAGTGGTGAGTGGCGAGTAGCGAGATTTCGTTACCCGTTACCCGTTGTCCGTTGTCCGTGGTGAGTGATGATCCGCCGCGGCGAATCACATTTCACATTTCACATTTCACATTTCAAAAAGTTTCCCCATATCAATAATCAGAATTGCCAAAAGTGATAATAATTTTGAAAAAACTGCATTTTCAAGCTGTTATCGATATGGCACAATATTTGCATGATGTGATTGATCTTTATTCATGAAATAAATACGATGGTAAGAAAATGGAAAGAAAAAAAGTAACTATTGACGGAAATGAGGCGGCGGCGCATGTTGCGTTTCACACGAATGAAGTGATAGCAATATACCCGATCACCCCATCTTCCAATATGGCCGAGTGGTGCGATGCCTGGTCTGCAGAAGGAAAAAAGAATATTTGGGGAAATACACCCACTGTATCAGAACTTCAAAGTGAGGGCGGTGCTTCAGGAAGCGTCCACGGAGCACTCCAGTCAGGATCACTCACTACTACATTTACAGCCTCACAGGGCTTGTTATTGATGATACCGAACATGTTCAAGATAGCCGGCGAGTTAACCTCGACCGTTTTCCATGTTTCGGCCCGCTCTATCGCCGCTTCGGCACTTTCGATCTTCGGCGATCACAGTGATGTTATGGCAACCCGCTCAACAGGCTGGGCACTCCTCTCCTCGAACTCGGTTCAGGAAGTTATGGATTTTGCTCTTATCGCCCAGGCTGCAACACTCGAAGCAAGGGTGCCTTTCGTTCACTTCTTTGATGGTTTTAGAACCTCACACGAAGTGGCAAAAATTGAACAGCTTAACGCTGACGACATGAAATTCATGGTTAACCAGCAGCTCGTTATCGAACACAGAAAAAGAGCCCTCACTCCTGACAATCCTTTTATCCGCGGTACCGCCCAGAACCCTGACGTATACTTCCAGGGAAGGGAAACCGTTAATCCGTATTACAACGCGGCTCCTGAGATCGTTCAGAATTACATGGACAAGTTTGCCACCCTTACCGGCAGACAGTATCATCTGTTCGATTACTATGGCGCCCCTGATGCCGAAAAGGTTATCATAATCATGGGTTCAGGCGCTGAAGCTGTTGAAGAAACAGTTGAGTACCTCAACGGGCAAGGTGAAAAGGTCGGTGTTCTTAAGGTGAGACTTTACAGACCATTCTCAATAAAACATTTTATCGACGCGCTTCCTAAAACTGTTAAGGTTTTGGGCGTGTTAGACAGGACAAAAGAGCCGGGAGCATCGGGAGAGCCTCTCTACTTGGATATCGTTAACGCGGTAACAGAAACATACAACGAAGGTACACTTCCTTTCGCGTTCCCCAAAATGGTCGGCGGAAGATACGGTCTTTCTTCAAAAGAGTTTACACCCGCTATGGTTAAAGCCGTTTATGATGAACTCGGCAAAGAAAAACCAAAGAATCATTTTACTATCGGTATAAAAGAAGACGTGACAAACACATCACTCGACTTCGATGCCTCGTTCTCGGTTGAAGATCCGGATACATTTAAAGGCAAGTTCTACGGACTTGGTGCCGACGGTACAGTTGGCGCGAACAAAAACTCGATCAAGATCATCGGTGAAGGCACCGACTTCTTCGCCCAGGGTTACTTTGTTTATGATTCGAAAAAATCAGGTTCGATGACAACTTCACACTTGAGGTTCGGACCCAAGAAGATCAAATCAAGCTACCTTATAAATCGCGCGAACTTCGTTGCTTGCCATCAGACTGTGTTCCTTGAGACTACCGATATGCTCCGCGACGCGGTTGAAGGCGCCGCCTTCCTTCTGAACACCCCTGCCTCAAAAGAAGAGGTTTGGGATACACTTCCCGAGAAGGTTCAGCGCGATCTGATCGAAAGAAAAATGAAACTTTACATCATTGATGCCTACAAGGTTGCCAATGAAACCGGCATGGGTGGCAGGATCAACTCGATCATGCAAACATGCTTCTTCGCCATCTCAGCGATCCTTCCGAAAGAGAAAGCGATCGAGATGATCAAAAAAGCGATCCAGAAAACATACGGATCGAAAGGCGAGAAGATCGTTCAGATGAACTTTGACTCTGTCGACAGAACACTCGACAACCTTTTTGAAGTTGAGGTTCCCGCCACTGTTACATCAAAGTTCAACATCCGTGATGCAGTTCCCGCCAATTCACCTGAATTCGTGAAGAACGTAACAGGAAAGATCATCGCCGGATTTGGTGACGACCTTCCCGTAAGCCTTATGCCTGCTGACGGTACATTCCCTTCAGGAACCACCAAGTACGAAAAACGCAATATCGCGCTTGAAGTGCCGGTTTGGGATCCCGAAGTTTGTATCCAGTGCAACAAATGCGTTCTGATCTGCCCGCATGCTTCGATCAGAGCAAAAATTTACTCACAGGATGAGCTCGATAAAGCCCCCGCGGCTTTCAAATCGATGCCTTTCAAAGCAAAAGAGCATGGCGAAGGCCTTATGTATTCACTGCAGGTTGCAGTTGAAGACTGTACCGGTTGCGGGCTCTGCGTTGAGTTCTGCCCCGCCAAGAACAAGAGAGAAGTTAGATTCAAAGCCATCAACATGACTCCACAGCTTCCGCTCCGTGAAACTGAAAGAGTTAACTGGGACTTCTTCCTCAACATCCCCGAGTGGGACAGAAGAGACCTTAAAGTTAATTCAGTTAAAGATTCACAGTTCCTCGAGCCACTCTTCGAGTTCTCCGGCGCTTGCTCAGGCTGCGGTGAAACACCTTACGTAAAACTTGTCAGCCAGCTCTACGGCGACAGGGCGATAATCGCCAACGCCACAGGCTGTTCATCGATCTACGGCGGTAACCTGCCAACAACTCCATGGACAAAGAACGCCGATGGGCGCGGTCCGGCATGGTCGAACTCACTTTTTGAAGACAACGCCGAATTCGGTTTTGGTTTCAAACTTTCGATCGACCAGTTCAACGAGCAGGCAACGAACCTCCTTGTTAAACATGGCGAGAAAATAGGTGAAAGACTCGTTTTCGATCTGATTAACGCAGACCAGAAAGATGAATCCGGTATCATTGATCAGAGAGAAAGAGTAGCCGCCCTTAAAGCAAAACTTACAGAGCTTGAAGCTTCAGCCACTGAAGATGAAAAGTTCGACTATCAGAACCTCGCTTCGGTAGCTGACTACCTCGTTAAGAAATCCGTTTGGATCATGGGTGGTGACGGCTGGGCATACGATATCGGTTATGGCGGTCTAGATCACGTACTCGCTTCGGGCAAAAACGTTAACGTTCTCGTTCTCGATACTGAGGTGTACTCGAACACAGGCGGTCAGATGTCGAAATCAACCCCGAGAGCCGCGGTAGCGAAGTTCGCTGCCGGTGGTAAACCCGCTGCCAAGAAAGACCTCGCAATGATGGCGATGAGCTACGGTAACGTATATGTGGCAAAGGTTGCCATGGGTGCCAACGACGCTCACACCGTAAGAGCATTTATTGAAGCTGAAGCTTATGACGGACCATCCCTCATAATTGCTTACAGCCACTGTATTGCTCACGGTATCGACATGGGTACAGCCACAAGAAACCAGAAAGCAGCCGTTGATTCCGGTCACTGGCAGCTCTTCAGGTACAACCCTGACCTCGCGGCAGAAGGAAGGAATCCTTTCAGCCTCGACTCAAAGGGCCTTAAGATACCATTCAAAGATTACGCGTACCTTGAAACCAGGTACAGAATGCTTACAAAATCACATCCGGAGGCGGCTGCCAAACTGATCGAAGAAGCTCAGTCTGACGTCTCGAAGAGATGGAAGATGTATGAAAACATGGCAAACACTTCGCCTAACGCAAATTCTTAATGGTTCAAGGATCAACAAACAGATTTTAAGGAAAATAAAATGGATCTGACAACAACATATCTTGGAATGAAACTTAAAAACCCGGTTGTTCCTTCAGCCGGCCCCATTTCGCAGGAAATATCCTCGATCAAGGCCCTTGAAGATGCCGGTGCTGCCGCTGTGGTTCTTTACTCCCTCTTCGAGGAACAGATCGAAAAAGAGTCGCTCGCGAACTTCCATTACACCACCGCGCACAACGAAAGCTACGCGGAGGCAACAAGCTATTTCCCCGATCACATCGAGTATAAAGCCGGTCCGGATGAATACCTCGAGCTTATCAGAAAGGCAAAAGAAGCCACTGATATCCCGGTTATCGCCAGTCTTAACGGCTCAAGCCTCGGCGGCTGGGTGAAATACGCGCACAACATGGAAGAAGCCGGTGCCGACGCGCTCGAGCTTAACATCTATAAACTTGCCACCGATTTCAACACCGACGGCAGAGAGATCGAACAGCTCTACATCGACATCGTTAAAGAAGTTAAAAGAAACATAAAAATACCTCTCGCCGTCAAGTTGAGCCCATATTTCAGCTCGACCGCGTGGATGGCCGATCAGCTCGATAAAGCCGGTGCTGACGGTCTCGTACTCTTCAACAGGTTCTATCAGCCTGATATCGACCTCGAGAATCTCGAAGTGGTGCCTAACGTGCTCCTCAGCACCCCAATGGCAATGAGGCTCCCACTCCGCTGGGTGGGCATTCTTTATGGCAGACTCGATTGCGATCTCGCCGCCACTTCCGGAATCTACTCCGAAAAAGACGTCATCAAAATGATCATGGTTGGTGCCAAGGTCACACAGATGATGTCGAGCATCCTGAAATTCGGTCCGAACCACATCTCCGATGTGATTGCGAAAATGAAATTCTGGATGGAAGCTAACGAGTACAATTCGGTTGAAGACATGCGTGGTTCGATGAGCTACATGAACGTGGGCGATCCTTCGCAGTACGAAAGAGCCAATTACATGAAAGTGATCAGCTCGGTAAAGTTATAGTGCTATATTTGTCCCGCTGATTGTGCCGGCGGGACACGTTTTCTTACCACCGGCTGTTTCATTAAATTGAGGCGGCCGGTTTTTTATTTTTTTCACAAACATTCATCAACACTAATAGCGGAGTATAAATGAGCGGACACACTACGGGTGAGGTCAAAGGACTTCCAAAAAACGCTTATTCCGAATTAAAGCCGGGCGAGAAGTATGAACCCATAATGTCGCCCCTGAGCATAGTTCCCGAAGTAAATGTATACACGATCTCTTTGGGTTTGGTGATGGCGGTTCTCTTTTCTGCCGCGGCAGCCTATCTTGGGCTGAAGATCGGTCAGGTTTTCGAGGCAGCGATTCCCATAGCCATTATAGCCGTGGGCCTTTCTACTCTTCTAAAGAGGAAGAACGCTCTCGGTGAGAACGTAATCATACAGTCGGTTGGCGCAACATCAGGCGCGGTTGTTGCCGGTGCCATCTTCACCATTCCGGCCCTGTACATCCTTGATCTTGAGGCTTCATTTCTTCAGGTGTTCCTTTCATCACTCCTCGGTGGTTTTCTGGGAATCCTTTTCCTGATCCCGTTCCGGAAGTACTTCGTTGCCGACATGCACGGCAAGTTCCCTTTCCCTGAAGCAACAGCAACAACAGAAGTGCTGGTTGCCGGCGAAAAAGGGGGCTCACAAGCGCTCGTGCTCGTTTCGTCGGGTCTCGTCGGCGGTATTTACGATTTCATCATAGCCACATTCGGATGGTGGAGCGAGACATTCTCGACCAAGGTGCTCCCTGTCGGCGATATGCTCTATGATAAATACAAACTCGTTTTCAACATAAATATTGGTGCCGCCGTAACCGGACTTGGCTTCATCGTCGGTTTGAAATATGCCGCCATCATCGCTGCCGGTTCATTTGTTTCATGGTATCTTCTGATCCCTGTGGTTTACTACATCGGTCAGTTTCTCACCGATCCCATCGGCGCGAACGTTACCGTGCTTATAAAAGACATGTCCGCTGAGCAGATATTCAGAAACTATGTTCGCCACATCGGTATTGGTGGTATCGCCATGGCAGGTATTATCGGCATAGTAAGATCATCAGGAATTATCGCCGGGGCTTTCAAACTCGCCGCCAAAGAAATCGGTGGAGGTGTCGGCTCATCAAAAGGCGCGCTTCGTACAGAACGTGATCTCCCGATGTTCGTTATCGTTTCAGGCATCCTCGCTGTTGGCCTCGCGCTCCTTCTTTTCTTCAATTTTGGAGTTACAGGCAATTTCGGTCACGCCCTTCTGGGGTTGGTTATCGTTGTCGTGATCTCATTCCTTTTCACAACGGTTGCCGCCAACGCCATCGCGATTGTTGGCACAAACCCTGTATCCGGTATGACACTTATGACGCTGATCCTCTCCTCGATCATCCTGATCTCCTTCGGGATCAAAGGAAAAGATGGAATGGTAACCGCCCTGCTGATTGGTGGAGCAGTTTGTACCGCCCTCTCCGTAGCCGGTGCTTTCATTACCGACTTAAAGATCGGCTACTGGCTTGGAAGCTCACCCTACAAACAGCAGACCTGGAAGTTCGTTGGAACTGCCGCCTCTGCCGCAGTTGTGGGTTTGATCATCATGGTTCTTAACGAAGCCTACGGCTTCAAAGGTGACAATGCTCTTCAGGCTCCGCAGGCAAACGCCATGGCAGCCGTTATCGAGCCTTTGATGTCGCAGAAACCCGCTCCCTGGATGCTTTACATAGCCGGTGCCGCGATGGCTCTGATACTTACCATGATCAAAGTTCCCGCGCTCGCTTTCGCGCTTGGAATGTACATTCCGCTCGAACTCAACACCCCGATCCTCGTCGGCGGTATCCTTGCCCACATCGTTTCAACACGCAGCAAGGATGAAAACCTGAACAACGCCCGCCGTGAACGCGGTACACTCATCGCTTCTGGCTTCATCGCCGGTGGCGCTTTGATGGGAGTTATCAGCGCTGTAATGAAATACTTCGAGATCGATCTCATGGCAACCCACTGGGTTGAAAGCAACGGCGCCATGTTCGTCGGCCTCTTCATGTTTATCCTCCTTTGCGCTTATGTAATCTGGGATGCAATGAAAGCCAAAGCCGAAGATTAACAATTACTGTTAATATCGCAGACTTTAGAAGCTGCCTCCGGAACAGGGGGCAGCTTTTTTTATTGTACTTAGTGGGAGAGTCTGTAAATTTGAATTCAAGTTTGAAACATCTATTGAATGGATTCACCGGAGAAATATATGAGTTTGGATATTACACCACTTCAGAAAGCTTCAGAAGCGCTTAAACGCTCATTGAATGTAACTGCATTCAATACAGAATTCCATTTACTGCCGCTCGATCAACAGGAAACATTGCAGGCGGGAGTAATTCAGAATTTCGAAGTCGCGTTTGAGTTGTCGTGGAAATTCATGAAAAGGTGGATCGAAACCAATATTGGCAGAGAGGTGGTGGATGGCGTTTCGAGGCGGGAATTGTTCCGCATCGCCTCTGAAGTCCGGCTGGTAAATGATATAGAGCAATGGATCGAGTTTCATTACACCAGAAATACCACTTCACATACCTATGACGAAGAAATTGCAGATAGCGCGTACGAGATAGCAGTGAAGTTTTACCCCTTCCTTCTTGAGTTAATCGAAAATTTGCAGAATAAAAATGATTGATGCAGCCCCTCATGATCTGGAGATCGTGCGATCAATTCTTAAGAATTTGGTTCCTGATGCCCTTATTATGGTTTTCGGCAGCAGAATCAATGGTACCAGCAGGGATATCTCCGATCTTGATCTTGCCATCGATCTCGGCAGAAAAATGTCGATAATGGAAACCGGTACCCTCAAAGAAGCCTTTCAAGAGAGTAATCTACCGTTTCGTGTTGATGTGATCGATTGGCACAGAACCTCACCCCAATTTCAGGCCATTATCAAAAGGCAATACGAAATCCTGAGAATCAACTAAATATTGGTCAGTTACCACTCTTAATTTGCGATAAACCATAATATTTATGTATATTTGCAGTCAGACTGCAAATATACATGAGCTAATGGCTGAATACATG
>JAEYUD010000118.1 GCA_023433685.1 Bacteroidota bacterium
TATTGAGTCTGTCTGCCCGCCACCTTTTCCAAGCGATATCATAGAAATTCGCCGGTGGATCAGCCCCATTATGGTCAAGCCTGTAAAGCGCCACGGTGGTCGAATCATAACCGCATTGCAAAGGAAGTGCAGGCATGCGGTCGGAATATTCTATTCCGTCAACATCATACTTGCGCAACACTTCCATTGTGAGCCCGATAATAAAATTCTGTACATCAGGGTTTACTCCCGACATCCAGTCGAACCCGTTTTTTACGCAGATATCCCCGTTCAGATCTCTCGCGGCCCACGATGGAAATTTTTGGAGAATATGCCCACCGTAAGGTGGTGTTCCACCCGAGTACCATGACGAAAAACCATATTCGAACCATGGATACACTTCGATTCCCACTCTTCTGGCTTCAATTACCACGGTTTCAAGCGGGTCACGTCCGAAGAACGCGGGGTCAACCGGTTTTGCAAACAGTGAATCCATAACGCGGCTGGGATACTGGGTGTAACCACCGTTCCAAACCACCGGGATCACCGCGTTAATATTCAGCGAAGCAAGAAAATCCATCGCCTCCGAGATGTTCTTCTCGGAGAAAAGTACCTGACTGTCGATATCAGTCAACTTTACTCCGCGGAATTCCTTTTTCTGAGCAAACGGTGAGACAGCAAGAAGTAAAATAATTAATAAAAGACGGAAAAACATGCGGAAAATATCTTGATCAAATCTTAAACACAACAAAATAACAACTATTAATTATATTAATCTACAAAAATAAAGAAATTCCATAGCAAACGAACTGTATACACGAATGATTTATGACTACGATTGTATAGTGATAGGCAGCGGTCCCGGAGGCGAGGGTGCTGCTATGAAAATGGTAAAAGCCGGTAAAAGGGTTGCCATAGTGGATTCCTTCCCGAGGGTGGGGGGCAGTTGTACTCATACCGGTACCATCCCGAGCAAGAGTCTAAGACAGGAGATCCAAAGGATAGCCGAAACCGGAAAATCGATGGGAGTGACTTATCAGGAAGTGTTGCAGGGTACTCGGAGAGTGGTGGATCAGCAGGTTGAATTGAGATATGGATTCTACAAAAGAAATTATGTTGATGTTATAAACGGCTGGGCAAAATTTCAAGACGATCATACCCTTGACATTGAACTGATGAACGGTGGTTTCGAGCGTTACACCGCGGGGTTTTTCATTATTGCCACCGGATCACGTCCCTACCACCCGGAAGATGTCGATTTCAATCACCCAAGGATACTCGACAGCGACACGATTCTTACCACCCCGGTAAATTTCCGTTCAATCGCGATCTATGGCGCGGGTGTAATCGGTTGCGAATACGCTTCCATTTTTCGGGGTCTCGCAATCAAGGTTAATCTTATTAACACCCGCGACCGCCTGCTTACTTTCCTCGATGACGAAATAAGTGATGCCCTCTCGTACCATCTGCGGGAGAATGGTGTGCTTATCCGGAACAAAGAAGAATACACAAAAGTTGTTCCGGTTGATGATTCCGTGGCAATACATCTTGAATCAAACAAAGTGATCCATTCAGATGTGCTCCTTTGGGCACAGGGCCGCACCGGAAACTCAAACACTCTGAATCTTGATACTCTCGGGATCAGCACTGACTCGAGAGGCTCGATAGCCATTAACAGCAAACACCAAACCGTGCTCCCCCACATCTACGCCGTTGGTGATGTCTGTGGCTTTCCGTCATTGGCCTCAGCGGCTTATGATCAGGGAAGATTCGCGGCAACTCACATAATTGAGGGAAAGTGTGAAAATCAATTGCTTAATTTCATCCCCACGGGTATATATACCATCCCCGAGATAAGCTCGATCGGAAAAACCGAACGTGAACTCACTCAGGAGAAGATACCCTATGAAGTGGGCCACTCATTCTTCCGCCACCTCGCCCGGGCACAGATCACCGGACATAAAACAGGCATGCTGAAAATTCTATTCCACAGGGAGACTCTGGAGATACTTGGTATTCACTGTTTTGGCACAAACGCCAGCGAGATCATACATATCGGACAGGCTATCATGGTGCAGAAGGGTGAAGCCAATTCGCTAATGTACTTTATCAACACCACATTTAACTACCCAACGATGGCAGAGGCGTACCGTGTTGCGGCTCTGAACGGCCTTAACAGGATCAGGTGACTTGAAAAAGCTGATCATTCTCACCATTTTTCTTGGATTTTTCTCCCTTGCGCCAGCGCAGAGGTTTGAAGTCCATAAATTTGGCCTTGAACAAGGATTGACGATCGAGCTTACAAAAACGATCTGTCAGGATAATCTTGGATTTATGTGGGTGGGTACCGACGCGGGAGTGAGCAGGTTCGATGGCCACTCTTTTACTCCTTACACATCAACACCGGGGATAGCATTCACCAAACAACTTATCAAACGAAAGAACGGAAATCTCCTCCTCGCCTCCGATCTCGGTGTTTTCGAGATCACTCCAATGATTGATACAGCGAGGATAAAAACCCTGTTACAGGGTTCACAGGAAATGGTGCACGGCAAGGTGTGGTTTCCAAAAAATGTTTACGAATCTGCTGACAGCACTGTATTCATTGCTGAACAAGGCACGATCGTAAGATTTAAGAATGGCAATTTTAAGAGATTCCGCCTTCCAGGTGCTGAATATTCATATAACTTTCTGCGGGCGCACCACTTCTTCGAGCTTGAATCAGGCGATCTGATACTTGTAACCCATAACGGAGGGGTGTACCAGTACGACAAGCTGAAAGATCAGTTCTACCGGTTCGCTGTATTAAAAGATATCCAGAATATCACTGCCGTGGTCTATCTTGGCAATATGAGATTTTTGGCAGGAAATAATGATGGCATCATTTCAGTTACCCTCAAGATCGCCGGCAGTGGAAATCCGGCTGTTGCTGCTGCAAAGAACATCATCAGAGGAAAGAGCATTTCTTCCTTCCAAAAGAGTGATAACGTGGTGTATGCCGCTACATGGGATGATGGAATTTTTTCGTTCAAATCAGACGAGACTGCCCCCCGAATCACCAATCATGATGAACCTGGAAAGGTTAAGTTTAACGCGATCTACTTCGGCAGAAACTCGGAATTGTGGCTCTGTTCAGAAAGCGGGATCATTCTTCTGACGAAAAAACTCTTCGAACCTGTGCTGCCCGATGTAATAAAACACTACATCCAGGATATTGTCACTCTGAAAGATGACATGATCTTCGTCTCTGACGGTAACTCTCTCTACAAGGTTTCTCCACAAGCTGAAGGATTCAGCTATGAAGTGGTGCTCAAATCCCCCGGGAATGTGATCATTACTATTGCCCGGTTCAAA
The DNA here is from genome assembly GCA_023433685.1 of Bacteroidota bacterium. Classification (GTDB taxonomy): domain Bacteria; phylum Bacteroidota; class Ignavibacteria; order Ignavibacteriales; family Ignavibacteriaceae; genus UTCHB3. The sequence continues at coordinate 3,334 of JAEYUD010000118.1, forward strand.
AACGGGATACTGGCTTCCCTCTCTAACGGTCAACTGATCCACATCAATGATACCGGAGTAACCACTGATTTAACCCCCCGAATCCGGGGCAAATTTATCAAGTATATTTCATACGGACAGAGTGATGACCTTTGGATTATCGAAGAAGGCGCAAAGGAGATCATCAATCTGAAAACGGACGGCACGATTCTGAAATATGATGTCAGTTTTTCCGGAATCGCGTCTTTCTCCACCGTTTTTATGAGTGAAAAGGGTATACTTTATGTAGCCGGGGCTTCAAATGGTCTCGAGCTCCTCAAATTCACAGCTGAGAGTAATAAGTTCACCACCATCACTCCAAAATCCCGCTTGCTCGATGGCAAAATTCTGACGGTTAATGACATCGACTTCAGTAAGTCCGGAATGCCGATACTTGCAACAAGCGAAGGTGTGTTCGAAATTAATGACACGAAGGCGACGCTTCTTGAACCATCACTTAAGGAAGTAAATGCAAGATCAATTTCGACAGATAACAACACCGGCGATATCTGGATCGGTACTGAGAATGGACTTTTTGGATATGACGGGCAGGGCGTTTCTCAGTTCGATGTGATATCCGGACTACCCAGTAAAACTATCGGTACCCGGACGATAACCACCGACCCGAGGGGGGTGCTGTGGGTTGGCACTGCCGAAGGCGTGGCAATTATGAGGAAAAATTTTGTTTCAGAGGTCGCGGCCCGTCCCTTGCTGCTTCTGAAAAATCATAAACTTAACTCAACCATTGCGCAGCAGGCCGGGCAGATTGAGATACCTGAAGACAACAACTGGCTGCTTGAAGTGTTCAGTTTTTATTTCCCTGTAAAATCAACTCTGATTATGTACAGGTTGGATCAGGATTCTGAATGGCAGAATCTGAAAGGTGGCAATACTTTGCCTTTAAGCGATCTACCCGCGGGTACCCGGTCGGTTGAAATCAGAGTAAAACCTTCGGGGCACTCACAGTGGAGCAACATTTCCCGTATCGATTTCGCAATAATTCCTCTATGGTACAAGAGATGGTGGGCTCTGCTTTTATATGTTGTGATGGCATTTCTCGTGGTCTACTCATCGTCACGGCTCTATGCTGAGAAGCTCAGGAAAGAGAACCTCCGGCTTGAGTCGATAGTCACAGACAGAACAGTGGAACTGAAAAAACGGAATGAGGAATTGGTCAGCAGTCAGCAGTTGATAGAGGAAAAGAACGCAGTGCTTGAGAATCTCCTGATCGAACTAAGGGATCTGAACGCCACAAAAGATAAAATGTTCTCGATCATCTCTCATGATCTGAAAAACCCTTTTTCAACCATCATGGGGTTCTCACGCCTGTTGGTTGAAGACATTGACAGTATGCGGCGGGAGGAAGTAAGTGATTTCATTTCCCGGATAGACCACACAGCACGAAGCACTTATGATCTTCTGGAGAACCTTCTCGCATGGAGCCGCACACAGTCTGGCAGGCTCTCGGTTAAACCAGGTCCACTCCACCTTATCGGAATTGTGGAGCGAAACAAGAATTTTATTAGTGATCTTGCTTTTGGGAAAAATATCGAGATCGTCACCGGTGTTCCCGATGACTGCTTCGTGATGGCAGATGAGTATGCACTTGATCTAATTCTTCGTAACCTGCTCACGAACGCGATCAAGTTTTCGTTCCATGGCTCAAAGTTGGAAGTGACAGTGGATACCCTGGAAAGAACGGTCGCCATAAATGTTAC
>JAEYUD010000189.1 GCA_023433685.1 Bacteroidota bacterium
CTCGTATGGCTACCGATAGACCCTTCCGGAACAGAAAAACAATTAAAATTACACGCCGCGCATCAGTTTGAGGAAGGAACCGTTCTCCACTGGTGGCACCCGATAACCGAGACAGGTCTCCCCACAAAAATGACGGATGACCTCCTATGGCTACCATTCATTCTCTCGATGTACGTGAAAGAGACGGGAAACCTCGCCTTTGTTGATGAGAAAGCTGAATATTACGACAATAAAGAGCTCGTCGAAACCCTTTACCAACATTCCCTCCGGGCAATTGATGTGGTGTTCTCCCGTTTGAGTCCGAGGGGCATTCCCTTTATCGGCGCCGGTGACTGGAACGACGGTCTAAGCGCCGTGGGGCTTGAATTCAAGGGTGAATCGGTCTGGATGGCGGAATTCTTCTACTTTGTACTGGTTGAGTTTGCAAAGATTGCCGCCCAAAAAGCTGATTTTGAAACCGAAAGGAAACTCCTTGCAGGCGCTGAAAATGTAAAAGCCGCCTTCAACGAACACGCTTGGGACGGTGAATATTATTTCAGGGGCACAAAGGACACAGGTGAGAAATTTGGATCGGCTGAAAACACTCAAGGAAAAATATTCCTGAATCCGCAGACCTGGTCGGTTATGAGTGATATTGCCCCGAAAGAGAAGCAGGAAGCAGCGCTTCTCGCTGTTGAAAAACATCTTCTCAAGAACAACGGAACACTTCTTTTGGCACCGGCATACAGCGTGCCCGATAAATACATCGGCTACCTTTCCCGTTATGCTCCCGGAAGAAGGGAGAACGGCGGGGTTTACATGCACGCGGCAACGTGGGCAATCTGGGCATTTGCCAAAGCCGGCAAACCGGAAAAAGCTTATGAAGTTTACAAAGGCATTTCCCCTGTATTAAACGGCATGGACCCCGACCTTTGGTCGGCTGAGCCTTACGTCACCCCGGGAAATATTGACGGGCCTGACTCTCCAAACTACGGCAGGGCCGGCTGGAGCTGGTACACAGGATCTGCTTCATGGTACCAGAAAATCATTGTTGACTGGATACTTGGCATCCGTTCCGTGGAAGGCGGGCTTCTGATAGAACCTGCAATTCCCTCGGAGTGGGATGGCTTCAAAGTTAAACGCCTGTACCGGGGCTGCAGCTATAATATCACCGTCAAGAATCCCGGTCATGTATCATCCGGAGTGATCTCAATGAAGATAGATGGAAAAGAAGTGGCGGGCAATCTTGTTTCACCGGTCAGCGCGAAGTCCGTTGAAGTGGAGGTTATCCTCGGAAAGAAAGCCGGTTGATGATAAAATTTATCAAGAACCTCAACATTATCGTTCTCCTGACCGGCACGCTCCTGTTTGGTCAGGACTATGTTTTCTTCACGAACAGCGCGGTTAGCAGCTACTGGGATCCAAGTCTTGGCTCGATGACCTCACCGGCTTTTGTCGAGCTGGTGTTCGACAGCAAGTTCCCTGTTTCCACGCAGTATGCTTTCTCCGGAGCTAACAGTCTGAAGCTGAGATGGCGCTCCATGGACTCAGGCAACTGGCGGCTCGGAGTGGCCGGTTCGGGCAATCCGTTGTTTGATGTCAACCTGAGGGACACGCTAAGCTTATATATCTATTCGGCAAGTGATCTGAACGGAAGCGACCTACCTCTGCTTTCACTTCAGGATAATTTTGGCTCTGCCACGGGCACTGTCCCCATGGGCAGCTATCTGCAGAGCCTCCCGGCTCACACATGGAAACGGGTTCTGGTGCCGCTTTCCCTTTTTAGAAACAGTGCCGGATCAACCGATCTCACAAAGATCAGATACGTCTTTTTCTCACGGAACAATGCCGATACAACAGAGCACACCTGTTACATAGATGAAGTAAGAATGGTTCTCAAAGGAGGAATTGACCCCACCCCACCCTCAACGCCTACCGGTTTTGTCGCGAAAGGATATGAAAAACACTTTGATCTCAGGTGGATGAAGAGCCCCGAGAGTGACGTGGCGGGTTACAATATCTACAAAAAAGAGGGGAATAACTGGGTAAGGGCAGGAACCACCAACGCGAACGACAACTACTATTATGAATGGACAGGCAGTCTTGGTACAGCCCGTACATTTGCCGTTTCAGCTTTCGATACCTCGTACAACGAATCCCCGAAAACCACAGAGATCACAGTTACCACTTCAGCCATGACAGATGAAGATTTCCTCGATATGGTGCAGGCGGCAACATTTCGCTACTTCTGGCATTACGCCCATCCCGTTTCAGGTTTGACCCGTGAGCGTCTTAACAGTGGTGAAACCGTAACCATTGGTGGCTCAGGATTCGGACTGATGGGGATCCCGGTAGGCATAGAAAGAGGTTACATTACCCGTCAGGAAGGGGCGGAGAGAACCCTGAAAGTGGTTAATTTCCTCCTTACAAAGGCAAACAGATTTCATGGAGCCTGGTCACACTGGCTTAACGGTACCACGGGTGCCGTAATACCTTTCGGCACTTATGACGACGGTGGCGACCTGGTTGAAACCGCGTTCATGGTACAAGGACTTTTAACTTTGCGGCAATATTTCGATGCCCAGACTTCGCTTGAGACAGAGATCAGGGCGAAAATCACACAAGCCTGGGAAACGGTAGAGTGGAACTGGTACCGCAGATATCCTAACACTTTTAAGCTTTACTGGCACTGGTCGCCGAACTATGGCTGGCAGATGAACCTGCCCGTCTCGGGGTATATGGAGGCACTGATATTGTACATGCTCGCCATTGCCTCGCCAACCTATCCGATGCCTGCAAATTCATACTGGCTTGGGTGGACAGGTAGCGGCTACCAGAACACGGGAACTTACTATGGCTACCGCCTCTGGGTGGGGCAGAATACCGGTGGACCCCTCTTCTTCGCGCATTACTCTTATTTGGGATTCGACCCCCGGCACAAGAAAGACCAGTACGCCAATTACTTTGAACACAACAAAAATCAGACGCTTGTTAACCGGGCTTACTGCATTGCGAACCCGAAAGGTTACGCAGGTTACGGACCAAACACCTGGGGTCTGACTGCTTCCGACAATCCCTGGGGATACGGGGCTCAGGAGCCGACTAATGGTGGTGACAATGGTACAATAGCCCCGACCGCGGCACTCTCATCAATGCCGTACACGCCTGTTGAATCCATGGCGGCCCTTAAAAACATGTACAGAACCTATGGCGCGAACCTTTGGGGAGTTTACGGCTTTAAGGATGCTTTCAATGTTCAGCAGAACTGGTTCGCTTCAAGCTATCTGGCGATAGATCAGGGGCCGATACTCGTAATGATCGAGAACTATAGATCGGGTCTGTTATGGAACAAATTCATGGCAAACCCGGAAATAGCCCCAATGCTCACAGCAGTTGGTTTTTCACCCGATACCACCACTTCCGTGGAAGATGAAGCAACAACTGAGACACCTGTGGAATTCAAACTTGAGGGTAACTATCCAAATCCCTTCAATCCGGCGACAAAAATGGTATTCAGCCTCCCCGTAAGCGCGCCTGTCGGATTGCAGATATACAACGCCCTGGGTGATCTCGTTTATGAGGCAGAGGGGCAGTGGTATGAAAGTGGAAGGAACGAAATTTACTGGAACGGAAGAAGCAGGGATGGAATTGCCGCGCCTTCCGGAATTTATCTCTACAAAATAAGTGCTAACGGTTCCACCCTCACTGGCAAGATGGTGATGATGAAATGAATGGTTGGAGGAAGCAGGTCGACCTGAGATTCAGATTGGTTTTGGCTGGAGGTTTGCTCCTGCTTCCTTTATTATTCATTTTATCCGGTTGCAGTGCGAAAAAAGGAAATGCAACAGAAATAACCTTCTGGGGGATGGGCTCAGAAGGTGAAAAGATACAAAAATTGATACCGGAGTTTGAGCGGAGAAATCCCGGTATCAAAGTGAAGGTGCAGATGGTACCCTGGACAGCCGCGCAGGAGAAGCTGATATCATCTTTCGCCGCTGACAACACCCCGGATATCTGCCAGCTTGGAAACACCTGGGTACCCCAGTTCGTTTTACTCGAAGCCCTCGAACCACTTGATGGCAATATCTCCAGGTCCAAGGTTGTCAAACCAGAATTTTATTTCAAAGGTATCTGGAACACGAACGAGGTTCAGGGGAATATTTACGGCATACCATGGTACATCGACACCAGGATTATCTATTACCGTAAAGATATTTTCGCGCGTGCCGGGTATAATGAACCACCGAAAACCTGGGATGAATTGCTCGATCTCTCCCGCAAAATCGTGAAAATGCAGCACGATCCAAACAAATACGCGATCTACCTCCCGACCAACGAGTGGGCTCCATTTGTGATTTTCGGACTACAGAACGGCTCGGATCTGATCAAGAAGAACTGGACTTACGGTAATTTCAGTGGTAAAGAATTCCTTGAAGCATTCAAATTTTTAATTCGCTTTCATAAAGAGCGACTCACCCCCTTGGGCGTTTCACAGGTAACCAATGTGTATCAGGCGTTCGAGCAGGAATTTTTCGCCATGTACATTTCGGGTCCATGGAACATCCCCGAGTTCAAACGGTGGATGAAAGACTCAACCGGGGAAAGATGGGGCACCGCGCCACTTCCGGGAAAGAACGGATATCCGGGAGCTTCACTCGCCGGTGGATCGAGTCTGGTAATATTCAAAAATTCAAAGAACAAGGATGCCGCCTGGAAGTTTGTTGAGTTTCTCTCCGAAAAAGAGACACAACTCGCTTTTTTTCGTGAAACCAATAACCTGCCGGCGGTTATTCAGGCCTGGGATGAGCCTTATTTTAAGGATGATCCCTTTATTAAAGCATTTTACGAGCAGTTCAAGAACGTTGTAGCAACACCGAAGATCCCCGAGTGGGAGCAGATTGTCTTCTCCAAACTACAGCAATATGCCGAGTATGCCGCCCGCGGCACCATGACCGAAGAGGAAGCCATGCAGGCAATGGACAAGGAAGTTAATGTGATACTGGAGAAGAGGAGGTGGCTTTTTAGTTATTAGCTATTAGCTATTAGTTATTAGCTGTTGGTGCGCTACCGCGGATAGCGGTTAGAGGTTAGAGGCCTGTCTGTCACTTAAATTCTCAGGTTCTCAGGTTCTTAAGTTCTTAATGCGCCGCGGCGCACTCAGGTTCTCAATTCAAAGTTTATGAAAAAAGCAGCATATTTATTTCTGGCACCGGCGCTTACGGCGATATTTGTTTTCTTTTTTATCCCGGTGATAAGCGCGTTCGTGATCAGTTTTACTGATTTCGATATCTATGCCATAGGCAACTACAGCAAGTTCCGGTTCACCGGGTTGGATAACTATATAAAGTTGTTCGAGAATCCTTTGTTTTGGAAGGCACTGAAGAACACCTTTATGTTTGTGGTGGTGTCGGGGCCTCTGTCGATAGCTGTTTCACTTGGCGCCGCGATACTTCTTAACTCAAAATTGGTCAGGTTCAAGGGGATATTCAGGCTGGTGTATTTCATGCCTGTAGTTACCACACTTGTGGCTGTATCGATCGTCTGGCGGTTTATATATCATCCGGAGTTTGGACTTTTAAATTACGGTTTGAGTTTCATTGGCATTGGGAAGATCGACTGGTTAGGCGACCCCGACTGGGCGATGCCATCGATAATTATTCTCTCGATCTGGAAGAATTTTGGCTACAACATGATCATCTTCATCGCCGGATTGCAGAACATTCCGGAGGAGCTTTACGAGGCTGCTCACATTGAAGGAGCTAATGGCTGGCAGCGGTTCACCAAGATCACATTACCGATGCTGGCACCAACCACGATTTTTATCACGATCATTACGATGATAGGTTATTTCCAGCTTTTTGCCGAACCTTATATAATGACGCAGGGGGGGCCACTCGACAGCACACTCAGTATTGTGCTTTACATGTATCAGGAAGGCTTCCGCTGGTGGAATATGGGTTACTCCTCTTCTATAGCGTTCGTGCTTTTTGTGATAATTCTCGCGGGCACGCTGCTTCAGATGTGGTACCAAAAGAGGAAGGAGGCGTAAAATGAAAAAATTCATACTTCACGCTTTCCTCATTATCACCGGCATTTTAACTCTAGCGCCCTTCATCTGGATGGTTTCGGCTTCGTTCATGAACGATGGACACGCGTCGGTTTTCCCCCCGAGGTTCATCCCGGATGAATTCACACTGACGCAGTATGAAACGCTCTTTTCACGGCTGGATGTGTCGCGGAACCTGCTGAACAGTTTTGTTCTGTCGTTTCTCGTCACTGTAGTGTCGCTCGTTTTCAACTCAATGGCAGGATTCGCTTTTGCAAAGTACCGTTTCGCCGGCAAGGATGCCATATTCAAACTCCTTCTCAGTTCGATGGTGATCCCGGCTCAGGTAACAATGCTGCCGCTCTTCTTGATGCTTAAAGAGTTTGGCTTTCTTAACACGTACATGGCAATAATCATCCCGGGACTCGCAAACGTCTTCGGAATATTTTTAATCAGGCAATATGTAATGGCAATACCGGATAGCTTGATCGAGTCGGCAAGGATAGATGGTGCCAACGATTTTCAGATCTATTACAAGATCATTTTGCCGCTCGCGGCTCCGGTGATGGTAACACTGGCAATATTCACATTCATGGGGACCTGGAACGACTTTTTATGGCCACTAATAGTGTTGAATGACAGTGACATGTACACTCTTCCGGTCGCCTTGGCAAATCTGATGGGTGAGCACACCAAGGACCCAGAGTTGATGATGGCGGGAAGCGTGATAACGATACTGCCAGTAATGATGATATTCCTCGTCCTTCAGAAGTATTACATAAAAGGGATCATGATGGGTAGTGTAAAGGAATGAAAAACTTCAAATAAAATATTTTTTTTGTTTGAATTGGTTCAGGAATTACTTATTTTTTCGGATGTAAACGTTTACATATTTTTTACAGAAAAAACCCTAAAATGACCAGAAAAAACATTCACGAAGTGGCGAAAATAGCAGGAGTGTCAATAGCCACGGTTTCCCGTGCATTCAACAACAGCAAACTGATAAAGGGGGATACCAAAAGCCGTATCCTTCAAATAGCTGAAGAGCTTGACTATAAACCGAGCCCTTTGGCGAGGGGACTTTCAACAAAGATGACCGATACCATCGGAGTGATAATACCTGACATTTCAGGTGAGTTTTTTACTGATATCATTCATGGTATTGATGAAGAGGCTTACCGGTGGAACAAGTTTATAATTGTTGCCAGTTCGCACAGTCAGCGCAACGGGGTTGAGACGCTGATCGACTTCATGTCGAGCGGCAGGGTCGACGGGGTTATCATGATGGCGCCTCAGATACACAAGGAAGTACCTGAGATAATCGCCAAGAGCAAGCGACCGGTGGTTCTGATCAACTCGCTCAATGAAATAGATGAAGCTGTAAGCATAAGTATTGACAATTACCAGGGAACTGTTGCCAACATAGAGCACTTGATGGAGCACGGTTTCAAGAAGATAGCCATCATCAAGGGTCCCAAAGACAATTGTGATGCCGAAGAGAGGTATCTCGGTTACCGTGACACCCTCGAGAAGCATGGAATTGAGCTGAATACCAACTGGGCTGTGGATGGTGATTTCACCGTTAGAGCGGGATACTATGGTTTTATGCGACTTATGACGCTCGCTGAGAAGCCTGAAGCAATATTTGCGGCAAACGATATGATGGCTCTCGGCGTTTACGAAGGCGCGAAGGTTCTTAAAGTGAGAATACCTGAGGATATCGCGGTTACCGGATTTGATGACATTTATCTAAGCAGGTTGCTGACCCCGAGGCTTACTACCGTCCACGCTCCCATTGAAGAGCTTGGAAGCAAGGCTGTAAGATATCTGCTGAAACTGATAGAAGGTAAGGTTAATCCCCTTGAGGCTTATCATGAAAAACTTTCGACGGGGCTGATAATCGGCGGGTCGTGCGGGTGCACCACAGCCAGCCCTTCACCTTTATTTTGATTTTTTTAACAGTTCATTCAATCAATAACAAATCAACGGGAGAAAAAATGAAACAACTGATTACTTCATTGTTCATTCTTCTTATTGCAGTTAACATCGCGTACTCGCAGAATGTAGTGCGCAGTGACGCCCTCTGGGCTAAAAATGCCCTTGGCAACATCGTGTTGGACGGTAACATGAACGAAGCCGACTGGGCAAAAGCCGACTCCGTTCAGGTGATTTATGGGCAACCGGGTCTTCTCCCCACAAGTGGTTGGACTTCCGAATTCAACGAGAACGCCATATACGATCCCGTCAGGGCAACCGTAAAGTTCCTCGTTAAAGACCACTACCTTTATCTCGGATTCTGGATGCCCGACTCTTCAGTCGGCGGTATCGCTGACTGGGCAAGATGGGATGCAATACTGATGAACATCAGGGATAAAGCAAGCCCAAACAGACCTCTTCCCGCCACCGAATTCTTCTATACATGGTGGTACCTTAATGTCCCTCAATATTTACAGCCAGGTACTCCTCCCCGTTTCATCGGACGTTTTGGTAACTTCAATGATACCACAAGAACTCCTGAACAGAGAGCAGCCTGGGATGCCGGTTACAGAGTTGTGGGTGGGGTTTCATGCGACGACAACACACCTGACCAAGGGTGGATGGTAGAAATGAGAGTTGATATGGCTGTGCTCGGCTACGACATCACTTCACTTGCCGGTGATATAATCCAGCTCAACTTCTCGATCTGGGATTGCGACTGGGTATGGGGCAACAACCCTGCCAGAATTTCCACTAACAGGGCTCACTATCAGCACCCGTGGGGTAACGCGAACGGCAGCAATGTTGTGAGAGTATACGCGAGACCTGATGTGACAGTAAACACTACCAACCCTCCGCTTGCTCCTGTTGAATTTACGTTCAAAAACGGTGCCAACAAACCTGCGCCTGTTATCGATGGTCGGCTTGATGAAGAAGTCTGGGCAGGTGCTCAGGAACTCATTATCGCGTGGGATGACTCAACTGGTAGAGCCGCCTATCCCGGAGTTGGACCTTACCAAAGCGGTCAGTTCCAGCCCGAGCTCGTAAGTGGCAGCAAACCACCCGTTGTTGATCCTGGATATGTAAAGATCAAATATTTCCACAGGGACGGATTCCTTTATATCGGTGCTGACTTCAATGATCAGCTCATTCAGGGAACCGCTACATTTGACGCGGTTGACGGGTTCGCCACCGTGATCATGGACCGTGATTCCTATGCTTCTGATCATTCCCTTGAATCCAGAATGCTCAGACTGACCTTCGATGAGACCGGAAACCTCGTACCAAAAGATTACATGCAAGCACTTCTCGACTCATCACAGTCGACTTTCGCTTACACCTTAAAAGGTGCTTCAACTGTAAACAACAACAACGACGTTGACGAAGGCTACGTTATCGAAGCGAAGATACAGCTCACTGGACATCTCGGATATCCGGCAGATCTCGGTGACAGGGCACTCTTCTTTGGTACAGTTCTTTATGATGGTGATTCATTCACAGACCCTGCCCTGAACTATGGCACAAGAACATGGTTTATGAGAGAGCATGGCGGTGGTCCTGCACTTGCATGGGTTTACCTCAGTAACGACGGTATCACCGGTGTTGAAGATCAGCTTTCAAACGTTCCTTCAACAATTCAGTTGATGGGTAACTACCCCAATCCATTCAACCCCTCAACAAAGATAAAGTTCGCGGTTCCGCAGGCCGGTCAGGTTGAAGTGGCTGTTTACAATTCACTCGGACAGATTGTGTCCCGCCAGTTGGTTAACGCCACAGCCGGTTCACAGGAAGTAAACTTTGATGCCTCAAGCCTCACTTCCGGAATCTATCTCTACAAAGTCAGCTTAAAGGGCTCGGTTGGTATCGCTCCTGTTACCGGCAAAATGGTTCTGATGAAGTAAGACTTTTGATGACTAAAAACACGTCTATCCCCGGGGTTTAACTTCCCCGGGGTGACCCGTGCACTACTATTGATCAAATACCAAATACATACTGGTGACAATATGATTAAAACCGGCTACAATTTTTTCCCGGTACTGCTCCTGCTCCTCATCGCGTTCGGTCTCACTGAAGTGTCAGCGCAAACGGCCGGCAAGCTTGCCGGCAGGGTTACAGATGAGACCGGTCAGGCACTTATCGGAGCCACCATCATCGTTGATGGAACAAACAAAGGCGCGGTAACCGATTATGACGGTTACTACACGGTGCTTAACCTTCGCGCAGGCACCTACTCGGTTGAGTACAGGTACACGGGATTCCAAACCAAAAAGATTTCAGCGATCCAGATATCAACGGATCAGACCACAAAGATCGACGTAAAGCTGCAGAGCACGTCTTTCACAACGGAGACTGTGGTTGTAACCGCGGAAAAACCTCTCGTTGAATTCAATCAGACATCATCAGTTGTAAACGTTTCGAAAGATCAGATCGAATTGCTGCCGGTTCAGGATCTCGGTCAGATCGTTAATCTGCAGGCAGGCGTGGTTGACGGGCACTTTCGGGGTGGCAGACTTGGTGAGGTTCAGTATCAGGTGGATGGTGTTTCCATAAACAACCCTTTCAATAACTCGGCAACACTTCTGCTCGACAAGTCAGTTCTTCAGGAAGTGCAGGTTATTTCAGGTACATTCGATGCCAAGTACGGGCAGGCTATGTCGGGTGTTGTAAACGCTGTTCTCAGATCGGGAGATGACAAATTTGAGTATTCCGGCGAGTTTTACGGCGGAAGCTATTACACTACGGACAATACCAGATATCCCGACGCGGACAAATTCAGACCCCTCGGCATACAGAATTATCAGCTGACCCTTTCCGGTCCCACAGGGCTTCCGCAGACAACATTTCTGGTATCGGGAAGAAGATACCACGGTGACGGATATCTTTACGGGACGCGAAGGTTTCTGCCTACCGACCGTAATGACTTCGAGGGCCAGGTTTACCGTCCTACCGGTGACAACGAACTCGTGCCAATGAATACCACAAGAGAGTGGAGCGGTCAGTTCAAACTTGCCAACACTTCATTAAAAAACATCAATCTGAGTTACCAGGCAATAATGAACTCGATCGAGGCTTATTATTACAACTACGGTCTTAGACTGAACCCTGATGGCAACAAGCCCAACAACACCACTTCGATCTCACACGGTATCGATTTCACGCACACACTATCTTCAGACATGTTTTATAAAATAAGTGTGCGCCAAAATTATTTTGACTACAAATCATACAAATATGAATCCGTTTTCGATCCTGCTTACATCGCAGCGGGCGAGTTTAAAAGTGATGCCAATTATGAACTTGGCGCCATCTTGCAGGGGGTTGACCTCGGAAGGTACATCCAGAAGACAAACAGCATTATCGCGAAAGGTGATTTCACCTGGCAGGTGAACAGGACCAACCTTCTTGAAGCCGGATTTGAAGGTCAGATATCCGATATCTCTTTCGGTTCCCCCGGATTCCTTCAGTCGGTTGTAGTTGATGGTGTGCTTAAACTTGTGCCCAAAGATCAGCCGGTTCTTATCACTGATCCGAGAGTGAACCAGTATTTCCCGAAACAGTACGCCCTCTATGTTCAGGACAGAATAGAGCTTGGTGACCTTGTGGTAAGAGCAGGTCTAAGAGCCGAATATTATGATGCCAACGCCGACGTACCAAGCGATCTGGCAAACCCCGCGAATGCCATCCCCGGCGCGCCGCAGTCGGTTCTTAAGCCGACATCTGTAAAATTCGCGCTGGCTCCACGGCTTGGTTTCAGTTTTCCCTTAACCGCGATGTCGTCGGTTTATTTCGCTTATGGGCATTTTTATCAGATGCCGGGTCTCTCTGATCTCTATTCAAATTCAAACTACATGATTTTGAAAGACCTTCAGGATGGCGGAATCTCGTATGGAACGATGGGTAATCCCGATCTCCGTCCACAGCTTACTGTTCAGTATGAAGGTGGCTTGAAGCAGGCGTTCAACGCGATATTTGGTGGTGAATTCACCATTTTCTACAAAGACATCCGTGATCTTCTCGGCGCGGAGTTTATCTCGACATACGCGGCTGCAGATTACCCCAGGCTTACCAACGTTGACTTTGGCTCGGTTTATGGCTTCACCCTTGCGCTTGAGATGAGGAAACTCGGACCTCTCACCGCCTCGGTTGACTATACCATGCAGTTTGCCCGTGGTAACTCGAGTGACCCCTATGAAACAGCCAACCGTGCAGCGGCAGGTAAAGACCCCCGCCCCCGGGATATCCCCTTCGGATGGGATCAGAGACACACCCTGAACCTCTCAGCGATCTGGCTTGAGCCCAACGATTACACCTTCTCGGCTATACTTCGTTTTGGCAGCGGCATGCCTTACACTCCCGCGATCGGAACAGGATTTAATGCCGATCTTGAGACCAATTCCGGAAGGAAAGACGGATACGTTTTACTCGACCTGAGGGCAGAGAAGTTCTTTGAATTTTCATTCATAAATCTCAGCGTGTTCGCCAGAGCCACTAACGTGCTTAACACAAGTTTCGTTAATGGTTTTGTCTTCTCGAACACCGGAAGCCCCGACTATTCAGTAAATACTTTTGCCGACAGGGCAGCACTTCTTAATCCGGGCAGATTTTACGAGCCCCGCAAGATTGAGATCGGTATCTCATTCAGGAGTAAATGACCATGCCGAAATCAGGAGATCTTATGACAAATAACAGATACAAATTTTACAGTCTGCTTACAATCGTCCTCTTTGTTATCCTCCCGTCTGTGGCTTATGCCCAGGTACCACCCGACCAAAGAGGAAATATCGCCTGGGAGAGAATGGGTCAGCACGACTTCAACAACATCCGTACAAGATTTTACAACTACGGTATGGTTGGAGATTATCCCGATGACCCACTCAGGGTTGACCTGACAGTCTTCCATTCGGTTGAGATACCGAAAGGTTCGGGAGAGAACTACACTGATGGCATCACTCCGTTCGTTCTTGCAAAGATCAGGCAGAACAACGGTAAAGACGCCTACATGATGCAGTCGGGTTACCGTGAAAGGCAGACCCAAAGCCCGTTCACAGGTAAAACGATGCGATACGAACCGCGCCCCGGATACCTTCAGGAAGACCCAACGATCAACGTAGGGCGTTCAGTTGCAATGTCGAACGACCCGCGAACATGGCCAAACCAGTGGCCCAACAAAATGAACGATGCAACCGATCCCGGTTGGTCCGGTTCATGGAACGGTTATTTCGGTAAAGTGCCGAAACTTGAGATGCAGGAAAGTTTCGTTGTAATGGACGACAACTATTACGATGCTTGGGATTTTTACCCGGATGCCCGTGACAACACCCGCAGGGGGCTTGGCCTCAGGATAGAGCAGCGTGGCTTCCAGTGCAACAATCCTCAAGCTTCAGACGTTATTTTCTTTCACTACGATATAACCAATGAAAGCACAACCGACTATAACGACAACATAATCTTCGGACTTTACATGGACTCCGGTGTCGGTGGTTCAGGCAAAGGGAAGGATCCGTATCCCGAGTCGGATGATGATAACGCCTACTTCACCAAAGAAGAGGGGATCAACCTCGTTTACACATGGGATTACTATGGAAATGGTACCAAGGGTCCCACCGGTTACCTTGGTTATTCATACCTTGAAACACCCGGAAACCAGTATGATGGAAAAGACAACGACGGTGATGGAATAATCGATGAAAAAAGGGACAGCGGTCCCGGAGTCCTCATCACCGGTCAGGATAACATCCGTAACTGGGTAACCGCCAACTATAATCTCGCCAACTTTCAGGCGACCTATGGTCCACTCGAATCTAGACCGGCTTTCAAAAGAGGTATCTGGTGGACCGGCGACGAAGACCTTGACTGGGTCGCCGAGTACAACGATACAGGTGCTGACGGGCTCTTTGGAACGAACGATGACGGTGAAAACGATGGTATACCAACAAACGGTGAACCCGGTTTTGACAAGATCGACGTAGATGAATCAGACCAGGTCGGGCTCACCGGCTTCAAGTTCAACAGGATTAATGATCCGGCCGGTGGTGGTCAGACCGACAATATCGTCTTCTTTGATGACGGAAGGGGCTGGCCCGAAAGACTCTGGAGGAACTTTACGAATCCGGATTCCGCTTTTGACGCGGCAATAACAAGAACCAACCTGAACATCGGCTTCCTGTTTGCTTCAGGTCCGTTCAAGCTGCCTGCCGGGAAAACCGAAAGATTTTCACTGGCTCTCGCTTTCGGACGTGATCTTCGTGAGCTTAAGAACAACATAAAAGTGGTTGGTAAAATTTATAAAGCAAACTATCAGTTTGCTGTTCCACCTCCAACCCCGACCGTTACGGCTTTCGCGGGAGACGGTTATGTAAAACTTTCATGGGATGAAGCCGCCGAGCGGGCTTTTGATCCTGTAACCAGCGAAAATGATTTTGAAGGTTACAAGATATACAGAAGCACAGATCCCAACTTCAACGATATCAAAACCATTTACAGCGGTACGGGTACCGAACCGATGCCTTTCGGCAGGGCGCTCGCCCAGTTCGATCTGAAGAATAACATTCTCGGTTACTCGAAGACCACTGTAAAAGGCGTTGCTTATTATCTTGGTGATGATACCGGAATAAAACACACCTTTACAGATACCACCGCGGTTAACGGTCAGAAATATTATTATGCTGTAGTTGCATACGACAAAGGTTCAGACTCTCTCGACCTCTACCCGTCGGAAAACGCTTACTCTGTTACCCAGACACTCCGTGGAGGAACCATCCTTCCTAAAAACGTGGTGGAAGTGGTACCCAACCCAAACACAATGGGTTATGTTTCTGCTCAGACTGAGAACATAGTGCACAGCAGTGGTTACGGTTACGGAAACTTTAAAGTTGAAGTGGTAAACTCAGCCGAAGTACCCGATAACCACCTCTTCAAAGTTACATTCTTTGCTCAGGATGACAGTGTGAAGGCAGAGCTTTACAGGCTGATCGACGAAACCGCCGGTGACACTCTTTTCAGACTTGGACAGGACTTCAAGGGTCTTGGCACAGGTCCTACTGCAAAAGGTCTGTTGCCTGTGATCTCAACCCTTGACACTTTCGCTATCGATCTCGACAACACGGGATTCACTTCAGGAAGTCCAACCAACGCGAAACTTGCGGCCCGTTACAGCGCGGTCAGATCTGTGAACCTGAAGCGTCCCGGTTTCCCCGAAGACGTGAAAATAATCTTCAGCGATCAGGTGCTCGACACTTCAAAGGCATTCCCCGGATTCCAGGCGAAACCGGCGATGTTCAAGGTGATTGGCGTGGCGCCCGATGGTTCAACGCGGAAATTCAATTTCAAGTTTTACGACAAGAATAACTCGAAAACCCTTGACCAGGTTGATGATTACATCGAGATTCAGACGTATCAGACCAAAGCACCCAACGTTGCTATTCCTACCTGGAACATCCGTCTCGACACAACAGGGCAGTGGCAGCGCGGATCACTCGTTCCACCGACTATAGGTGATGAGTATAATCTTAAATTGCGCTCGCCTCTTGGCAGCGGGGATGAATTCACCTTCAGGAGCATCGGACAAAAATTTGACCAGGCGCTCGCGAACAATCAATTCAACAACAAACCGTATGTGGTGCCAAATCCCTATGTTGCTGCCGCATCGTTCGAGCCTCAGAGGTTCGGTGTTCAGGGACGCGGCGAGAGGAAACTTGAGTTCAGAAATCTGCCTCCAAGCTGTACCATCAGGATCTATACCATAACGGGTGAACTCGTACAGACACTTCATCATGACGGTAACATCCTCGAAGGCTATATCCCTTGGGATCTCAGGACTAAAGACAACCTTGAGGCAGCTCCAGGACTCTATATCTTTCACGTCGATGCCGGCCAGGCCGGGGTTCACATCGGCAAATTCGCGATCGTGAAGTAGGAGGTGTGACAATGAAAACAAGACAGTTAACCACAGTTTTATTCCTTGTTATCGCTTCCACTCTGATACTTAACGCGCAGAGCAAAACCGGCACAACTATCGGGCAGTTCCTCAAGATCGAACCCAGCGCGAGGGCATCTGCTCTCGGAAACGCGGGTTCGGCCCTTTTCGGTGAGGCGACAGCTCTTTTTTACAATCCCGCTTCACTCGGAAGATTGAACAAACTTGATGCCCAGTTCACATACAACAAGTGGCTTGCCGACATCAATTACAATTATGCGGTTGCCGCGGTTCCGATCAGCGGAATTGGTACGCTGGCGCTTCAGATGACCTCTCTCAATTCGGGTGAAATGGATGTAAGAACCGTGGAGCAACCTCTCGGAACCGGAGAGAGATTCAGTGTCACAAACTTCGCTCTCGGGTTCGGTTACGGTATAATGCTGACCGACCGGGTTTCGGTGGGATTGCAGGCAACCTACATCCAGGAGTCGATCTGGCACTCAACTCTTACAGCACTGGCTTTTAATATCGGCGTGCAGTATCAGGTTGAGGTTGACGGACTCACAATTGGCGCGGCTCTCATTAATTTTGGTCCAAGGGCAAAATATGAGGGCAGGGATGCCTACGTTAACTACGACTTCGATCCAAAGAAGTTTGGTGACAACGATCAGCTGCCTGCGGAACTGAGGCTCGACGAGTGGGGTCTTCCCACCGCGTTCAGAGTGGGTCTTTCATATCCCGTAAAATTCTCGAAAGACTACAAACTCACTCTCGCGGCTGACGCCTTTCACCCGAACGACAATAAAGAAAGTATCAGTGTCGGTGGTGAGCTTGAACTGCTTGATCTGGTTTACCTCCGTGGCGGCTACAGAAATCTCTTCCTCGATGATCTGGAAGGGGGTGCCGTTCTTGGTGCCGGTGTAAAAGCCACGATTTCCGGCGGTTACGTCGTCAGGTTCGATTATGCCTGGGCTGACTATGGCAGACTCGAGCAGGCGCAC
Organism: Bacteroidota bacterium; assembly: GCA_023433685.1. Taxonomy (GTDB): domain Bacteria; phylum Bacteroidota; class Ignavibacteria; order Ignavibacteriales; family Ignavibacteriaceae; genus UTCHB3. Next base: position 16,919 of record JAEYUD010000189.1, read on the forward strand.
CGCTTCACATTTGGTGTTGGTTTTTAACAACCCCGTATGTTATCCGTATCTCCCAATGCCGCCGGTTTAGTGCCGGCGGCTTTTGTTTAATTGCTAATTCCCCGGATTAAGAATGAAATATTTGCTTTCCCTGATCTTTATAGTGCTTTACTCAGGATGTTCAATGGCTCAGATGTATGAACCCGGTAAATATGTCAAGTACAATGATCTGCCAAACGACCAAAAGCTTTTCCTTGATACACTTCAGAGACAGACTTTTGAGTATTTCCTCCATGAAACGGAGCATTCAAAGGGTTTGGTTAAAGACCGCTCTGCTGACTGGTCACCCGCGAGCATGGCTTCAACAGGTTTTGGTGTTCCCATCTGGGCGATCGGCGCTGAAAAAGGATGGATAACCAAGGCAAAAGCCGAGGAACTGACACTTAATCTTATACGGTTTCTTCTGACAAGTGAGCAAAGTGCCGCCGCAGATGCCACCGGGTACAAAGGATTTTATTACCACTTCGTCGATCTTAAGCATGGCAAGAGGGAGTGGAAATGTGAGCTTTCAACCATCGATTCCGGTCTCCTTTTCGCGGGGCTGATCTTCGCCCGTAATTACTACAATGGTGACAGCGAGGCCCATAAAGAGATACGTGAAGGTGTCACAAAAATTCTTCAGAGGGCCGACTGGGATTTTTTCACCATTACAAATCCGAAGAGTGATTACTTCAACGGGCTCTCGATGGGGTGGCATCCTGAATCGGAGGATAACGGACTTATCGATCACTGCTGGTGGGGTTATAACGAAGCATTGGTTCTTTTCATCATGGCAGCAGGATCAGGATCAAAAGACTATCAGAAACATTATGACCGCTGGCTCCGTGACTATCAGTGGGGCGCTGCTTACCCGGGGCTCGATCACTACCTTTTTGCTCCTTTGTTTGGTCATCAGTATTCCCATCTATTCGTCGATTTCCGGGGAATTTACGACGTTAAAAACCGGGAGAAGGGAATAGATTACTGGGAGAACACACGCAGGGCGACATACACACAGCAACTTTTCGGGAAAGAGAACCCAAGGAAGTGGAAGGGGATGGATTCACTAACCTGGGGGTTGACTGCCTGCGACGGGCCCGGCGCGAAATTCAACCATGATAACTACAAATTCCTTGACTACTCCGCGCGAGGTTTCGCTATCCATAATCAGGAGTGGAATGATGACGGAACCATTGCCCCAACTGCTGCAGGCGGCTCGATACCATTCGCCCCTGAAATAACAATACCGGCTTTGATGAACATGAAAAACAAATATGGCGCCCAGGGACTCTGGGGGAAGTATGGCTTTCAGGATGCCCTTAACCCAACCGCCGGATGGATCGCGCAGGATTGTCTCGGAATCGACCAGGGACCATTCATTATCATGATCGAAAATTACAAAAGTGACTTTGTATGGAGGTACTTCATGCAAGACACGGTCATAAAAGAAGGTCTCAAGAAACTCGGTTACACCACAGGAAATTAAAATGAAAACAGTTAACCTTAACGGATCGTGGTATTATATACCTGATCCTGAATCATTATTTACAATCGGTGAAGTGGCGGCAGAACTTGATGCCGGTGGATGCGCTGAGACCATTGTTCCTTCCAACTGGGAACTGCATGGTTTGAAAAATTTCAATGGTACTGTTTGGTACTCGAGATTGATTGAACTTTCTGAGTTGGATATGGATCAGTCAGCCTTCCTTAAATTTGACGGAGTTGACTATATCTGCGATGTTTTCGTGAACGGAGTTCACGCCGGCAGTAATGAAGGCTACTTCGCTCCTTTCATCGTTCCGCTTGATCCTGTTATTCTGAAAACCGGTGTCAATGGTCTGGTAGTCAGGGTTAACTCTCCATTTGAAGAACCGGGAGCAGTCTGGCCACTCCGAAAGAAAACAGTTAAAGGTGTGCTGAACCATCATGATTGCCGCCCCGGCAGCTGGGATCATGAACGTGGACAGGATGCCAACACCGGTGGTATCTGGAACAGTGTAACACTGATTGAAACAGATTCAGTGATTGCTGAAAATGTTAAAGTGTCTTATGATATCCTCCCCGGTGGTGAAGTGAGTCTGGCAGTAAAATCGCGTCTTCTTCGTGCCAGAGGTGAAGTTCGCTCTGGAGTTCTCAAGGCGGTATTAACCTCTCCTTCAGGGGAAAAAATCGAGTTTAGCCGTGAGGTTTTGATCGTCACCGGAAAGAGTGAAGTGGTACTTATTGAACGCCTAAAAGGGGTCGACCTCTGGTACCCATGGGATCTGGGTGAACAGAAACTTTACAATCTGACTTTATTGCTTGATGAAAAAGAGTTGTGGAATGACAGCTTCGGCTTCAGAAAAGTGAAACTTGACACTGATGAGAGATTCTTCATCAATGATCATGAGCTCTTCCTGCGCGGAACAAACATCATTCCGGAGCAGTTGCTCTCATCACTCTCCCGTGAGAGGATCGATATGATGGTTTCGATGATGAAAAATGCCAACATTAACATCGTGAGAGTGCACGCTCATGTGACCCGGAAAGAGTTTTATGACGCGTGTGACTCCGCCGGTATTCTCGTCTGGCAGGATTTCCCACTGCAATGGACTCACGATGACTCACCCGGTTTTGCAGCGAACGCGGTAACCCAGATCAAGACCATGGTAAATCACCTCTATAATCACCCCTCGATCGTATTCTGGAGTTGTCAGAACGAACCCGGCGAGCAGGTTGAGACACTTGATGTGTTACTTGAAAAGGCGGTTCTGGAGGAAGATTCAAGCAGGGTGGTGCGCCGCGCTTCAAATTATGAAGAACACGCTTACGACGGATGGTACTGGGGCACGTATCAGCATTATGCCGGCGCGCCGATGGGCCCCCTTGTAACAGAGTTCGGAGCGCAGGGCTTGCCACACGCCGGATCACTGAGGCGGTTCCTGAACTCGACCACACCCCCCTACGATTGGAATGAGTGGCGTTATCACGACTTCCAGCCGGATCAGACATTCAATATTGCCGGAGTGCAAACTGGTGATTCACTCGAAGAGTTTGTGGAAAATTCGCAGCTGTATCAGGCGGACCTCCTCGAATTTTCCATTAATCAATAC
>JAEYUD010000209.1 GCA_023433685.1 Bacteroidota bacterium
ATACAGAACCCGGAAGCGCTCCGTAGGAGTGCTATATAGGTAGGTTGAAGTTTTCTGTTTGCATTGCTCCCCCCAAGGTGGCAGGCCTCCGGGGTGCTATTGTCGCTAAACCCTCCTCAAACTTATCGAGTAATAAGTCCCATCCAAACCCTGTGATTTCTCCATCCTGAGCTCGAATTTCACAAAATATATTATTAACTTCAAAAATTCCTATTCAGAATAGTAATCACTTCGCCACGGCAAATCACATTTCACTTCGCCGAGGCGAATCACATTTAAATAGCAGGTCCACCTGCTCCTCTTTCCCCAGCATAAAGATGTGCTGCCCGAACCGGGTGAAGCAGTGGCTCTCATAGAAACCGATCGCTTTTGTGTTCTTCTCCCACACCCCCAGCCAAACAGTCATGAGGCCTTTCTCTTGCGCCGATCTGAACGCATGATCCAACAGGAACTTCCCCGCCTTTATCCCCTGATATTCCTTTTTGATGTAGATCCGCTCAATCTCCAGGGCATTTTCAACCGGTTCTGTCTGAGCTTTCCCGGTATTGATCTTCAGGTACCCGATAACCTCCTCCCCCATCAACGCGAAAAAGAACTCCGACCCCTCGGTGTTAAATTCCTCTGTAAGCTTTGTTAACGAAAGGCACTCCTCGAGGTACTTCCGCATGTTCTCTTCAGAATTTAGGTGCGCGAAGGTTTCAACAAAGGTTGAGATAGAGATGTCCCGAAGTGTTGGGAGGTCTGAGAGGGTTAGGGGTTTGATGGAGAGTTGGGGCATTGGTTATTCTCTGTCTGAATCAGGATTTACATGATTATAGGATTTTCAGGATTCCCCGCTCCGCGGGGATAGCCCACATTAGTGTGGATGAGATAAAGGACAGGCTCACCCCACTGAATATTCACAGTTGAGATCGCTTCTGATAAGTTTTGGCCTTACTCTCTAATCCCAATTGAAGGTAATAAAGAAGTGATGACGAATTCCCAAGGGAGTACGGTCGACAATCGAAAATAGTTGTCGAATTTAGATAAAATTTGGACACACTATTTAAGATTAACGCAATGATCCCTAAAATATGATCGACATCTGCTTTTTTGATCGTGCCCAACACACATAATCGATTGTTCACAATAATACTCATATCGAGATGAGCGAATAATTTATTTCGCCAATTTTCGCAGATTTTTCGAGTCTTGCCAAGTTCATCAACCATGCGTCCTAGTTCAACTTTAAGCTCTTCATCATCAATAAGATTATAAAACTTACAGACTGTAAGATTCTCGTGTTTCCCGGTTTGAACCTGATCAGTCAATCTTGTAATTGATAGCACAATGCTTTCCCACAAAGTCCTCTGCAAAAGGATGAAAAATGCTGGTGCAGTTTCATTCATCAACACAATCCGTGATCTCTCAGTATGAAACAATTGTTGATATTCGTACCATTTATTGTTTATGTCAGCAAGGTACTGCCAGGAATGATAATACAGTTCTCCCACCTCAACCCCCATTTTTTCAACTGATTCTTCGCGCATCGTTTCAGCATCTTTTTCAATGCTCATTGATAACTCCATCTAAATTAATCGTGTTCACTACCTGTCCAGTATCCTCCTCACCGAATCAAGGAACATCTCCGAATCAAGCCTGCCGGAAAGTTCGTTCATGAATTTATCGAGAAGGTGTCTTTTCTCGAAGTCATCAAGGAATGCCTGAAAGAACTCTGTGCGTTCCTTGATTTTTTGGGGTGAAGTTAGCTGATACGGAATATTACGGAAGAAGTGGGCATATTCACGCAACGCATCCAATCCTTTACCGAAGGTTTCATGATCGTAAAATATTGGGGCTATACTGTCTATTACCTCATGATAGAACGCCGGTTCGGTTAATTGCTCGATCCGTTCAAATATCCACCGGTCGATGGCAAAGTAGTTGGAATCCCTACAGTGACGCATGCCACTGTTGACTTCTTTCGGTCTTTCAGGGTCGGGGTGCATTACAATCGATGTGGCAACCATTAATCCGAGGTAGGTAAGCATCCAACTCTTCTCTTTTTCATCACGATTGTACAGTTTGACAAGGCCCATTTCTTTTAGGCCCATGAATGCAAAGCGCAAGTTGGTCTTGCATCTTGTCGCGCCGGAGGCAGTTAATTGAATATCATCAAAAGTCAAACTTCTTGCTTTATGAAGTTCGACAAACATGTCGATTATTTCATACAGAGTCAGTTTTTTAACCCGTAACTTGGAATAATTCAGCAGTAGATAGATCAGAAGGTAATACTGGTAATCTGTTTTTGTGAATGCCCTGATAATATGTGGATACTCGCGTGTAAACTCATCACCTCTATCCTTAAAACTCCTGGTTATTCTATCTGAATAAATGGTTTGATTGTAGGAAGGAAGTTTCTTCACTTCCTTGATTTCAGCTATACTCGCCTCAATTTGGTAAATCAGTTGCGAGATATATAAGCGGTCTTCTCCAAACAGGGTATTCTCTTCCAGCGCATCATTCAGTTTTTTTGCAAGTTGGTCTATTTTTAGTTTCATTTTTCCTCCTGCCGTTAATCGGCTTTCCTGATTTTAGTAACCTCTCCCCTACTCCCCTATCTCCCCCGCCTTCGATTCAATCAGCGAGATTTCCTGCTCATTTAGCTGGTAGAGTTTGTAGAGCATCTGGTCAATCTTATCTTCGAGAGCCAAGGCTCTGACTGGATCAGTTTCGTTGACTCTTTCGTTCACTAAATTTTCAAACGCGGTAACGAAAGTCTTATCCAAAGTTTTGGGATGAGGAATCTTGAGCTGTTCAAAGAATATTTTGCTTAATTCTCTGGTGCCACCGAGAAGATCAGGGAAATTATTTCTGAAGACAGCTTTAAAAACCTTGCTATTCAAAAATCCTGTAAGAAATTCTAAGTACTCCCCTGTGATTATGTAGCACTTTTGATTTGTATAAAAACCATTTTTATCAAGATAGAATGGTAAATATTTGGTCATATTTGGATAAATGATTTTAGCTTTATCAAACTCATTATAATAGGAACAAGCCCTTAGATTATACCAGGATTCTCCTTGGTCTTGCCGCCCCTCAAGTTCCTTGAGAAATTGATTCATATGATTGTAAATTGCGGGATATCGCTCTCTTACGTCAAGGTCAAATCCTGTAGCAAGCAGGTACACACTACCAAATTCAAAACCATATTTACGTATGTCTTTGCCCCTCAACAAAGGTCGGATAATTTCCTCTGAGTTTGCGTCTTCTGAAATCAATCTCTGACGGGTTTCTTCATCGATATAAAAAGCCTTGTTAAAACCCGTTTTAATACCGTAATAAATGGCAATATCCCAATCTTTTATTCTCGTTCCAACCTGTTCTATCTTCTTCCTCAATTTCAAGTCATCTCCAGACCCCAAAGTCCAGCTTTCGCCAGCAGTGACTTCAATCTTTGATTGGATTCCTGATAGAAAATCCTGAATATCGTCTGTGGCCTTGAATGTTGCTCCAAATGTCGCACCCTGAAGGTTATTACCGTATTTTGAGTTTCGGACAACTATTACATTAGTGTCAACAGTCGCATGTTTGAAAACTTTTATCCCACTCAGATCGATCAATACTAACGGATCATGCTTGATCAGCAGATCCCTCAGTTTTGCACCATAACCTGCCCGCATCCACTTGTTTGAGGTTATATAGCACAGGACACCACTGCCGCGCCTGGATATCCTAAGTCCACGCTCATAGAAGAGGCAGTAGATATCTCCAGTGGCTTCAAATGAATCAAATTTCTGCTCCTGATAAAGCCTGTGCTCCGGTGTTCCTTTAAGTTTTTGGAGCGGGATATACGGCGGATTCCCAATAACCACATCGAACCCGGGGTTATCCCCCGAAAATACTTCACTGAAATAGAGCGAAAAATCGAACTGATTAACCCCGCCACTCCGTTCGGCAAGTATCTTGTCGATCTTTTCCTTCTCAGTCCTTTTCCTGTCGGTGTTGGTTTCGTTGAAGAAGGTGAGTTTCATGTTCTCAAAGGATTCTGTATCGACAGATTCAAACAGCATTTCCTGAACCCTAAGGAGGGAGTTGCCTGCAACTATCTTGTAGTCGAGGTTTGGAAGGGGTTTTACCTCGTTAACATCATCTTCATCCACCACGAGTGAAAGCCACAGTCTCAACTTGGCTATCTCAACCGCGCCCGCGGCAATATCGACCCCGTAGATACTGTTCTGTATGCAGTGCCTCTTAAAATTGTAAGCAGTTCTCCCCTCTTTTTCTTCGAGGAACGGGGTGAGCATCATCCTGAGTTTAACGATCTCGGAAAGTACTCCAACGGGAAACGCCCCCGACCCGATAGCGGGATCGCACACCTTGATATTTGCCAGCAGATCATCAATAAGTTTGGCGTTGTTCCTGATGCAGGCAGGGGTCTGGTATTTGTAAGTTCCGGTTTCTTTTCCCTTTTCAGCCAGATGGGCTTCGTTCTCCGCGGAATAGTCGGCAAGCCTTATAAAATCCCTGATCTCGTCATCAGTTATCGCGTGCTGAATGTGGGGCTCGAGATATCTGACAATGCTCTCCTGACACATGTAATACACAACCGATCTGGGGGTGTAGAAGGTACCTGTTGACTTCCGGTCGTTAACTTCCAGGAGGTTTTCAAACACCTTGCCGAGCATTCCGGGATCAACGGCCACTTCCTTCTCGAGGGGTTCATCCTCTTTCACGGTGAAGTTGTACCTGTCGAACACATCGAGAATCCCTGTGCCCGTATCGCCGCTCTTGGTCTTTTCATTGTTTGAAAAGAGTCCGTCGGGGAGGAGGATATGGGTCTGGGTCCAGTTGTACCCACCGATCGGATCGAACAAACCACCGTTAAGGAAGGGGAGACGACAGTTGAAGAGGGTTGAGAAGTGGTCGTACACCGAGCGGTCGGAGGCGAGTGCCTCATAGAAAAGGTGTTCAAGCACATCGTTGAAAAAGTTGCGGTACCTGACATGTTTCCGCTCGAAGAGATCGCGGAGGAAGCGTTTTGAACCATTGCCCCACTTCCCTTCTTCAGGTACGCCAAGCCAACCTTTCTTCTGCAGAAAATAGAGAAATACCACCTGCCCGAGGAGCTTCTTTGAAAAATCGACTGAAGAGATCCCTTTTAAATCGAATTCCTCACAGACAAGTTTATCGGTGAGAATAAGGGAATCAACAGCCTCCTTCACGTTAAAGAAGAGCTGTTTGTACCCGGCAAAGAACTCATCGGTAACTGACTCAATGTCGAACGCGCCGATCAGGTCGTTGAGTTCCGGTTTCTGTTTGCTCTCGATCAGGGGAAGGAACATGCTTTGCGCGGTATGGCTTCTTTCGCTTTCACCTACGAGATAACTCCACCTCTTGGCGGGACTGAACAGCCGCGTGAGTTTGAACTGTCCCGACTCCTGCTTTACATTTTCAATTGTCGATTTAACGAGTGAGAACCTCCAGTCCTTGAAGTCAGGAGGGACGAATGCAACGAGTGCGGCATCTTTATCGTCGTGTATTTTAAGATGGTGAGCCACAAAGTTTCTCTGCGCGTTCCGTGCCGCATCGATCGAGTGAGAGTTCCTCAGGTATACGATCAGGTTATCTATCTTTTCACCCGAGGGAGCCTGATAGGTTCCGAGCCGGCTGTAACAGGATACAAACCCCTTGAACATGTCAGGGAAATATGTTTTCTTCTGGAAATATTTGCTCCGGTCGTAGTCAACAAGAAGTTCAGAGATAAACCGCGTGTATTGATTTTCGTTGAAGCCTGATTCGAAAACTTCCCTGATCAGTTCTTTCATTTTATTTCCCGTTAATATAGAGTGAAAGGATCACTTCCTCGACCCCCTCTTCAACTTTAATGCTGTCAGAGATGTGGCCGGTAAGAAGTGCCGGTGGTATCGATTGTTTTAATGCCCTGAGCGCGGCTTTGGCGTCGTTGTTCTGAAGTGCGGCCTCACCTGCTTTCTGCGCGGTTGTAACAGTCTGTTTCGGCAAAGCACCCTGCTCAAGCCGTTGCCTCAGTGTTTCGAGGAACTCCGCGTCAACCGGAGGGAGGGCGGTGAACTGCTTAAGAAGGAATTTAACCTGCTGCATAAGCTTCGCGGAAGCTGTTTTGTTCCCATGGTGCTGAATTTCATCCTGTTGAGAGGTGACCCCGTTCCTGAATGCCGACATGTTTACACCGATGAATTTGTAAAGCGATTCGAGGTCGTAGTTTGCCCGTTTTGTACCGGGCTCACACTTCAGCGTTGATGCCGCCTCGAGGAAGTCGAGTTCTTTTGTTTCGAGCGACACATCACACATGAAGAACTTCTCGAGGTTTCCTTTTTTGATGTAAGAGACAACGGCATCCCTCTTGCCCTTCGCTGATACGGCGCTTTTCGCCTTCACTGGGAGTTGAGATATCTTTTTGAACAGCTCCGGATCGTTTTCCATCACCCTCCTGATCTCATTCAGGTAAGAGAGTGGGCTTTCACCCTCGTCTTCCTCGCTCTGATATGAGTTCAGTTTCTTGAAGAGTTCGTGCTGCTCGATCTCCTCATGCTCGGTGAGAAGCTGGGAGTCGGCACCCAGGAGGGTGATAAATGAGGTGATCTTCATCATCGCGATCTCACGGAGCCTGATGGCATCGTTCCCCTCTTCAGAAGGGAAAAAGTTGTAGGTGTAGATCGTGTCGAATTTGCTATCCACACGGTTGATCCTGCCCACCCTTTGCATCATCCTCGTGGGATTCCAGGGGATGTCGTAGTTAACCACCACATTCGAGCGGTGAAGGTTTACACCCTCCGCGAGGACTTCAGTGGTTATCAATATCCTGTAAGTGTTGTGCTGGATGCTGCTCTTGGCGTCGAAGTTGTATATCACTTCCTTCCGGAGGCTTTCATCCGATTTTCCCGAGAACATAAGTACTCTGCCGGGGTAGTGGATTTCGAGGCTGTCTCTGAGATAACGGGCCGTTTCCTCCGACTCTGTGAAGACAATGAGTTTACTCTCGCTGAGTATTTTATCCTCTTTTAACTGGGCGATAAACTCGAGAAGCTTGGGATCGCGTTTTATCCCCTGCCACTCTTCACGGATGGTACGGAGTGTATTCAGATCATTTTCAAGGTCGGTTCTTATCGAAGGTTTGAACTGGCTCGCTGGGAATTTTTCGGCCAGACCTTCCTCGATCATCTTCTCGATCGCCTCTTCATTTCCGGCTTCAACATAGTCGAATATTTTGTTCAGGTGCTTCTTGCTGAAATAGATGTAGCCATCGTCGTACAGTTGAAGGAATATCTCATAGCTGCGGATGAACCGCTCGATGGTCGCCCTGAAGGCGAAGAAACTGCTCTCAAGGCGTTTCACCAAAAGCTGTTTCATGAACTTGATGAGGTTGCGCTGGCTTTGCCTTTCAAGTTCGCTCATCTTCCCTTTGTAGTAGAGCATCGGGGCGTAACGGGTGTAGTTGAAGCCGCGCTGAAGGAGCTCGATGGTGTGATTGAATATCCTGTTCTCCGTGGCGTTCAGTTTGTAAAACAGAGCTGTTGGGGGATATGGGAACGGAAAGCGCAGCCCCTGCTTCTTCAGGTCTTCACCATAATATCTTTCGATCTCGGTGCGGGTGCGGCGTACCATGAGATATTTCAGAACGCGGTTCCTGATCTCTGAAGAAACCTCCCGTAATTGTTCGAGGAAGGCGGGGTAATCGGTTTCGCGCAATTCGCGGTCGATCTTACCTTCCATTTCAGAGAAGAATTTCTCGAGGTTCGGCAAGCCGGGGATGGTTGATTGTTTTCCCTTCTGGAATATCCTTATTTGTGAGAGAAGGTCTTCCGGACGGTTGTTATACGGCGTGGCTGTAACCAGTATCACCCTCTTGCCGTGACAGATCGAGGCAAGCTGCTCGTAGGTTTTGTTTGTCTGGTTCCTGAAGGCGTGAGCTTCATCGATAATTACATTCTTAATCCTCTTGAGCCTGTTGTGATCGATCGAATCGAGCTTGCCGACCGAGAGGCACTGGGTCGGGACATTGAAGTCGCGCATCACATTGGGCCACGAGCCGGGGTTGTTCTCATCGAGAAGTACAGGAG
>JAEYUD010000253.1 GCA_023433685.1 Bacteroidota bacterium
TAACAAGGGAAATCAAAGGCGCCCAGGGATTCGACCTGAAGGATATAAAAAATGACAAGGGTGATCTCGCGCCAATGACAGTTTTTTCAGCCTCCCGCGCGGATGAACTGAACTATGAGTTTGAAGATCAAGGCTCCCTTTCATTCGCGTTCAACAAGGCTCTAACCACCAGCGCGGGTGGGGAACTGACCTACCGGAAGGTCTTCGCCGGCATCAATTCCACCATGTCGTTTATTGTCCCGCTACAGAATCCCGTCGCCGAAGGTGACGGACTGGACAGAACGGTTTTTGGCTCGGGATTGAAAGCTCCACCTCTCTATTTCACCGCGACTGAGTTTGACCGGGAGAAAAACCGGATAAAACTCTCGGCCGGTACTATCGCGGGAGTATTTCTGCGGTCGGTTGTGGCGTTTTATCCCTCCGGCACATCTGACACTTCCGGTAAACAGCCACTCTTTACAGGGGAGGTGATCGCCGCGGGACCTCTCACCTCAATAGTACAGACAACAAAATTACCCGGTGGTATAACTCCTCAATCGGTTTGGTGCCGGATAAAAGAAGAGGCATTTCAGATAAATACCATCAAGATCGCGATACCCCCGGATGTTAAAAAACAACTACCGGCAGAATTGATGAATGATCTGAGCAAATATAAAACCTCTCAATTAGTTGACGACAAAGAATACGGTGATCTCGCGATCATCAGATCAGGAACTCCGGGTTTGTTTAACGTGGTATCGGTAGCCACTGGTGTAGAGATGGTCAAGGCGTCGAATGATCCGGCAATAATAAAGAAAGCTGTTTTGAATTTCGCGAAAGCGCGGCTGTTCAGGGCATTAAATTTTAACTCCACGGAATTGGTGCCGGGCATTGAATTAATACCGGTAAAGTTTGATAACATAAACAGAAAAATCACGGATACACTTCAGTCAAAGGATTTTTACAGTGAGGGGGTATTTACAGCGGGGGACGACGATTATTTTATGATAAAAGTAAGCAACAGTGGGGCGAAGAGGGCGTATTTTAATATTGTAAGCATCGATGAGAGTTCACGTTTAATGCTTTTGATCCCGTGGATGAAGAAAAATGAGGATCCGGCAAACTACTATATTGAACCGGGAACGGAGTTTATCATACCTGATTTCATCTACAGATTCAGGAATAAAACCCCACTTGCGTTTACCCAGGAGGCAATTATGCTTGTTTTTACGGCTGCTCCGCTCGATTTAAGGTACGCCCTGATGCGGTCGGCCGGTGATAACCCGGGGGTTTATCATGGCAGCAACTCGATACTCGAAGAAGTGATGAAGATGGATGATGGTTTTCTGAACCGTGGATCATTGACCTCCCCGGGAAGTGAAGAAATTTCAACTTTTACTTTTACCATCCGTAAATCGCGTGGCAATTAGAAATTAAAAAAAGGCACTACAATGAATGCAAGGCCCGTTCTGCTATTTATTCTGTTTTTTTCGATCGAAGTGCTCCCGCAATCCGCGGAAGATTATTATGAATCAGCCCTCGAAGCGTATAGAGGCGGTAACTACACAAACGCCATAATGAATGCTGAAAAAGCTATCGCGTCATTTGAAGAAGATGAAGAATTTGAAACCGGTTACTATAATTCAGTTCTGATTGCGGCTTATTCATACAACGCCACTTCCTCACCAAATAAAACCATAAAACTTGTCACAAGGGTCAGGGAAAATTATGAGAACGGCGAAGATGAAACTTATGCCTCGCTCAGTAGTGCCCTTGGTGAGGCATATCAGACTTTGAACGACCTGCAGATGACTGAGATACTTTACCGTGAAGCAAACGCGATTTATCTCGACATTTATGGATTCAACAGTCAGCAGTATGGCGACGGCATCACAAAATTAGCTGTGGTGGAGTATCTAAAACAGGACTATAAACTCACCGAAAAACTGCTCCTCGATGCCCGGGATATCTTCATGGAAGTTTTTGGAGTGAACCACATCTATTATGGATATGGTCTGAGCAACCTTGCAACACTCTATCGGGATATTGGTGAATACGATAAAGCTGAACAGCTTTTCATACAAGTGCTCGAGATATACAAAAGGGAGCTGGGGGAAAATGATGTGAATTATGCTCAGCAATTGAACGGCGCCGCGATGCTTTACCGGTATATTGGTAACGTGACCCAGGCTGAAAAGTATTTTATGAAAGCTTCTCAGATATGGAAGGATAAGTATGGCGAAAACAGTGAAGAATATTCAGTGAGCATCATGAACCTGGGGGTTTTGTACAACGACCTTGGCAACTACCCGAAGGCTGAAGAACTTCTGTTAAAAGCCGTGAAGATCAGGAAAAAATTGTTTGGGGCTGCACATCCACAATATGCCCAGGCACTGAATAATCTGGCATCTGTCTATTACTCAACCAAAGATTTCGGAAAAGTTACTCCTTTATTGCTGGACGCGCTCGATATCTATAAAAAGGCTTACGGTGAGGAGCATCAACTCTATAACCTTACGAGGCAAAATCTCGCGCAGATCTACTCGACACAAGGTGAGTATCGCAAGGCTGACTCGCTCTTCACGGCAACTCTGAAATTTTACAAGCAGAAGGTCGGGGATCAACATCCCGACTATTTGCAGGTCTACAGTAATCTTGGCGTTCTTTATTATCTCGCAGGTGATTATCAAAAAGCAGAGGCCGTGTTTAAAGAAGTGATGCAGAGCCGGGTGAAAGTTCTTGGAGAGAGCAACCCCGATTGCATCAACTCTATGTTTATTCTCGGAAGTTTATACTCGGTCACCGGAAGGATACCGGAGGCCATTCCACTTCTTGACAAGTCGCTCACACTCGCTAACAAATACTTAAAATCTTCTTTCACCGGGCTTAGTGAAGCCGAAAAATCGAGATTGGTAAATAAATATGGTATATTTTACGACTTTACACTGAATGCCATTTCTTCAGGAAATGCCCCGGGAAGGAAGTCGATCTATGAAAAATTGCTCTTCAGAAAAGGTTTGATACTTAATTCTTCGGTTAATACCAGGACATTTATCAATTCGGCAAAAGATTCCATCCTGAATTCACTCTATTCACAGCTACTGAAGATCAAAAAGATTATCTCTGACCTCTATTCAAAATCTGAAACAGAGAGAGCAAGATCGGGCTATGACCTTGACTCACTGGAGGAAGTGGCAACTCAGATAGAGAAAACCATGGCAGACCGCTCATCAACATTCAAGGATTTTGTGATGGTGAGTGAGATCAGATGGGAGGATATAAAAAACCGTCTGAAACCTGACGAAGCCATTATCGATATCTTAAAATTTCCCTGGTTCGATAAAAAATGGACCGAAACCGCTGTGTTCGATAAAAACAAATACGCGGTTTTTATCACAAAAAAAGACACATCCGGTGAACCGGCCTATTATGAGTTTAAGGACGGTAACTACATCGACACAGTTGTAATTCCCGCCCTGAATCGCGTGAATCAGGAGGGAGGTGGTGCCATATCAACTGATCCAGATGATGATAAAGTAATCGATCTGAGTGACGGGAAAGGCAATCCGATCGATTTCTATACAGAGCTTTTTGCGCCTCTGATCAAAAATCTGAACGGGGTCAACAGGATCTATCTGAGTCTTGACGGTGAGTTTTACAAAGTGAATTTTGGAACGATCAAAAACCCTAAAACGGGTAAATACCTGATAGAGGAGTATGAGTTTGTTTACCTCTCCAGTCCCACTGAACTTGCCAGAACGGGGAGCGGAACGTCATCACAAAAAACCGCGGTGATGGCCGGTTACCCGAACTACAACCTTAGCCTGGATAGTATGGTCGCGGAAAATTCACCGGATAAAACCCCCGCGGTCAGCAGGGAAGTGTGGGTGAATACCGGCGCCATACAAAACTATCAGTTGCAGATGCTGCCGGGTACTAAAGAAGAGGCTCTCACAACTTCCGAAGAGTTGCGAAAAGCAGGCTGGGAGGTGGAATCACTTCTTTACGATAATGCGAGCGAATCCAATATTAAAAATGTGAAAGCTCCCACCATTCTCTCAATTTCGACACACGGGTTCTTCGCTTCAATGCCAAAAGCTGACTACAAGGAGAGCTTCCTGATGGGCGCCGAAGCGAAGAAGGCATCTGAAAACCCCATGCTGCGGAGTGGACTTTTCCTCTCGGGTGCTGAATCATACCTCAATTCGCCCGAAGCGGTAAGGGAAAAATTCCCGGAGAATGGTATACTGACCGCGTTCGAAGCAGCGCAGCTTGATCTGATCGGTACGGATATAGTAATTCTTTCTGCCTGCGAGACAGGTCTCGGTGAAGTAAATAATGGCGAGGGGGTGTTCGGGCTTCAGCGTGGTTTCCTCAGCGCGGGTGCACGTTCGGTACTTATGAGCCTTTGGAAAGTGGATGACAATGCCACCCGCGACCTGATGATAAAATTTGTCACTAACTATGCCAATGGAATGGGGAAATCTTTGGCGCTCCGTCAGGCACAACTTCAACTGATGAAACAGTACCCCAAACCTTACTATTGGGGGGCGTTCATAATGGTGGGGAGATAACTCTTCTTAAAGGCGGAGTGAGAGAAGTTTCGGTGCTCTCACTCCACCAAATCCAGCAAGTACTTACTTCCGCAAAAAGATCTGCCGGGAGCTTGGTCTTCCATCGATATATACAGTGGAGGTATAGAGACCCATCGGAACACGTTTATGGTTCGCATCGCGGCCATCCCAGATGAGGCGGTTATCATATAACTGGTCGGTTACGGACATCTCAACTATTTTCTTGCCGGAGATATCCGTAATCACGATCACGGTTGATTTGGCACCATTCTTGAACTTTGTAAAGATGCGTGGATTAACGCCGGTGAATTTGGCAACGCGTTCTTTCACGAACTGATTAAGTGACAAACCGGTCGGGGTATCAATAAAAACGTTCAGATTTCCGGGGATGATGTAGTAACTTCTTCCGCTTGAGGGGAAGTTTACGCCGCTGTTTTTCTCACCCGCGTCAAAAGTGAACTGAAACACCTCTTTGATCGCTGCATCAGGAAGTGTAACAGTATAATAGTTATCGTCCACCTTGTCCATTTTCACCCGTTCTGTGGTTTTATATCCCGTCTTGAAAACAAGATAAACGCTTTTAGCCCTCACTTCATCTTTGAATCGCTTGTGTATCTTTAGTTTACCCTGCTTTACCACTTCGATATTTGGATGTGTAACCGCTTCAAGCGAAGAGACCAGACCGTAGCCATATAGGTTATCGGCGAGCATCCTTTGGTCGGAAGTGTAGCGCAGGATGAACCTTGCCTGTGTGTTCTTCAAATGTGGAAAGAGTGAGAGCAACTGCCCTGCGATACCCGCCGCGATCGGGGTGGCAGCGGATGTTCCGTTTGAGCGCTCAAACTTGTTCTTTGAAGATGCCAGTGCTCCCAGCACGCTGACACCCGCCGCGGAGAAATCGGGCTTTATTCTGCCGTCAGCCGTGGGCCCACCTGATGAGAAATCGGCTATTTCCCGGTTTTTGGTTACCGCTCCGATAGCGAGGGCGTATGTTCCATCACCGGGGGTTGAAACGTAATACCAGGGATCATTTGCCGAGTTTCCTGCCGCGGTGAATGTGAGAATCCCTTTTGAGAAGGCATAGTTGATCGCCTTGGTGCAGACTGCCTTGTCGCCGGTCAGGTCTTCATATCTGTAAGTGGTATCATCAAAAACGGTGTAACCAAGCGAACTGGTGGTTATGTCAACGCCCATGCTGTCCATGAACATGATGGCAGCGGCGTAGTTGTCTTCCTCAACCATTCTTTCATACTCGGTATTTTCTGTTTTCGCGAGAACAAATTCCGCTTCATGAGCGGGACCTACCAACTTTCCTTCAAAGTAACCACCACAAACCGAGAAGCAGAATGTGCCGTGGTTATGCTGTGAGAATGGGTCACCTTCCTGGTTTGCAGTTATTTTATCCTTTTTAACAAAATCGTATTCAGCAATTACCTTGCGGGTCTTAAGCGCCTCGTGTTTCTGCCAGTCGAAACCGGAATCGAGAACACCGATCCTTATACCCTTCCCCTTACCACCCATTTTATTCACCTCGGGCACACCCGATATGTTGTATTGAATGAAGGAGCCGCCGTACAGTTTTTGATCGGCATCAGAGGAAGTGTGAACTGTGAACTGTGAACTGTGAAGTAGACTGTTTGAAGTATGAGGTATGATGTTTGAAGTATGAGGTATGACAGATGCTGCATCGGCCAGGAGGTCTTCGTTCAGGGGAAGTGGTGTTGTGTTAAACTCGTAAGGTACACGGATCTTTATCACGGGACGGACATGCGCCACGAAATCGAGCTGTTTGATCTTTTCAATTGTTTGGGCGTCAGCGGTGAGGGAGACGCAGTCGAACCACTTCAGAACCCAGCGGAGTCGTGCTCCCGTTGATTCAAGTTTAGCGAGGTATTCAGATGATACGGGAATGTCTTCAGGCGACACTTCATTTCCCGTGCCGAGATGCTTTATCCTTCTCTCGATGCTCTTGGAAGATAGCGATGAAACCGCCAGATCCCACAGTACCGAACCGGGGGTGAAAGAGCCGCTTTGCCCCTTCTGCTTAAGAAAAACCATGTAATTGTTCTGGGCGGAGAGGGGAAAGGAAAGCGTGAACAGAACGACCAATAGAGAAAAGATAATCTTCATAAGAAAACCTGATTAACCGAGTTAAGGAACCACTAAATTACGGTCTAAATATAATGATTTGTCGTGTGCCTGTTAAGGGTGAATTTAGTCTCTAATTGGGGGGAGTGTTCGCGGTTGATGAGTCGAAAAAATTTCATCCTTCATACATCATCCTTCATCCCTCAACCCTCATCCTTCATCCTTCAAAAACGCCGTCTTCACTGCTTCCCGTGAAAAACCAACACCAAGCAGTATTACAGCTTTAGACCTGGTGAGATATTTCTCGTAGTATTTCTTTCTGAGTATCTGTTTCAATCCTTCTTCAGGGGGGAGATTGTACTTGAACTCCACAATATAGATCTTATCCGAAAACTCAATCACACCGTCGATTCTTCCGGTATTCGTGTTGATTTCGGACTCGATCCCGATTCCGGTGAGATACATGATCATTATAAACAGGGAATGGAAAAACCTCTCCTCCCCGATGATCAGATTTGACGGGATCTGTGCGAGGAGTGTTGTCAGAATGATTTCGAAATTTTTCTCATCACCTGTATCCAAGGCACTTCGTAGCTTGAGGGCTATAGATAAAGCTTCATAAGCCTGTGTTTGGGAAATTTCACCGAGGAGGTAACTGTAAAATGAGGTTTCCACTTCAAAATTCGGGAAGTTCAGAAGGTACTCCTCGATCTGGTAAAGATTTCTTCTCTCGCTGATCGTTAAATACCCGGTTTGAAACAGAAGGTTGACGGGATCGATCCTGTCGAGACTGCTTGAATCAAATGTAAGAATGTTTGCCTCGGCATTTTGTAGGAGCTTAACATCAAAATTGATCCCACGCATTACCTGAACCAGATGCGCCGGTGTACCGGTGCTGAACCAGTAATTATCAAACCGCATCGACTGAAACAGGTTCAGTATTGAGAAAGGGTTGTAAACCCTGTTTTCCGCATCCCAACTGTAACCGTTATACCAGTGTTTTATTTCCCGAAGCAATTCATCCTCGGCAACCTCTTTTTTCTTCGCGAGTTGGTTGATGTGACCGGCAAAGTAAGATCTCAGTTCCTCTTCGGTATATCCGAGCAAGGTTGAGTACTTCTCGTACATCGAGATATCTGATATCTGGTTCATTCCTGAGAAAAGTGATACCTTGGCGAATTTGCTTACCCCGGTAATAAATACGAACCTGATGTGCTCGTCATTCCCTTTAAATCTAACGAAGATCGATTTAAGAAAATCGCGCATTCTTTCGGCGAGGGGGATATTATCAAGATGGTCGGTTATTGGCTTGTCGTATTCGTCGATCAGTATAACCACACCCCTGCCGTACTTTTGAGCAAGGGCTTCGATCAGTGAAGAAAAGTACTCAGCCTCGTCATCAACCGACAGTTCTATACAATTATGCGAAGCGATGGTCTCCAGCCTGCGGAGGAAAGATGCTCTGAACTGACTTTCACTTTCGGTGGACATGTTGGAAAGATCAAGCCGTATTATCGGATGTCTCTCCCAAGTTTCATCATTATGGATGGCCAGACCTTTGAACAGCTCTTTGTTCCCTCTAAAATACTCCTCAATTACAGATATCAGAAGGGATTTGCCGAATCTCCGGGGGCGGGAAAGGAATACATAGTGGAAATTTTTTACAATGTCCGAGATGAGGGTGGTCTTATCCACATAAAGATTATCGCCGAGGATAAGCTTTTCGAAACTCTGTATTCCTAAAGGTAGTTGCTTCATTGTTTTGCGAAACCTTGTTAGTCTGTTACCGCAAATATAGGGGAAAATCGTTCAACACACACCCCCTCTTTGCGACCTCTGCGTGCTTGGCGGTTTATTAGCCCTAATCCACCACTTTAAAGAACCGGTTGAAGCGTAACCATGATGTTAGACCTGTGGCGAAGGGATCGACCGACCAGTATATGAACGACACTTCGCCGATAAGATAATCGTAGGGAACGTAGCCCCAATATCTGCTGTCGAGGCTGTTGTCGCGGTTGTCGCCCATTACAAAAAAGTAATCTTTTTGAACAATATAACTGTTTATTCTCTTGCCGTTCAGCATGAGATCATGCCCCTGAACAATTAAGGAAGTGTCGCCCTGCTCTCCTCTTATCACATCCTCCCATTGCGTAAAAGTTGAGATATTGAGGGAAATGGTGTCACCTTTTTTCGGAATGTAAAGTGGACCATACCAGTCTTCATTCCAATTCTCATCACCAGGGAAGAGTTGCGAGTTGTTGTCATCCTCGGCTTTTATTTTCCCCTTTTTAAGTCCGTAAGGCTGGGGAAGTTTCACCCCGTTAACGAAAACCACCCCTGCTTTTATTACGACTGTATCACCGGGTAGGCCTACAAGTCGCTTAACATAAGCCGGATTCGCGGGGTCGTCCTTCCTCCCCTCGGGAAACTTGAAAACGATCACAGAATTCCTGACGGGCTTCGCGCTCCCTTCCCATTCGGTGAATGGAATGCCGATTTCGGAAAAGGGGATCATTAACGGTGCCTGCCGCGGGAAGAGAAACTTGTTCACCACAATAAAATCACCCGCCTCAAGCGAAGTTTCCATCGAATTAGTGGTAATTCTGAAAGTGGAGATAAAAAACAGCCGCATCGTCACCACTCCCATCAGGAACAGAAACAGCAAAAGGGCTATGCGGGTGTAAAATTTTTTTGAGGACAAAATGATTGTTAGTTATTAGCTATTAGCGATTAGTTATTAGCTATTATTCGGCGCGGCGGAATAAGCCATTGCTCTAAAGGTGAAACCCATTCATGGAGCATGATCTGCATTATTAAAAAAATGTTAGAACTTGGACATCTCATAACTAATCGCTAATAGCTAATAACTTATAGCTAACATTAATCTTCAATCTGCAGAACCGCCAAAAAAGCTTCCTGGGGTATTTCGACATTACCGACCTGCTTCATCCGCTTTTTACCCTCTTTTTGTTTTTCGAGGAGTTTGCGCTTACGGGATATGTCGCCGCCGTAGCATTTGGCGATAACATTTTTGCGCATCGCTTTAACAGTGGCACGGGCGATAACCTTGGTGCCGATGGCTGCCTGAACGGAGATCTCGAAGAGCTGGCGCGGAATGAGGTCTTTAAGTTTGTCACAGACCTTGCGTCCCCAGTCGTATGATTTCGAGCGGTGAACGATCATAGAAAGGGCATCCACTCCCTCACCGTTGAGGAGGATATCGAGTTTGATCAGGTCTGACTCGCGGTAGCCCACCACTTCATAATCGAATGAAGCGTAGCCGCGGGAGATCGACTTCAGTTTGTCGTAAAAATCGAAAATTATCTCGGAAAGGGGGAAATCGAAACTAAGATCGGCACGGGTCGGGTCGATGTAGGTTGTGTTACCGTACACGCCCCGTTTGTC
>JAEYUD010000255.1 GCA_023433685.1 Bacteroidota bacterium
CATCATATTGTGCCTGAGCGGGGATGCTCATTTTCCATTTTACGGTGCTTTCGCCGTTTCCTGCGTTGGCGTAGATCGAGGGGGTTGTACCCCAATACCCGGAGATGTTTGAAACAGCCCAGGTTCCGGTTTTTACAATGTTTGAGTCGGCATTATCGATCTTTCTCAAGTAAAAATTCGGTGGCAGAAGATTGATCGAGTCAGGGCTTACTATCGCGAGCATGGTCGGAACCGGACGTTGATAAGTGCTACCCAAAGGAAGATTAACGAGCTGACTGCCGATCGCCATCTGGGAAGAACCTCCACCATCGAGGTTCATTGCTTCCACGCAACCGAGTGAGATCATCAGATCGGCAGTTTCGGGGAGGGAGAGACCTTCACTGTCAGCTTGTCTTCCATCGATCACCACCATGATCACATGCTTGTCGGCGGTATAGCCGAGGGCAGTACGTGGGTCACGGTTTGTGCTTCCCACCCCTGAGCCGAAGAAGACTTCCTGATCGTAGGTGAGATTAACCGCGCCGTTCTTCACAAGTGTGGGGCCCCCGCCGACTCCGGCGAGAATTTCATAATAAGGCTGGCCTGCTGCCTGAACTGGTGCCGGAGCAGGTGCCGACTGTGTGTTTGGAAGTGGAGAGCTGTACCTTACAATATCAAGGGTTCTATTGCCCCAGTGGTATATCCAGTCGATCGCGAATTCACGTGTGTCAGTGAAGCTAAAAAGTGATCTGGTGCAATAGTAGATGCCGGAGGGTCTTGTGACCGTCGCGATGTTTTTCGCCTTTACCACACCGGGTTCGATCAGTGCTGAGTACGAGGCGCTTGAGTTCACATCAAAATAGCCGCCGTTAATACCCGCGTAGGCTCCCATCCGGGGGACAAAAGCTGTGATCCCCTCCTTGCTTGTCGGGTGAAGGTACGGCTTGATCGCCACATCCGTGCGGTTCATATCAACGTCGAAATACCAAAGTTTAAGCTTTGGATTGGTGGTTCTCTCACCTTTGATCAGTTTTACACCGGGAGGAAGTGTAACAGTTGATGTGATGTCGGTGAAGGTTATCGGTTGAGCCTGAACAAAGGTCACAAGGCAGAACAAGAGCAGCAGCGATCTCTTCATCATTGGATATCTCTATATATTTTTGGTATCTAAGGAATAAATTAAGTAATTTTCAGGTTTAAATATATATTTGATCTACAATCGAACCAAAAGTAAAAACGATTAATATGAAACCATCACAGATACAGGTAAAAGACGGCAAGATCCAGTTCGCCTGGGCAGACGGAAGAAGAGCGGAGTTTGACCTCAAATATTTCAGAGATGAGTGCCCGTGCGCCAACTGCAAAGGTGAGACGATACTTTATACAACTTTCAAACCACAACGCGTCTCGATTGAAACCCCCGAAATGTTCAAAGTTGCCGCTATCGCGCCTGTTGGCGACTATGCCATACAGATCAGGTGGAAAGACGGACACGACACAGGTATTTACTCCTGGTCATACATCGATCAGCTTTTGAGCGAGCGTTCAACCCAGGGTGAACCCGAAAACTAAAGGTTTAAAAAACTCTCAGATGCTCAGTGCCAATGAACTTAAACATCTCTCCGCCTTAAAGGTGAAGAAGTACCGGGAAGAAACCCGGCTCTTTATTGCCGAAGGGGTGAAACAGGTTGATGAAGGGGTAAAAAGCAGGTATCACTGCGATCTTATCGTTTTCAGACCGGATGTCCGGGATGAAATACGGGATATCCTGAACATCGCCTCGAAAAAAGCGATAAGATTTGAGGAAGTGAAGGCGAAGGAACTTGAAAGGCTCAGCGATACCGTTAACACTCAAGGGGTGATCGGATATTTCAGGATGCCACACACTTCAGCGGTTAACGTGACTTCACCTGTGCTTGTTTATCTCGACACTATCAACGACCCCGGAAACCTTGGAACGATAATAAGGACCGCCGACTGGTTCGGCTTCCGTGACATCCTCCTTTCACCCGGATGTGTGGATGTTTATAATCCCAAAGTGGTAAGGTCATCGATGGGTTCGGTATTTAGAGGGGTTTTTCACCCTGAAACAGGGATCGAACAACTCACCGGGCTGAAAAAAACCGGTTATTCGGTAGTTACAACAGAACTTGAGGGCACTGAACTTAAAAGATACCACCCAGCGGAAAAAACAATTATTGTACTTTCCAGTGAAAGTCATGGAGTACTCCCGGAACTGGCTTCACTCGCGGATGCCCGCGTTAAGATCCCGGGGGTTAAAGGTGCTGAATCGCTTAATGTGGCGGTGGCGGCAGGAATAATTTTACACAAACTGTTTGAAACAGGAACCGGAAAATGAGCGAAATTATAAGAGTGGCACTCTTCCAGTACTCACCCGAGTGGGAGAACAAGGAAGCCAACATGGCAAAGATCAGGAAACAACTTGAGACCCTTCAGGGGCCGGTCGACCTGATAGTATTCCCCGAAATGACTTTAACGGGATTCAGCATGAACCCCTCCGTCCTCGCCGAGTATGTTGACGGGCAGAGTTTTTCATTCTTTTCATCGGTCGCGAAGCAATTCGAAACAAATGTGGTTGCCGGTCTGATCGAGCGAGGAAAGAAGAAATTTTTTAATACACTACTGTTCATAAACCGGGAGGGGGAACTTGACGACAAGTACAGGAAGATACACCCCTTCACTTATGGAGAAGAATCGAAGCATTACACCGGCGGGTTCGCCTATATCAATCATGAAGCGACCGATTTCCATATTGGTTTTTCGATCTGTTATGATCTCCGTTTCCCCGAGCTTTTCAGGTTCATGGCGCTCGACCGGGTTGAAGTGCTTGTGAATATTGCCAATTGGCCCGAAGCGAGGATCGAGCATTACAAGGCGCTTTGCAGGGCCAGGGCGATCGAAAACCAGTGCTACTTCATTGCGGTGAACAGAACGGGGAGTGACCCTAAACTGAACTACCCCGGCTGCAGTTCGGTATTTGGGCCCATGGGTGAAGAAGTGGTTATGATGGGCAATGAAGAGGATATCCGCGTTATTGAGATAGACCTTGAGCACATACAGAAAACCAGGGAGGCGTTCCCATTCCTCGATGATATAAAACTGATCGCGATCGAGGAGGAAGATGATGAATAAAGGGAGGTTTTTCCTTGTTCTCTCAACACTTGCCCTGATAGTTTTCACGGTGGTATTCAGCACGAGGGGGAGTGGAACCGGCGAGAAGCCGAAGTACATGCTCGTGATTCACGGTGGCGCGGGGTACTTTAATCCCGATTCACCCGAAGAACTGAAAGCTCAATACAGGGAAAGCCTTACAAAGGCTCTGGCGATTGGTGAGAAGATATTAAAAGATGGCGGCAAAAGCATCGACGCGGTTGAGGCAGTTGTAAAATTCCTGGAGGATGACCCCCTCTTTAACGCCGGAAAAGGTGCCGTTCTTAACAAGGATGGTATCGCTCAGCTTGACGCGGCGATCATGGATGGCAAAACCCTGATGGCAGGCTCGGTATCAGCCGTTGAGCACATCAAAAATCCGGTTTCAGCAGCCCGTGTCGTGATGGAAAAAACCAAACACGTAATGATGACAGGTTACGGGGCGGAAAGGGTTGCCGCACAGAATGGACTTGAGATGGTTGACAGTTCATACTTCCTGACGGCAAAGAATGTCGAACTGTGGAAGAATGCCAATTCGAAAGGGACGGTTGGGGCAGTAGCCCTCGATATGGAAGGGAATCTTGCTGCCGCCACTTCAACGGGTGGGATTAACAATAAACTCCCGGGTAGAGTCGGCGATTCTCCCATTATCGGGGCGGGCACTTACGCCAACAACAAAACCCTCGGCATTTCAGCCACCGGGAAAGGTGAAAAGTTTATAAGAAACAATGTAGCCTTCAGGGTTTCGGCTTTGATGGAATATAAAGGTTTAACCCTGCAGGAAGCCTGCAAGGAAGTGATGGAGAAGGTGCTTGATCCTGAAGATGGCGGGGTAATAGCCATTGACAAGGATGGCAACTACGTCTTGATGTTCACTACTTCTTCAATGTTCCGCGGGGTTGCAGGCTCAGGAATCACACCAAAGGTTATGATATGGCAGAACGAATAGTAATACCGTTTCCGGTTGAGGGAAAATTCCCCTCGTATTATGAAAATTATTTAAAACACATCGACCGTCAAAAGCATATTCTCGATGTACTCGCGGAGCAGAAGGATGAAGTGCTTGGCCTTCTCTCCGGTCTAACGCCCGAACAACAGGCTTACAGCTACGCTCCGGGGAAGTGGACAGTTAAAGAAGTTATCGGGCACTGCGTTGATACCGAAAGGGTATTCAGTTACCGCGCGCTTTGCTTCGCCCGCGGTGAAAAGCAGGGGCTTCCGGGATACGATGAAAATGAATTCACAGCCGCGGGCAGGTTCAATGAGAGATCGCTTGATTCGATCCTGAATGAGTTCAAGAGCCTGAGGGAGTCGAACCTGATACTGTTCAACAGTTTTTCAGAAGAGGATGTTGTAAAGGGAGGCGTTGCAAGCGGACACAACAACACGGTTAACGCGATATTATATGTTTTGGCAGGTCACCTTCAGCATCATGTGTCAATACTGAAAGAGCGTTACGGTATCAAGGGAGTTTGATAACTTCCCTGATCTTCTCCATTATAATTGAAGTGGCACCCGTGTTCTTCATAACGAAGTCGCGGCTTTTATCCCCGGCTTCATTCCTCGCCTGATCATCTGTCAGGAGGGTGCGCATAACGCGGTACATCTCTTTTTTGGTCTTCACAATGAAGCCACCGCCGGAGTCAGCGAGTTGACCTGCTTCCTGAGAGTTTCCGGTCTTCGGACCGAAGACAACAGGGATTCCGTATACTGCCGCTTCAAGGGTATTATGGACGTTCGACTTGAAACTACCGCCGACAAAAGCGATATCCGCGTAAAAATAGAGCGTCATCAGGATGCCTATCGAATCGACGAGTATCACCCTTTCGCCATTGTAACTGTTCAGGAACGAAAATCTGATGGTTGGCTCCAAGCCGGCAAATTCGTTTTCGAGTTTCTCGAGATGGAGAAGTGTCGGCTCATGCGGAACGAGGATCACCACCACATCTTTGTAAAATCCGAGCAGTTTTTTAACTGTCGGAAGCAGTACTTCCTCATCTTCTTCCCAGATACTTCCCGCGACTATCACTTTCTTGCCGTCCAGCAGTCCGTCACGGATCAGTTTGCGCTCCCTCGCGATCACCGCGCGTTCATACACACGGTCGAACCGGGTGTCACCGCTTTTCAAGACTTTCCCACGATTGAGACGGAACCGGAGGAAATTGTTCATATCCCCCTCCGAGATCGTAAGAATGTAGCTGAATGCTGAATAAAGATCGTGATGGAAACCACGCAGCAGCGGATTTAGCCGGGGGGAATTGTCGCGCATTGTCGCGTCAACCAGGAACGAGGGTACTTTCTGCTGTTTAAGCGCGAGTATGAAGTTGGGCCAAATATCATACCGCATGAAGATAGCGATGGATGGCTGTACTATCGAGATAAAGCTTTTTGCTATTGAAGGGGCATCAACCGGAAGATAAGCGACCGCGTCGGCGTGCGGGTATTTAACCGAGTTCTCATAACCTGAAGGGGAGAAAAAAGTGACGAATATATTCACTCCCCCCTCTTTTTGAAGGTGTTCGATTATCGGTTTTGCCTGCTCGAACTCTCCGAGGGAAGAAGAATGAAACCATACCGTCATCTTTTTACGGTCGAATCCGGCAACTTTTTCCCGGGTGGTTTTCAGTATCTCTTTCCTGCCGTCAAGCCCCCGCTTTATCTTCGGGTTGAAGAACGCGGCTACTCGCATCATTACGGAAAAAAGAGGAATAAACAGCAGGTTGTAGAGAAAAAGAAGCAAACCTACTCCTCTGTTACAAGTCTGAAAAGTGATTCAAACACATCAGCCGGCTGGATATCAGCCAGACACCTGAAATGTTTCCGTGGACAAAAATTCTTGCCGATATGCGAGCAGGGCCGGCATGAAAGGTTGTCGTTTTCAATAACAATGCTTTTGTTTTTGTATGGGGTAAAACCAAATTCCTGAACGGTTGAGCCGAAGATCGCTACCACGGGTGTTTTCATCGCGCATGCCACGTGCATCAGTCCGGAGTCACATGTCACCGCCGCCTTGCAGTCAGCGAATACAGAGGCTGTGGCATAGAGGTCGTTTCCTGTGCACTTGTTGATCACCCGTGGTTCAGCTTCCTGAATGGCAGAACAGATCTTCATGTCGTCATTTCCGCCTGTCAGCACCGGTATGTATCCTGAGTCGAGGATCATCCTGCATAATTTTGTGAAGTGGTACTCAGGCCATCTTTTGGTGAAGTGCTTCGAGCCGGGGGCGATCGCGATGTGATCCCTCCGTGGATCGAGTCCTGTTTCATGCTTCGAGAAGAAGAGATCGAGCCCCTGATCATCGAGTTTAAAACCGGGGAGGTATCCACTTCTCGAGATCGAGAGGGCATACCTTACAGGTATCTGAGGCATGTCTTCGAGGAGGTTCAGTTTGAGCTTTACAAGGAGGAATTTTTTAATATTCGACTTGTGAAATCTTACCACCTTCTCGATCCCTGATGTAAGTTTAATCGACTTCATATTGTTCTGCAGATCGATCACAAGATCATATTCAGAGCGGGTGAGTGCCTGAAGCGTGGTGTTCTCTTTGTAAATATGGACGTCACGGAGCCAGGGGTTGTGCTGCAGCACTTCAAGGCTCTCCTCTTTTACAAGGTAGTCGATATTCGACTCAGGAAGCAGTTTCTTGAGTGAACGTATAACCGGTGTTGTGAGCAGGACATCACCGAGGGAGCTGAATCTGATGATCAGGATGTTCTTCATGTTTCTACCGGGGTGGAATTAAATTTTTTGATCTTAAACAGAATTTAATTCTTTTAAAGGGATTATATGCCTTGAAAGACAAATAAAATTTACCTATCGCCTCCCATGCTTCATCCGACTGTCTCTCATCAATATTCCCGACTTTTACAGGCTCAGTTGAGATTGAGACATCAAGTTTCCTGGTTTTTTTTGTGTTTGTGCCCGCTCCGTCTGCCCCCATGTGGTGAACGAGCGATCTTCCCGGGTAGAGGGTTAGCATCTCATTCAGGAAGATCGAGGCATCCCACCTGACCGCCCATGAGTCGTTGGTGCCCGCGATGACACGCTGAAGTATTTTCTCTTTGAAGGCCGCGCCATTGAAATTAAATTCATCCATCTGCTTCCTCTCGAGGATGCTTTCGTATAGATATTTGGCATCGCTGTTAAAGAGTTTCCACGCGCGTGACCAGGTTGCCCAACCAAGGCAGTCAGCCCCTTTGATGAAGA
This sequence comes from Bacteroidota bacterium, assembly GCA_023433685.1. Lineage (GTDB taxonomy): Bacteria > Bacteroidota > Ignavibacteria > Ignavibacteriales > Ignavibacteriaceae > UTCHB3. The sequence continues at coordinate 7,357 of JAEYUD010000255.1, forward strand.
AGGTTTCAGGAAGTGCCGCCTTAACCGGATACAGGTATCCGTGTATTGATGCTACCTTTTCGGAGTGGCGGTAGGTTTCAAGTCCGTCGTTCATGAACTTAAGGAACCACGGTGAGAGTTGGAGATCATCTTCAAGCACGATCACTTCACCAAATTTTTCGATCATTTCAGAGACACCCGCGATAATCGAGCGACCGAGACCGCGATTCTTTTCCGCTTCGTGGATCGTGACACTTCTGAATCCTGAAACTGTTTTCAGGTAGTCCCGCACATCCCGCACGGCGGGTTCACCGGAAGGTCCCTTCCACCCATCGGAGTAGATGTGAAGGTCGGTATCCGCTGCTCCATGATTCTGGGCAAGCGATCTGATGGTTGCTTCAACCATGTTCCTGCGGTTATATGCGAAAAGTGCTACAGGGGCGTTGCTCATAGTGAAAAATCGATTATCAGTGAAGTGTAATTTGGCTTGCCGTCTTTATTTTTCCTGTGATTCAGGAAACATCTTCTGATGTGTCCCTTACCGTCGCCGTTTTTGTAAACCGAGTGAAAAACGCCTTCTTTATCCCAGAATTCGATCAATGTTGCCTTGTAGCCATATTTTTCAAATATCCCGGAGAGGGAATCACAGTTAAAAAGGTGTTTATGTTCATCAGCAGCGGGACCCGTTCCGCCGGGGCGGACGTGGTCGATATAAGCTTTATCAGGGTGGTACCCGTCAGGAACAGCCACACGGATGTTAACACCGGGATTTGCCCAGGTTTTTACATTACGCGCCATGGCTTCAATATCGGCGGTTTCAAGGTGCTCGAGCACATGTTCAGCCAGAACGAGATCGATCTTTCGCTTTTGGAAGTAGAGCCGGAAGTCACTCTCTTGTGTCAGGTCCAGGGTTTTGATGTCGGTGGGGAACCACCCTTTGTAGAGGGTGTCACCACTTCCGATTATCAGTCTGATCTTCTCCGAGAACCTTGAGTAGAAGAACCAGGAAAACAGGGAAGCAGGTTTAAGAACCGGCCCGGAATGCCTGTAGAGCCATTTTCTCAAATCTGAGGGCATTGGTCAGATTCCGAGGCAATTGTCATCTTTATAGAAGACCGTTGTGGCCTTATGGTGTATAAATCCCGAGGCAATTCCGTAGAAGTCGATCTTTCTGAACCCTTTTTCGAGCAGGGATATTATTCCGGGACTGTATTCCGCGCGTTCTGAATCATCAAGGATGATAACGCCACCCTTTTTCAAACGGTCAGGGGCGACGAAGAGGCACTCATTCCGGTGGTTCGCATCAACGGTAATAATATCGAAGTGGTAGTCGAGTTTGACAAGTTCGTTTGAATAGATGTCTTTGTTATCGTGTGAGAGAATCACTTTCACGTTTTTCGGAAGGTTCTGCTGCATCCTGTTGTACCAGTCTTTATCGTGTTCGATCGCTGTAACAGTATTAACCCGTTCGGCAAACCAAAGTGTGGAGTTACCCGAGCCGAACTCGAAAACATCAAAATCTTTTTTCATCCGGTTCTTCATAAACTCATAGAAACTCAGTGTCACCCATGGGATCGCTTTTCCATCCGCGTCAACGGGATATCCTGCCATTAGTGAACGGATCCAGCCTGTATCGTGAAGATATCCCATAACCCTGAATGAAAGGAGGGCTTTAAGAACCCTGGGCTCGGTAAAAAGTTTAAAAACAGTAGCTATTTGTTTTGAGAGTGGGAGTGCCATTTTTCTTTAACCAGTTTAAAGAGGTTTACCATAAATATTGCTTTAATCATCATCACAGCCTGGTGAGTTGAGGGGCGGTGGAACGCCAGACCGAAAGTGGCGGCTGTGTATGAAACAAGAGTTGCCACTGCCGAGCCGGTGATCCCCCAGATGGGGATGAAGATCAGGTTCAGCACAACGTTTAAAATCAGTCCGATAAATGTTCTCATGAACGAGACCTTCGTGAGGTTCTCTGTCACGAGGTATTGCGAGCTCGCCACCCCGAGAAATGTACCGGTGCCGGCCCAGATGTAAATGGTAAGAACCGGTGCCGCGGGTAGGAACTTCGCCCCGAAAAGCAGCGTGATGATCTCTTCCGAGAGGAACGTCACGGGTATAGCTATTGATATCGATATGAAAGCGAGCAGGTCATAAAGTTTCTGCATCCTCGATTTGTACAGCTCTTCGCTGATGCTTTTCGCGTTTACAATAGCCGGGAAGAGTGAACTTGAAATTGCCATCGGAATGAAATACCATGCTTCGCACAACCTGACCGCGGCGGCAAAGTAGCCGTTTTGTTCACTGCTGAGCATGTTTTTAATGAATATCTGTCCGACGCGGATATATATTGAAACCGCAAGCCCGGCGAGTATAAGTGGCCACGAGTCGCGGAAGAGGCGCAGTGCCACTTCCCTGTTAAAGCGCCACTTCAGGATGTTTTCTTTTTGAAGCGTGAACACTATTACAAAGCCGGCGGCGATTAGAACCGGCTCAAGGGCCTGCATGAAGGCGAACCAGCCGAGACCCGCGGAAAGAACAATGAGCAGCAGTCTTAAAAGCGAGGCAATGAGCGTTGACGACGACTGCACGGATGCGGAATATTTCGCCTGTACCCTGGCCTGAAACCAAAAATCGATCACATGAAACGACTGAAATATCGTGCCGATGGTGATTATGTAGATGAGAACCGCGGTGCTGCTTTCCTCGCCGTTGATGTTCACTGCCACCCAGGTCATCACAATCACGGCAATTGAGCCAGCGATCCGGAGGAAGAAGGAGGAACCGAGTATGGTGTTTTTATCTTCGGGGTATTTTACAAGCTCGCGGACGAGAATATTCTCGAGCCCAAAGTTAGCGATACTCGCGAAAAGGAGGGCGAAACTTACAGCATAAGAGAGTACCCCGAACTGCTCGGGACCAAGGTATCTAACGAGGATGACACCAATGAGGAAGCTAAAAAGAAGCTTGATAACCCTTTCGGCGAACATCCAGGAAGTATTCTTGAAATACTTCCTGAATGATTCCGATCCGAAATTAATTTTGGTGCTGTTCTGCAACCTCTTCCTTTTTCCTCGATTTAAGCCAGCCGAGGAGGAGGGTAATTACAAGTCCAAGGGTAACGAACGAACTGAGCCCGAGGGCAAGATACTTCGCCATGAAGAAACTCGCCGGGGCGTACTCGAATTTAACGTGTTTGGTTCCCTTCGGCACCACGATACCCATAAAGTTATGGTTGGTGTTTATAACCTCAACTTCTTTGTCATCCGCGTAAGCATGCCACCCTTTTTTGTGGTAAGTGGTGCTGAACACGAGGAAGTTATCACCTGAAGTGGTCACGTTGGCTTCGATGGTTTCATCGGTATATTTGGTGATCTTCAGAGATACAGTTGAATCTTTCGGGGCAACCTTCACATCATGATCGGAAACAAATGCCACATCCGAGGGGTCGAATTTGTTGTCGCGCACCATTTCGAGGAACTCAAGCGGTTTCTTTTTCTCAACCCGGTTCACGAAGAAGAGCCTTGGGAGGGCTTTCTTGTTCTCGAGCACAAAGGTTTTACTTGTGGTATCTATCGCAACCGGCACGCATCCTTCAAAAGGGATGCCGGGCTGATCGAGAACGATGTAGCGGGTTCCGGTCATGTTCAGGAATGTCTGATTGGCCGGTGTTTTGAGCACATCAAGAAAGTCCTGATATGGTCTCGGTTTGATAGCCGAGTAGCCATAAACATCCTCGAGGAGGAAGTAGGCATTGAAGTTTCCGTTGCTCTGTATCGAACCCTTGGAACCATCCATTTTCAGGTTGATGATCCTGTAGGGGTCAGTTTCAGCGTGTTTCTGTGACTTGATCGCTTTAATATAATAAGGTTCGGCAAACTCTGTGCTCTTCGATGGCTGGTCGGTGTATTCAGCACCTCTTGAAGAAATTCTCCAAAGATCGGCAACGCTCAGCACGACAACCACAGAAGTGAAGACCAGTGCTGTTACCCGCCCTTTGATAAAGAACCACGCGATCCAGAATACCACCGCGATAATAAGAAAATTGATAACTGCATCGTTGGCGAACATTTCACCGGCAAGGTTTCCGACGGTGGCAATTGCTTCCTGTGGATATTGGGCGGCTTTTTCAGATGTCGCGAATCTTTTGGCGACCCATGATACCATGCCACCACGTCCGAGCAGTGTGAAAACGAAAAGGACGGAGAAAACGCCCGCGGCGCTCATTACTAATTTTTCGTAGAAAACGTTCTTTTCTTTCCGGAGTTCAAGTATTTTCATGAGGCCAAGTCCCGCGAGGATCGGCATGAACATCTGCGGTATTACAAGGAACATTGATGGCACCCTGAACTTGTCAAACTGCGGGAACCAGTTGAACATCATGTCGAACAGGATCGGGAAATTCCTGCCGAAGGAAAGAATGAGTGTTACCACAACCAGGATCGTCAGAAACATCACAAAGGGCTCGCGCCACCTTGTTATCATTGCAAAGAGGGCAAGGAAGAATACCACCACGCCCATGTACATTGCCACATCAACGAAGGGCATCTGACCGAAATAGGTGTTTACCTTGTAGTTCTGACCATTAATATTCTGTTCGGAATTTCCGAAGCCATACCACGAAGGTACAATGAAAGTCATCACTTCACCGGGTGAGAACGACCAGTCGGTGTGATATTTATAATATTCAGAGTCTTTGCTCTTGTCTTCCGCGCCGCCGCTTTGGGTGGATTTGTCGAGTATGCTCGTTGTTCCACGGGTTGAGTGGGGGGTGTACTCATAAATCTGAGTCAGGTTGTCGGCCTGGATCGCTATCGCTATAGCAGCCGCCCCCGCGAATACGAGCCCCGATTTAATAGTGTTCTTCAGGGTTTCATTGTCTTTTTTGACAAGTGACCTGACGATATGGAATAAATAAAAAATACCGATCGAGAAAAGAATGTAAAAGATTATCTGAACGTGAAAACCCTGCACGATAAGCTGCATCGCTATCGTAAGGATGAAGAAATTGATCAGTTTCAGCTTCTCCTGATTTTTAAGCAGCATCAGGATTATCACAGGCAGAAATGCCAGCGAGGTCAGTTTTGTTACGTGACCAATGTAGAGAAAGACCACAATTCCCGTGGAAAGGGAAGTGCTTAGCGCTGTAAAAAGTGAGACCATCGTGTTTTTTGTGATCGACTTCATCAGGAAGTAGGTGGTGATGGTGAGTACGATCAGGTAAAAAGCCCAACGGACGAAATCGTTGCCGAAAATACCGGTAAACGATTCTCTCACGGCAGTAAGGCCTACATAGATCAGGTTGAACCAGGTGTATCCCACGGAAAGGGCGTAGGCAGGCATACCTGTGAAGATGTAGGGATTCCATAGTGTGAATCCTTCACGGTCTTTTGCCAGGTATGAAGTGGCACTTTCAGAGGCAATTATATCGCCCGACTGGAATATCTTCCCCTGGAAGAAAAGAGGGGAAAGGAACAAAAGGAATATAAGAATGGAGAGTCCGATGACCGAAAGATTGATATACTTCGCGGGAAATTTCGCGTCGAGATCGATCCCGGTTGCCACCTTCTCTTTTTTTCTGAGTTCCTTAACTGACTGCTGTGTCTTTTTTGCCATTAAATCTCCGGTAAAAAATCGGTTATTTCTTCTTGAAAGCTATATAGTTGATACCCGAGCCTTTTTCATTATCCGAAGAGTAATCCGCGGACATCATGAAAAGCACCGGAAGAAGAGTGAACAGGTAGTAGAAAGGGAGCAGGATGAAGAACGCCTTTGAAGCGTTCAGCATAAGCATCGGATACTTGATACCCAGCCTCCAGGCCTTGTCACCCCACCATCCATAGGTATACTTTGACTGATAAAGTTCGAACCCGAGGGGAGACATTTTCTCGGTCAGTTCCTCTTTTGAGTAGCCATCGCGCGCGTGTTCGCCGATAAAACTTTCGTCGTCATCTTCGTGGACGTCACTTCCGCCATAGATCGAGGGTGAGTTTATCAGCACATGACCGCCCGGCTTTAGGGCACGGTAGAAGTTTTTGAAAACCGTTACGTCGTCAGCGATATGTTCCATAACGTCGACGCAGACGATAAGATCGAACTTCTCTTCATGGTTTATCTGTGTGAGGTCTTCAACACCAAAAGTAACATGCTTTACGCCGGCACTTCCGAAAAATTTACGGCAGTCATCCATCCAGTCGGCTTTTACGTCGACAGAGTAAATGTTGCAGGGGGTAAGGTTTTTCGACATGAACCATGTATACTGACCGAAACCGCTTCCGGCATCGTAAATTTCGAGGGGTTTACTTCCGGCGGTATCTCTGAGCTTTTTAAGTTCGCGTCTTACGTACCATGAGCGGAGGAACATGAGGTCGAGAGTCTTGTAGAACAAGACTCTCGTGAAAGGCAGTTTATTAATAACCGCGGCGAAAACGTTCTTAACTGGATCGTAGTGCATTCTTTATCCGCGGGTATTTGTTTCTTTTATCGAATATTCCTTCTCTGTCTGGAAGTTGTGCACGATCATCTCGCCGAGGAGCCCTGTTGTAAAGAACTGGACACCAACGATCATCAGAAGCATTCCAAGCTGAAGGAGTGGGCGGTTGCTTAGTGACTGCTGTTCGAATATCCACTCATAAGAGAGGTATCCGTTGATCGCGAAGCCGAGCAGGAACGCGAGCGCGCCGAAGAAACCGAAGAGGTGCATCGGGCGCTTTATGTAGCGTGTGATAAAAGTAACGGTGATAAGATCGACAAAGCCTTTGAAGAATCTGGAGGCACCGAATTTGGTCACTCCATACTTTCTTGGGCTGTGTTTAACCACGAGCTCTGTAACAGTAAAACCTTTCCACTTCGCGAGAATCGGTATATACCTGTGCATTTCGCCATATATGGTGAGGTTGTCAACCACGTTTTTGCGGTAGGCTTTAAGTCCACAGTTGAAATCGTGCAGCTTAATTCCGCTCATCGTGGCAGTAACGAAGTTAAAGAGCTTCGATGTGTACTTTTTGATGAACGGGTCGTAGCGTTTTTTCTTCCAGCCGGAGACCATATCGTAACCTTCATCAAGTTTTTTGAGGAGGTTGGGGATTTCGTGAGGGTCATCCTGAAGGTCGGCATCCATAGTGATCACCACGTCACCTTTGGCGGCGCGGAAGCCCATGTTAAGCGCTGCTGATTTCCCGTAGTTCATCTGAAAGCTGATGTATCTGAACCGTTGGTCGGTTCTGCATATATCTTTGATGATCCGGAGCGATTTATCGGATGAACCATCGTCAACGAAGATAACCTCGCCCTGGATCGGTAGATCCCTGAATGCGGATTTGATCTCGTTGGCGAGATGGATCAGCGACTCATCTTCGTTGTAGAGCGGCACCACGATCGAAACTTTGTTGAAGTTTGTTTTATACCTTGATCTTGGTGCTTGAGTTGTCTGCTGAGCAGATTGCTGCCTGTCGGCAGGTTTATACGGTTCGCGGACATTACGTTTTTCGCGGTCCCTGCCACGATCACGGTCACGGTCTTTGTCGCGGTTATCCTGCCTGGTTACAGGTTCAGGTTTGGATTCCTGCCT
>JAEYUD010000269.1 GCA_023433685.1 Bacteroidota bacterium
CTGGTACGTCAAAACTAAACTTTTTACCGCTCCTGGTACCCGAGATAATGAAGCTGCCACTTCCTTCGTACAAGCCGGTGAAGGTTACCAGACTTCCCTTGTAAATATCCACTTTTTCATTTGGATATGTCAGCTTCAAGGCAAGGCCCGTTGAACCCGTGATGGTAACATCAGTTAAAACAGGTGATTCAATCTTACTGAAGAAACTGCTTATATTCACTTCAACTTCACTGTTAGGCGGTGAGTAATTCCTTATACCACCGGTTTTCATTGCAATCTTGTCAAGAAGGTGGATATTGATGTCATAACCAACACCGAAAGTAAAAATCCGTTTTCCTTTGATCAGGGTCGAATCAAGTTTACTGGCAAGTTTGGCTTCATCGCGTTCACCGATGGTCGGTTTGCCGTCGGTTATGAAGACCACATAGTAAGGTCTGCCCTCTGTTGTCTTCTCGGAGAGGGCGAGTTTAAGCGCCTCCTCAATATTTGTACCGCCTATGGCTTCAAATTTTTTCACTTTTGCTTCGGCATCCTTTTTTGCGTTGGCGTCTGCCTTTTTCAGCGAAGTGAATACTTTTTCAGCTTGTGTTCCAAACTTGATCACCTGGAAATTGTCGTTATCTTTCAACCGGCTGATGCAGTAAACCAAAGCCTGTTGAGCGGCTTCAAGTTTCTCACCTGCCATGCTTCCCGAAACATCGAGCACGAACACCACGTCTTTAGGGACGTATTCTGAAACGAATTCCTTGTCATCAGGTGAGAAGGTCAGCAGAAAGAACTCCTTCTCATCGTCACCTTTCCAGACCATCAGATCGGCAACACTTCCCTTTTGGGTGGTGTTAATAACGAGGAGATAGTCTTTATCAGGTTTCACACCTTTTTCTTCATAAGTGGCGGTGAAATGATTGTCGTCAACCCTTACCGGCTTTGTCTCATGGGTTGGTGAATAAATACTGAGTATCCGGTTCTTCGATTTTATGTCTGTGGTTATTGAAACCTTGTCGAGAGGTTTCGATGAGAATTTTTCAGTGTTCAGCGGGTAAAGATACCGCACCACACCGTTGTCATAATCGAGATTTTGAAGGTACTCGATCTCAATTTTCCGTTCTGATCGCGGTTCTATCGGAAATATCTTAAGTGTGTAAATGTTCCGTCCGGTATACTCTAATAGGGCGGGATCCTTGCTTTTCGCCACGATATCCTGATAAAGTTTCTTCGCCTGTTCAGCATCGAGCAGTTCCGCCTTGTACTCCTTGCCGTTCACGTACATCTTGAAACCTGTGATTATCGCCCCTTCGGGTATCGGAAAGATGTACTGACCTTCAAGTCTTTGATCCAGGGGGTTATAGAAAACCTGATCAATTTTGGTTCTGGCAATCAAGCCGTCAATGGTTACCTTAACGTCATGGTATTTAACCTCGAGCGGGAATGGGTCGCGCCAGCCGGGCCTCGGGTGAGGCATTGGCGGATCGGGAATGATGATAAAGCCGTCCCCGAATATTTCGGGTACGGCTAATATCATCAGGAGCATCAGTTTGAAAAAGGCTTTCATTTTAGTCCAAGTTCTGTTTTGATCGATTGAATCATCATGTTGCCGAATGTCTTTTTGCCGGCATCGCTGTCAACCAGCGCAAGATATTCATTGCGCAATTTCTCATATTTCTTTATCTCTGACTTGATCTTCTCCCTCGCTGAATCATATTTTCCGATGAGCGTTTTAATTTGATCTTCTGTCATTCCTTTTAACTCATCGGGCAGGTCAGCAGTTTTAATCTCCTTAATGTTGAACCCCTCTTCCTTGGATGCATCAACGAGATCCCAGGTTGAATTGTTGTAAAACTCAGTAGCCTTCGCGCCGGCTCTTTGAACCGCGGCACTCGGGGCTGACATAAGCGCGTTGTTATCCTCTTTCTCCTGCCTCATTTTTGCTTCTTTACCTGATTTTGAGAAGTAGAGGTATGTACCGTTCAACTCGTTGTTGAGCTGGATCATGACCGAGTCGTAAGGCGTGGGGCGCTCTTCGGCAGCAAGGTTCTGATCGATAAACATGAAAGTTCCCTTGCCGAGGAAGGCACCGTCTTTCCATGTCTTTGCTTCTTCATTATCCGGGTTGCCACAATATATCGTGTTAACTTTAATCCCAAGGGCGGCTGCTTTCTTGCATACCATCTTGTAGTCTACTATGCCTTGATTAAAGGGCTCGTTGCCCGCGATTATTATTACATTAACAGCATCCTCACCACGTTCCCAGCTCAGTTTTTGCAGAGCCTGATCGATAACCGCGCCACAATATTCTGCTCCACCGTTCGTGACCAAGCCAAATAGATGTTCTGAAACCCTGTCAAGGTCCTGACTTAGTGAGTCAACCATCCTGATGTACTGCCCCGCTGGTGGAAGTCCGTCATTTCCATATTCAAACAGGGAAATGTTCATCTCAAGTTTTGTATCTGGAAGGTCTTTCGATATCGCTGCCATTTCATTAACTATCCGCCACAGCTCCTGACGTGCCTGGTTGATTAGTCCATCCATACTGTTACTGGTATCCAGAAGTATCGCGAGATTGATCTTCTTGACATTTCTTTTCTTGTCCATCGAGTTTGAAAATATCGCGGTGGTCAAGAGAAGAAACACCATGAAGCTTGTAAGTATCTTTTTCATTCTAATTCTCCGTTTTAATTCTACCTGCTTATACTTTTTGGGGTGATTTATGTTCCCCCGGAAAAGTTAACAAACAGTTCACACCGTTTTACAGATGGTTTTAGTTAACTTTGATGCTTGAAAATTGTAATTTTTATCGATTCTAAATCTTCAATTCAAATGGAGAATAAATGTTCAGCTTAATTCCGCGGTCAGAATTTGACCGCGTCAGGGCTTTGGGGCGTGACGACTTCAAGGATCTACAGCTCTTCGCGGATATGTGCAGGTACAACACATTTATCATGGTAAAAAAGGCCGGTTCGGGCCATCTCGGCAGCAGCTTCTCTGCCGCGGACATCATAACCTTCCTCTATCTACGAAAATTAAATGTTTTGGAAGTGGGGCTCGACTCACCCGACCGGGATATCTATTTTTCTTCCAAGGGACACGACGTTCCCGGTTTCTACTCTCTACTTTATGCACTCGGAGTTCTTGAAGAGGAGCAGGCTCTTATGCTCCGCAGGCTCAACGGTCTTGATGGCCACCCTGAAGTCCGTATCCCCGGTGTTGAGGCCTCTACAGGTTCTCTCGGAATGGGTATCTCAAAAGCTAAAGGGATGGCGTGGGCAAAGCAGTATCTCGGTTCAGAAGGGAAAGTGTTTGTTCTGACCGGTGACGGTGAGTTCCAGGAAGGACAGATATACGAGTCACTCCAGTCAACCGCCCACCAGAAGGTTAACAATGTTACCGCCATTATCGATCATAACAAGTATCAGACGGACATGCTTGTTAAGGATGTTAACAATATTGAAGACCTCACAGAAAAGATCAGCGCGTTTGGCTGGCACGTTGAAAAGATAGATGGTCACGATTTCCAAAAGCTGCATGATACTTTCACAAAACTCGAATCGATCAATGACAAACCCAAAATGATCATCGCCGATACGATCAAGGGTAAGGGCATAAGCTTTATGGAAGCCCCGGTTTCCGACCCTGAGACGGGCAAGGCATTCTATAAATGGCACTCCGGCGCTCCCGATGATACCACTTTCAAAGCAGGATTGAGAGAACTTAAGGAAAAGATAGAAAATCTGGTCGCGGAACTTGGACTGGATCCGGTTGAACTTCCCGTATTTGATGTTGAAAGCGCTCCCGCCTCAAAATCAACAAAGGAATTTGTCACTGAAGCATACGGTGACACCCTTGTTGAGCTCGCCAAATCGAATGAAAAGATCATAGTTCTTGATGGCGATCTCTCCGCGGACTGCAAGTTAAGAAAATTCGAGAATACTTACCCTGCCCGTTTCATTGAGAACGGCATTGCCGAACAGGATATGGTCTCAATGGCAGGGGGGCTGGCACGGATGGGACTCATCCCTGTGGTGAATACGTTCGCGAGTTTTCTTTCAGCCAGAGCGAATGAGCAGATATACAACAATTCGACCGAAAAAAGGAAGATCGTTTATACTTGCCACTTCTCGGGAATGATTCCGGCAGGTCCGGGGAAATCACACCAAAGCGTGCGTGATATTTCACTTTTCGGTGCTCTTCCAAACGCGACGATAATGCAACCGTGTAACGCGCAAGAGACCAGACTCGTAACTGAATACGCCATCAATTCCGAAGATGATGTCTGCGTGATACGCCTGAATATTGGACCCTCCCCCGAAACAATCACACTGCCCGAGGATTACAAGTTCGAAAAAGGGAAAGGTACAGTTCTGACAAAAGGAAATGATGCCGTGCTTTTCGCTTACGGGCCCGTAATGCTGCATGAAGCCCTCGTGGCAGCTGACTACCTTGACAAGATCGAATACGGATTGAAAGTGGTAAACATGCCCTGGCTTAATCATGTGGATGCCACCTGGGTTGGACAGTTGGTGATGGATTATAACAAGATATTCGTGCTTGAGGATCACTCAAATTACGGTGGGCTTGGCGACAGGATACTGAACAGCCTCGTGGATAACCATGATCTTGGTTCAAGAACTTTCATCAAACTCGGGCTTGATGAATTCCCGGAGTGCGGTACACCGCTTGAAGTTCTGCAATTTCATAAACTCGACGGCAAATCCCTCGCGGAAAGAATCGCCGGGATAAGCAACATCGATGATATGATCGATTCAAATCAAGACCTTCAGACCAAATCCACGGCTGACGCTCCGCAGTAGACCAATATAATTGGACTTACAAGAACCCGTGGCG
>JAEYUD010000275.1 GCA_023433685.1 Bacteroidota bacterium
CAATTCTAAAAATAAACCGTATTCACAATCTCGATCCCGTAACCAGATCACCGAAGCTGATAGCCTTTTTCGAAGAGATAAAAGCCGATTTTATCTCCAAACTTCCCCCGGTTGCGGTGCCGGTGGCACGAGATACTGTGCGGGTAATTACCACGGTTTACCCGGATTTCTCCGTTGAAAAGGGGGATCTGGTTAAATCGATCCTTTTGCCCGGTTTGGGCCACTTTTACCGTGACCGCACAAAATCGTGGATATTAATGGGGGTTTCAGCCCTTTCGCTTGCGTCGGCGGTTGTTTTCTCAGTGGCGGCTGCCAATTCAGAGAAGGAATATCTAAGTGAGTTCGACCCGCTTAAGATTGAAGACCGCTATGCGGCATTTAACAGGGACTACAACATCCGCAACATTTCCTGGGGTTTATTCGCGGCCACGTGGCTCTATACCCAGATCGATCTTATCTTCTTTTCCGGGCTGTTTGAGCCCGCAAATTCCCGGGTGACACTTGTGCCAGGCCTCAACCGCATCAACCTCCGGGTGAACTTCTAACGAATTTCGTTCGCGTGGTGCGAATTTCGTTCGCGTCAATTCTCCAATTATTCTTCGTTAAAACCGTTATCCGATATAATACCCGACAGGAATTATATTGGCACGGTATTTGATGATATATGTTCAAACATTAATTCATTAAACAAACGGAGATACGATGTTAAAGTCAATGAAGCTTATGCTTGCACTCATGTTCCTGTCGGTATCAATTTTTGCGCAAACTGCAAGACTGCAGGTAATTCACAACGCTGCAGACCCCGCCGCGGCATCTGTTGACATATATGTAAATGGCGACAGATTACTTGACAATTTCGCCTTCCGGACAGCTACATCTTTTATTGATGTTCCTGCCGGTGTAACACTTAATATCGGTGTTGCTCCCGGAACCAGCACCAGTGTGGCAGACACACTGAAAAATTTTGCGGTTACACTCGAAGCCAATAACAAATATGTTGCCATCGCTAATGGTGTGCTCAATCCTTCACAGTTTGGTGCGAACCCCGGTAGCGCTTCAACCGGTTTTACGCTTTTCGTTAAAGCCGCGGCACGCGAAGCGGCTAACGCCCCGGGAAATGTCGACTTCTTTGTGCTGCACGGTTCAACCGACGCTCCTGCTGTGGATGTTATAGCCAGAAATGTTGCAACACTTGTGAATGATGCACCATACTCTGCGATTACAGACTATATCAGCGTCCCCGCGGCTTCATACATCCTTGATGTAACTCCTGCCGCGGATAATAATACAATTGTAGCCAGCTACAGAGCCGATCTCTCCGGTCTGGGAGGTGGTGCAGCGGCGGTGTTTGCTTCAGGATTTCTGAATCCATCAGCAAATCAGAATGGACCTGCATTCGGAATTTACGTGGCACTTCCCAACGGAACCGTGGTACCCTTCACCCAGCTTACAACTGCCAGACTGCAGGTTATACACAATGCAGCTGATCCTGCTGCCGCATCGGTTGACGTTTATCTCAACGGTGGAATTTTGTTGGATAACTTCGCGTTCCGAACTGCCACCCCATTCATTGACGCGCCTGCAAATCAGATAATCAATGTCGGTGTTGCCGGTGGTAATTCGGCTTCAGCTGCTGACACGCTCAAGAACTTTCAGCTTAAGCTGTTACCGGGTGGTACATACGTGGCGATCGCCAATGGTGTGCTTAACCCCTCAACATTTGCGTCAAACCCGGAAAGACGTTCCACCGGATTTACGCTCTTCATCAATGGACTCGCGAGAGAAACCGCTGAAAGCGCGACTTCAAGTGTTGAGTTTTATGTTCTTCACGGTTCAACGGATGCCCCGGCGGTCGATATTGCTGCCAGAGGTGTAGCCACCCTGGTATCAGGAGCAGCGTATGGCGATCAAACCTCGTACATCTCCGTTCCGGCTGTAAACTACACGCTTGATATCTATCCGGCGGGCAGTTCAACGCCATTGATCGCCTACAATGCTCCTCTATCCGGTCTGGCAGGAGGTTCAGCTGTGGTTTTTGCTTCAGGGTTCCTTACACCTTCCGCCAATCAGAATGGTGCCGGCTTTGGAGTGTTTGCCGCGCTTCCCAACGGCCAGGTGGTAGGGTTCGATCAGACTACCGGAATTAAGAATGAAACACTTGTGACCCCTTCGACTTTCGGTCTCGGGCAGAATTATCCGAATCCATTCAATCCATCAACCACGATCAATTTTTCGGTTGCCAGAGATGAGTTTGTATCGCTGAAGGTATTCAACATTGCGGGAGAAGAAGTAGCCTCACTCGTAAATGAGATGATACCTGCCGGAAGTTACAAGGTCGATTTCAACGCAACCTCTCTTACAAGCGGTGTATATTTCTACCGCTTGACTGCCGGGAACTTTGTGGAAACAAAGAAGATGAACCTGCTGAAGTAACCCATCAGCGGTGGAATGTTGAGGAAAGAGGTTGCCTCGAAAGAGGCAGCCTCTTTTTTTATTATTACTGTTTCACCGCCGTTACCGTTATGCTGTAAATTCCGAGGTGGTTTTTACGTGCAGCGGCAAGTTCTTCCGGTGTGAGGAATTTTACAAAGACTTCATCAGGGATATCAATCTTTTTGGTCTTGGCGATATTGATATTCATGAATCCGGTGTTTTCAATTATTCCCAAATATTCATCTTTTTGAATGGCTCCTGCTACACATCCCGCGTACAATTCAGCTGAGCGTTTGAAACCTTCCGGGAGAACGCCTTCAAATACCACATCGGAGATACAGAAGTGGCCGCCGGGTTTAAGCACCCGTTTGATCTCACTGAAGGCGGTTACTTTATCGGGTACAAGATTTAGGACACAGTTGCTGATCACCACATCGATCGTGGAATCTTCAACCGGCATCTTCTCGATGTCTCCCAGTCTGAACTCGACGTTGTCATAGTGGAGTTTGTCACGGTTTTTGTTGGCCTTCCCGATCATCTCCGGGGTGAAATCGACGCCGATAACCTTACCTTCAGGGCCTGTGATCGCGCGGGCAACGAAGACATCATTCCCCGCACCACTTCCAAGATCAAGCACCGTATCACCCGGTTTGATAGCTGCATGCTCTGTGGGAAGGCCGCAGCCAAGGCCAAGATCGGCATCGGCAACATGTCCTTCAATATTTTTGTATTCATCACCGATCATAGTTATTTCGATCGTTGATACACCGCAACAACCTGTTGGTCCGCAGCAGTTTCCGGAGTCACCCTGAATGGCGATTTCCGCGTATTTTTCTTTTACTTCTGTTTTTATGTCGTTTTGCATTTGACGTGCTTTCTTGAATGACTAAAAATATTTCTTCTTTATCCGCAGCGATACATTAACGAGCGCGATCAGTACCGGCACCTCCACCAAAGGGCCGATTACCGCCGCGAAGGCTTCGCCCGAATTAATTCCGAATACCGCGATTGCCACTGCTATGGCGAGCTCAAAATTGTTGCTTGCCGCAGTGAATGAGAGTGTCGCGCACTTCGGGTAAGTGGCACCCGATCTTTTACTCATGATAAATGAAACGAAGAACATGATCACGAAGTAGATAACGAGAGGGATGGCAATGCGCACCACATCAAGTGGAATTTTTACAATGTATTCTCCCTTGAGTGAGAACATCACCATGATTGTGAAAAGAAGTGCTACGAGGGTGAGTGGACTGATGACAGGAATGAACTTCTTCTCGTACCATTCTTTCCCTTTCAGTTTGATCCCGGCGAAACGGGAGATCATCCCCGCGAAGAAAGGGATACCCAGATAAATGAAAACACTCTCCGCTATCTGTCCGATTGTGATGTCCACTTTGAATGTCTGCAAACCGAACCATTCAGGAAGAACCGTAAGAAAGACATAAGCATAAACGGAGAAGAACAATATCTGGAAAATTGAGTTGAATGCAACCAGTCCCGCTGCATATTCTGTGTCACCGCATGCGAGGTCGTTCCATACAATAACCATCGCGATGCAGCGGGCGAGTCCGATCATGATCAAACCGGCCATATAATGGGGATGGTCGGGGAGGAATACGATCGCGAGCAGGAACATGAGAACCGGACCAACGATCCAGTTCTGGACAAGCGAGAGGACCAGTATCCTTGTATTTCTGAAGACATCAGGCAGTTCTTCATACTTCACTTTCGCCAGAGGCGGGTACATCATCAGTATGAGACCGATCGCGATCGGAATGTTCGTGGTTCCGCTCTGGTAAGAATTCCAGAAATCCACAACAGCGGGAAAGAGGTAGCCTGAGGCGACACCAATTCCCATTGCCAGAAAAATCCATAGTGTCAGGTAACGATCGAGAAAGGAGAGTTTTTTAGAAATGGTACTCACTGTTGGATCCTTTCTTTTTTACCGGGAAGTGCCGCCGCGCAGAGTGAGAAGAGGATATCCATCTCAGCCGCGATCTGAAGGCTTCTTTCGGCGTATTTTTCTTTTTCAAGGGGTATGTCATCAAATAATTTGGGGTCCTCGTACCTGAGGGGGAATCTCTTCTCAGCTCCCGGAATGAAAGGACATGCTTCATCAGCATCGGAGCAGGTCATCACGGCAGCGAATCCTTCCTTGGGGTTGGCATTGTGGACATAAACTTTTGAGAAGCATACTATCGCAGGCCGGTTATTGGAGTATCTTACCGCGTAAACCGGGTTGGAAATGCTGCCGTACGCACTGATGGTAAATCCCTGATCCCGAAGGCAATCAACGACGCGGATATTAAAAGCGGTTTCCTCTGTACCACCCGAGTAACATTCGATCCCTTCGATATTATGGAGGTCTGCAAAAAAATGCGCCCAGGTCTGAGAGAGGTGGCTCCGTCTCGAATTGTGCGTGCAGATGAATGTCAGTTTAGCTGATTCATCCCTCGAGCGCTTTGTGTTTATCCATTTAGCCATCTCTGTTAACAGGACGATCCTCTCAGCCGGGATTGATGAATGGAGTTCACGGATCCTGTTGATTGTTTGATGAAGTTGGTTTGATATACTCATATTATTTCGCTAATTACCGAAATGATAGTTAAAAATTTTTTATCTGCAACAAAGGATATTACGATCTGACTGCATAACCTTTACTTTATCCGACTGAATCGTCGATTCATCTGATATCCAGAAATCAAGGGAAGAAAGCAGGGCGGTTATCCTTTTATCTGATGGGTTGTGGTTAAGTTCGTAGTTTACCCACTTTCCATCCTTTTCTTCAAGAATGAAGCCTTCGGTTTTTAACATTTTCAGGTGCTGCGACACGGTTGATGTTGCCAGGTCGAGAACCGCTGTTATCTCACAGACGCATAAGGGCTTTACTTGAAGCATTTTCAGTATTCGCAAACGGCTGGGATCGGAGAGTACTTTAAAGAATTTTGCTTTGTCTTCCATAATTCATTTCGTTGTATACCGAAATATACGTGAAATTTATATATAATACCAATAAAAAAAAGGCTGTCCGTTGCGGAAGACAGCCTCAGATGACGTTTGAGTCTAACCTGAAAAGGTTATTTGTGTCGAAAAGTATACCGCCGGTTGATGGCAACGGAATCCTTTCATCTTTTTTTACTATTGCAACTGTGAATCGGTTCCCGATGTTGAAATCATTATCAATTTATGCGAAAAATGATTATTTTAAAGTTTTTACGAACAAGATTTTTATAACGAATGTCAGCCGATCCAGAATTACTTAAAAGGAAAGAAGAACACATCGCTCTTTGTTCCTCTGATGCCGTCGCGTTCAAGGGTGTGACATCCGGTTTTGAGCATTACTCCTTCATCCATCACGCGATAACGGAAGTGAATATTGATGAGATCGACCTGAAAAGTGACTTTTTCGGAGCTACGATCAATTTTCCTTTTTTCATCTCGTGCATGACCGGGGGAACAGACGAAACAGTTAACATAAACCTTAAACTTGCCAAAGCAGCGCGGAAACTGAATGTACCTCTCGGTCTCGGAAGTCAGCGCTATGCACTCGGCACCGGCAAATTCAACGATCACTTCATGAGGATCCGCGAAGCGGCCGGAAGTGTACCCCTGATCGGAAACATCGGCGCGGCACAGATAATTGAGCCGGGCATTATCGACCTGCTTGCTGAATTAATTCAAAATTCTGATATCAATGCTCTCGCCATCCACCTGAATCCCGCGCAGGAACTCTTCCAGAAGGGGGGAGAGACCAATTTCCAGGGGCTGTTAACCTCGATCGCCAACATTAAAAAGAATCTGAGCATCCCGCTCATCGTTAAGGAAACAGGTGCCGGGATAAATGATGTCTCTGCTGATGAACTTTTCTGGGTGGGGGTCGACATGGTTGATGTTGCCGGCGCGGGCGGCACTTCATGGAGCGGAGTGGAGATACTTCGAAATGGCGGCGACAATTCCCACGACTTCTGGGACTGGGGTCTCCCAACGTCTTACTGCATCAGAAAAGTGAACGATCTTAGGTGGCAGTACAGATTCAAACTCGCCGCTTCCGGCGGGATCAACACAGCGATGGAGGCTGCCAAAGCACTTGCTCTCGGTGCCGACTTTGTTGCCTCTGCCCGAAGAATTTTAAGGGAACTGAACACAGCTGGCGATCAGGGTGTTGTTACGATGGTAAATGACTGGTTTGAGACGGTTAAAAAGGTGATGTTTCTTACAGGATCACCAACGCTTGAAGAGTTCAGGATTGATAAAATTAAGAAAAAAACGGAACTGATCTGATAATGGAAGATTTTAATAAACTTTATACTGATGTAAAAACCAAAATTGACGGACTTCTCGCCAATGTGATGAAGGGAAGAGAGCCAGCTTCACTTTACGAACCTGCCGACTATATAATGGACAGTCCCGGGAAGAGGATCAGGCCGGTTTTAGTGATGTTTTCGGCAAAGGCCGTGGGCGGAAGCTATGATAACGTTACAAATGCCGCCATGGCTGTTGAAATGCTGCACAACTTCACCCTCGTTCATGATGACATCATGGACAACTCAAATACCCGCCGGGGCAATCCGACACTTCATATTAAATACGATCTTTCCACCGCCATTCTTACCGGTGACGTCCTTCTTGCCGCAGCTTACGAATACCTCCAGAAAGACTTGAGGGGTAACGCCCGAGCTGTTGAATATTTTACACGGGGTTTGATCGAGGTGTGCGAGGGGCAAAGCCTGGACAAGGATTTTGAAGTAAGGGAGTCGGTCACACTTGCTGAATATGTGGAGATGATCGGTAAAAAGACGGCTGCCCTATCAAAGATGTGCTGCGCGGTCGGCGCCATTCTCGGTGGAGGAAGTGATGAAGAAGTAGAAGCGCTTGCCGACTATGGCTGGCTTGTTGGACTTGCCTTCCAGATACAGGATGATCTCCTCGATATAACAGCTGACTCAAAAACACTCGGTAAACCTGTCGGTGGTGATATTCTTGAAGGGAAAAAGACCTTTCTGTTTTTAACGGCTCTTGAAAAGAGCACGGGGCCAGACAGGGAAGCCCTGGAGCGTTTGGTCAGCAACAAAGGCGCGTCCCCGGATGAGATCCCCTTTTACCGCGAGATTTTTGAAAGAACCGGCGTTCTCGAAGACGCCAGAAACGAAGTTGAAAGGTTAACGCTTAAAGCGCTTGACAGGTTAAATGTTCTCAGGCTTGCCGATGATAAAGAACTCTTTACAGCACTCGCAAATGCCCTTTTGAACCGCACCAAATAGGTAAACGGATGATCAATAAAAAAGTCAAGATCGTGAACCGGGCCGGGCTTCATACAAGACCCGCGGCAATGATCGTTAAAATTGCTTCAAAGTACAAATCACAATTTTACATCTCAAAAGATGGCTACAAGATAAACGGTAAATCAATTATCGGGGTTATGACCCTCGCCGCCGCGCAGGGCACCGAACTTGACCTCGATTTCGAGGGTGCCGACGAACAGATGATGTCGGAAGAGATGTGCACCTTCTTTGAAAGGGGATTTGAAGAGTTATGAAAGGCTATGATGTTCTTCTGCGTGGTTCGTTCAACTGGTTAAAGGGAATCCCCGCCGCACCCGGACTGTTTATCGGAAATTCCTACATTTACTCAAAGGAAACCATAGTTGTAAAAGACGGCACAATTGACGACGTGGAAGAAGCTGTAACCGCCTTCAGGGAAGCTCTTGACCGTTCAAAGAAAGAACTCGATAAAATATTCAGCGTTGCCAAAGAGAAAATGGGGGAGCAGAGGGCAGCCATTTTTGAGGCGCTGCTTTTGGTGCTTGAAGACCCCGCGCTCGTTGATGAGA
>JAEYUD010000280.1 GCA_023433685.1 Bacteroidota bacterium
ACTTTATATACCGCGCCCTGTTCGAATTAAAAAAGGACATTCTTGAACTTAAGGATATGATATCCGACCTCCGTCTTAACCAGGGTTTCCCCGCGACGGTGAATGGAGCCCTGCCTCTTCAGCAGGAACCCGATGAACTTAACCTCGACAAGCTTGAAAAAGAGATGATCGTTAAAGCATTGGAGAAAGCCGGAGGCAACAAAAGAATGGCGGCGCTCTACCTGAACATGTCAGAGCGGACGCTCTACCGTAAACTTGATAAACTGGGTTTGTGAGAATAAATGAAGAAGATCACGATTTTACACATAATACTGATCCTCGTTTCAACCGGGTTTATGGCACTCGCGGGATGCAGTTGTCCTTATTCTTTTACAGGGGCATCAATTCCTCCTCATATTAAATCGCTCGCGATCCCGTTCGTGCAAGATCAAAGCGGCTCAGGTGAACCCCTGCTTAGCCAGAACTTTACAAACTCGCTTACCAGGAAGTTTATAGACGATAACAGTTTTATTATAACTGACAAAACAAAGTCGGACGCGGTACTCGAATGCGCGATCACGGGAATTTCCGATGTGCCGGCAGCTATCACCACGGGTGAGCAGGTGCAGTCAAGACGGCTATCACTTACAATCTCGGTAAGTTACAAAGACCTTAAACTTAAAAAGACTATTTTCGAAAGGCAGTTTTCAAATTATGCCGACTATGCAGCCACCGCGGGGCAGGCCGGCAGAACCGGTGCTTTTGAACAGGCAATAGAAAAACTGACCGAGGACATTCTGCTAGAAACAGTGTCAGGCTGGTAGGGAAAAGCATGTCGACGCGATCAACAAACGAACTTTACAATCAGGAGATCGAGAAACTTTCGACCGGGTCAGGCATGCCCGCGCTCTTTCTGAGGCGTGCGCACGTGTTGCGCAGGGAAGGAAAATATGAGGAAGCGATACTACAGGTGAAAGAGGGGTTACAGAAATTCCCCGGGAACCCTGCCGCGTATTACTTTTTGATTCAGCTTTTTCTCGATCTTAAAAAACCCCGTCAAGCGGAGATAACCTTAAACTCGGCGTCAAAATTCTTCTCGGTCAATGAACTGACAGCGTGGTACAGGGAGTTGATAAGTGAGTCGGAAGCTGAAGCAGTGAATACTGCCCGTGCCGAAGCCGGATTGCTTTCCAGCTACTCGATAACCGACGATACCCTGAATGAAGAACCTCCGTTTGAAGAAGAGACAACCATGACGGAAAATGAAATTGAACCGGAAGAGTTTGATCAGGTTGAACCTGAGGAGCTTCAGGGTGATGAAACCGGGTTTGAGGAAGACAGCGTGAGTCATGTAATACCAGATTTTACTTCAGAGGAAGAAGTTGTCACAGATAAAGAACCGGAAGAAGTGCCTCAGCATGTGGATACACAGAATGAATTTCACGACGAACCTGATTCGGAGATCGTAACCGCCGGAATGGCAATAATCCATGCAAGGCAAGGCAACACGGCAAAGGCGATCGAAATTTTTACTAAACTGATGGAAAAAGAACCCGATAAAAGGGAAAATTACAGCAAGATCATAGAGTTGTTGAATAACAAAATATCCAACCATTGATGGCTTCGCCTGAAAAAATACTGATAATCAGAAGTGACAGGATCGGCGATGTGGTACTGACCCTCCCGATGGCTGAAGTGCTGAAAAGAGGCGGTGATCGCGAGGTCTGGTTCATGGGGCGGGGCTACACTTCCGCGCTGATAAAGGCATCAGCATTCGTGGATGGATTCATCGACAGGGATGAGATCGACCGGGGGAATCTCGTAGAGGCGGTGAAAAAACTGAAAAATTTCAACTTCGACCGGGTTTTTGTGGTTTCACCCGACTTCAGGATCGCGCTTGTTTGCCGGCTTGCCCATATAAAAATCAGAACCGGCACGGGTTACAGATGGTACTCATTTCTTTTTAACGACAAGATATTTGAGCACCGTAAAACTGCGGAGAGAAACGAACTTGAATATAACTTGAGGATGATCCCCTGGCATGGTGAATTTTCATACAGCCGGGATACATTGAAAAACATTCAAAGTTTCAGCAGATTCAAGCCCGACAGTTCGAATGTTGTTACAGTTATTCATCCGGGAAGTGGCGGCAGCGCCGCGGATCTTCCGGTTGAAAGGTTCAGGGAGATCACAGAATTGCTGGTAGCTGATGGGAGATTCGATCTCTACATCACCGGGTCGGGTTCAGAAACTGATAAGTGTCTGGAAGTAAAAGGAGTGAGCAGGGCAACGGTGCTCGCGGGCGAATTGAACCTTGAGGAACTCACATCTCTGATAAAAGAGAGTGATTTATTCATTTCAAATTCAACCGGCCCCTTGCATATTGCAGCAGCGGCGGGATGTTTTACTGTGGGTTTTTATCCTAAAGTTACAAGTTGTTCGGCTGAAAGATGGGGTCCCTGGACCAAAAGGAAGCTCATCTTTACGCCGGAAATGGATTGTACCGGCTGCACCCTGAAACAATGTGCCCGTTTGAATTGTATGAACAGTATAAGCGGCGAAAAAGTGGTAACCGCGATAAAAGACAAGTTCAGAGAAATTAAAGATTGGAACTAATTATGAAAAGAGCGATCTATAGTCTGGTGCTGGCGGGAGTGGTTATGCTGTTCGGTGGGTTTATGTCACAGAACGATGTTTATGATAATTTTCCAAAGGTGGCTAACAAAGCCTTCAAACAGGGTGAGAAACTCACTTTCAACGTTAACTATGGATTTGTAACCGCCGGTATCGCAACGATGCAGATACCCAAAATAAAGAAGGTTGCCGGCAGGGATACCTATAACGTGCTTTTTGAAGTGAATTCCGTTCCCTCATTCGACCCTGTTTTCAAGGTGCGCGACAGGTATGAGTCTTACCTTGATGTTGACGGGCTCTTCCCCTGGAGGTTTGAGCAGCACATCAAAGAAGGAAGTTTCACTAAAGACTATTCCGCTTTCTTCGATCATAGAAGTGGCAAGGCAAAAACATCGGACGGCGATTTCAGCATGCCGAAGTACACTCATGATATCATTTCGGCTTTTTACTATTGCCGCACAATCGATTTCTCGAAATCGAAAAAAGGTGACATCGTAAAATTGAAAAACTTTTACGAAGGCAAAGTAAACCAGCTTGATGTGGTTTTCAGAGGCCGCGAGCGGGTAAGTGTTGCCGCGGGTACCTTCGACTGTATAATCCTTGAACCGCTTGTTAAAAAAGGTGGTCTCTTCAAAAGTGAAGGAAGCATCTATGTTTGGCTTACCGATGATGAAGTAAAGATGCCTGTAAAAGTTAAAACCAAAGTTGTGATCGGTTCAATTGAAGCCGAGTTAACCAAATATGAAGGCCTGGCAGGAAGGCTGACTGCAAAAAGGTAGCAAATATGTTTGAATGCCCGGAGTGTGGGTCAATTTTTGAGAATGGGGTACCAATATGCCCCGAGTGCGGAGCCACGGTTGATAATCCAGCCGACGGCTCCGTCGGCTTTTATAATGATGACTTTCTCTTTATTTACGCCTGTTACGACCTCTATGAAGCAGAGATGCTGAAAGCAAATCTGGAGAGTGGCGGAATAGAAACATGGATAGTCAATAAAAAAGACAGCAGCTATCCGGGGCTCGGAAACATGTCCGCAATTCAGCTTTTTGTGAAGGTTGAAGAGAGTGAATCCGCTTTTGAGTTCCTGAAGAGCTACGAAGAGAAGAAAAAAATTCCACCTTCGGGTACGGATGAGAGTGAAGAGACATTCAATTAAAATATCAGAAGAGAGAAAATGAAGTTTAGCGGACTCGCTTCCCGTGTTTTGGTAGCGCTCACACTCGGTCCACTTGTGCTCCTGGCGGCATATTTTGGCGGATACTGGTTTTTGGGTTTTGTGGCTTTGATCGCGGTTGCTTCTTACTGGGAGTTCAGTCAGATGGCATTAAAAAAGGAAGCCCTATCATCCAAGGGATGGGGAATAGCTGTGCTTCTTTTTTTTATTTTGAATCTGAAGTTTGGCTGGATGGAAAAGATCGAGTCACTTTATATCACAATTCTTGTGATAATGTTTAGAGAACTGTTCAAGAACAAGGGATCTGCGATCCTGAATCTTGGAGCGAGCATCACCGGTATCTTTTATATCGGGGTCTGCGCGAGCAGTCTCGTTCTCATCAGGGAGTATGATAAATTTCCTGAAGAAAAAGCGGGACTCTTTATTATTGGATACATCGTTTCGATCTGGCTCAGCGACACATCAGCCTACTTTGGCGGGGTGAGCTTTGGCAAGCACAGGCTTCTTGAGCGTGTTAGCCCCAAGAAGAGCTGGGAAGGATTTTATTTTGGAATGGCGGGCGCTATAGGGAGCTTTTTCCTTTTCAGGGAGCTGTTCCTCGGATTTCTATCAGCTGTTGACGCTCTCATTCTCGGATTGATCGTGGGAATTGTAGGCCCACTGGGTGATCTGGTAGAATCTTTGCTGAAGAGGGATGCCGGTACAAAAGATTCATCAAACCTGCTCGCGGGGCATGGCGGTTTCTTTGACCGGTTCGATTCAGTTATTGCATCGGCCCCCGTGGTTTATATATATTTGAAGAATTTTATAAAGTTTTAGGTAATGGCGAAAAAAGTAGGCGTTATAACATTAGGTTGTTCCAAGAACACAGTTGACTCTGAAAGGTTGATGAATCAGCTTTTATTGAACGGATATGAACTCACGGAGAACGCGGAAGAAGCGGATACCGTGATCCTCAACACCTGTGGGTTTATTGAGGCTGCCAAACAGGAGTCGATCGAAGAGATTCTCAAGGCGGTCAAGTTGAAAAATGAAGGTGTTATCGAGAATGTTATCGTTGCCGGTTGCCTTTCTGAAAGATACATGGACGACCTGAAAACCGAGATACCCGAGGTTGACCACTTCTATGG
>JAEYUD010000153.1 GCA_023433685.1 Bacteroidota bacterium
ATTTGTATGAACTTAAGAACAACGAAAGAGCGTTGAAACTTGATGAGTTGATTGCCCTGGCAGAAGAGCACGGGATAAATCATCAGGAGACCAAGGATGTCAGGCAGTTTATAAGGAAATTTCTTAGTGCTTCAGAAGATGAATGCCTTGTCGTTTACGGCAGCATGTATCTTGTGGCTGAAGCCATGAGTGTTTTTGAAAAAAAATATTACAGTAACAATATTTAAGTTTAAAATAAAGGTAACCAAATGGACATTTCAGAACTGAAATCGAAAAAGATCGTTGAGCTGAACGAAATAGCCAAAGAGCTTAAAATATCAGGCTTCACCGATCTTAGAAAACAGGAGTTGATCTTCAAGATCCTCGAAGCGCAGACTGCAAAAGACGGTCTCACATTCTCAAAAGGTGTATTGGAAGTATTGCCGGATGGATACGGTTTCTTACGCTCCTCCGCCTACAACTACCTTCCTTCTCCCGACGACATCTATATTTCACCCTCACAGATCAAAAAATTCTTCCTCAGAACCGGAGACTATGTAAGTGGTCAGGTTAGACCCCCAAAAGAAGGGGAGAGATTCTTCGCTTTGTTGAGAGTTGAAGCCGTTAACGGAATGGATCCCGCTGAGATAAGAGAAAGAACCTTGTTTGATAACCTGATCCCTGTATATCCAACCAAGAAGATCACACTTGAATCAGCTCCCGGTGAATGGTCGATGAGAATAATGGATATGCTTACTCCGATCGGCAAGGGGCAGAGAGGTCTCATAGTTTCTCCTCCCAAGAGTGGTAAGACTGTTCTGTTACAGAAGATCGCCAATTCGATCACCAGAAATCATCCTGAAGTGAAGCTGATAATTCTTCTGATCGATGAGCGTCCTGAAGAAGTTACCGATATGGAGCGAAGCGTTAATGCCGAAGTGGTAAGTTCAACATTCGATGAGCCGGCCGAACGTCACGTTCAGGTTGCCGATATGGTTATCGAAAAAGCAAAACGACTTGTTGAAGCCAAGCACGACGTTGTGATACTCCTTGACTCAATTACTCGTTTGGGACGCGCCCATAACCTTGTAGTACCTCACTCCGGGAAGATCCTCTCCGGTGGTCTCGATTCAAACGCGCTTCACAAACCAAAAAGATTTTTTGGAGCAGCACGTAATACAGAAGATGGCGGTTCTTTAACAATCATCGCTACAGCACTTATCGATACAGGCTCGAGAATGGACGATGTTATCTTTGAAGAGTTCAAGGGAACAGGTAACATGGAAATCGTGCTTGACCGTGACCTCAGCGACAGAAGAATCTTCCCGGCGATAGATATTAACCGCTCCGGTACACGTCGTGAGGAGATGCTTCTTAAAGAAGACGAACTTCAGAGAATTTATATCCTCAGAAAATATCTCAGCGACTTTACTCCTGTTGAAGCCATGGAGGAGATGCTCGATAAAATGAGAGGTACCAAGAACAACAAAGAATTCCTCACAATGATGAACAGCTGATGCGCAGATCTATGACAGGTGTGATAACCTGTGGTGATATTAACGGCATCGGACCTGAGATCGCTCTGAAGGCGATCCAAAGATCAGTTGAACTTTCTGATCTTAATTTTATACTTGTCATACCAGGCAATGTTTATAATAAGATTTCGGCAGACACGGGGATCGAGCTGGCAAACAACCCGCGGATCAGAATCGAGGACACCGGAGATTTCAAGTTTGAGCCGGGAAATCCCACTCAATACTCAGGTGAGGCCGCATTTCGTGCTCTTGAAACCGGTTTCCGGTTGGTGGCCGGTAACCGGGATTCTTTTTTGGTTACCGCTCCTATTTCAAAGTACGCGTTCAAACTTGCCGGTGTGAATTTCCCCGGGCATACTGAACTTCTCGCGAGCTGGTCAGGTTCCGAAGAATTCGTCATGATGTTCCTTTCAGAACAACTTAAGTGCGCTTTGGCCACTATTCACATTCCATTGAACAGTGTAAGTAAATCAATCACTAAGGAGTCACTCCGGAAATGTCTTAAGACGGTCACTGAGAGTCTCAGAGTTGATTTCAGTATCAGTAAACCGGACATCGCGGTTTTGGGGTTGAATCCCCACGCCGGTGAAAACGGATTGTTGGGAAGTGAAGAGGATGATGTGATCACTCCTGTCATCGCTGAATTCGCGGACACGGTGAAGGGACCTTTTCCACCGGATGCTTTTTTTGCCAGAAAACAGCATCTGAATTTTGACCTGTTTCTTGCACTTTATCATGACCAGGGTTTAATCCCGTTCAAGCTGCTCACAGCCGGATCAGGTGTTAACTTCACAGCAGGTCTAAATATAATCAGAACCTCACCTGATCATGGTACCGCGTATGATATCTCATGGCAGAACCGGGCTGACTTCACCTCGATGACGGAGGCGATCGATTGGGGACACCGGATATGCGCCAACCGCCGCTTTATTTATGGCAAATGACAGTTATAAAAAAATATCTCTGATCTATAATGATCTTGTCAGACACGTCGACTACGCCGGCTGGGGATGGTACATTGTCAGACTGATACGTAAATTCAAGATTAATACCGGCAGGGTTCTTGAACTCGCCTCGGGTACGGGAAAATTGTTCCCACATTTGAAGATCAGTCCTG
Organism: Bacteroidota bacterium; assembly: GCA_023433685.1. Classification (GTDB taxonomy): domain Bacteria; phylum Bacteroidota; class Ignavibacteria; order Ignavibacteriales; family Ignavibacteriaceae; genus UTCHB3. The sequence continues at coordinate 2,632 of JAEYUD010000153.1, forward strand.
CAAACGGAATCCTCACAGATATTTCATACAGTATGCTCGACCAGGCCTCTTCGGTCTACCCGAAAGTGTGCTGTGACATGACTGAATTACCATTCAAAGGGGAGTTTGATCTGATAATTTCATGTTTCGACAGCGTCAATCATCTCTCTGGACTGAAAAAATTGGATGCCAATTTCAAGGAAGTTACAAGACTTCTGAATAAAGGCGGATATTTCCTTTTTGATATTGTCACGGAGGAAAATTCAAAAGCTTACCTCTCCTCCTACAGCAAAACAAGGACCTCCGGAAATCTGAAGTACAGCCAGGCGTCAGAATATGATGAGTTGAGCCGGACGCACTTCAATAAATTTTTGATAACGGAGGCGGGGGCCCCGGCCACTTCAGAAGAAAACCGTGAGTACATTTATACCGAAGAAGAGATCGAAATAACCCTTAACACTTCAGGATTGGAAGTGGTTGCAAAGTTCGACTCTTTCAGTTTCGAGGCGGTGGATGAGAAATCTTTCCGTATCCAGTATATCACAAGGAAAAAAAATGGTATTAAAGTTTAGTGGAGTTGATTTTTCTTATCCTTCTCATAAAGTTCTGGATAATTGTGAGTTTGAGATCGGGCAGAACGAATTTGTCTATCTGGTAGGTAAAAGTGGCTGTGGAAAATCCACTCTTTTACAATTGTGTTATTTTAATCTTGTTCCGGGTAATGGGGAAGTGGTGGCAGCGGGATACTCATCTACAAACAGCAGTGCTAAAACAATTTCCGCGTTGCGACAGAAACTCGGGATAGTTTTTCAGGACTTCAAACTTCTGAGTGACCGCACTGTTTATCAGAATCTCGCTTACATTCTTGAGATCAATAATTACCCTTCGGGCAAGATCAGAACCAGGGTTGAGTCGGTACTAAAAGAGCTTGGTATACTTCATCTGAAGAACGCCTACCCCGGTACTCTCTCCGGTGGTGAACAGCAAAGAACTGCAATTGGCAGGGCAATAGTAAATGAGCCTCTGCTTGTGATCGCGGATGAACCTACTGGTAATCTGGATCCACAAACCTCACAGGAGATAATTTCAATTTTTAGAGAAATAAATATCAAGGGAACCGCGGTTCTGCTTGCAACACACAATTATGATCTTATTGATCCGGCAGGTAAAATTCTGAGATTAGAAAACGGGAAGGTGAATCAGGTAAGAATAAAAACATAAAAAAAAGGCTGCCCGGGGCAGACAGCCTTAAAAACTACACGACTCCGGCTTTAATTTTTAGTCCCTCAACTATTTCAAAAATCTGTTGAGTGACGTCATTTATGGGCCTCAAACCGTTGATCCTGTGGAGCGCGGCAGTTCCAACATAGTAATTAACCACGGGAAGGGTTGTATCCCGGAAAATCTTGAGTCTCTTCCGTATAACTGATTCGTCGTCATCAGGTCGTTGGTAGAACGAATAAGATGCTCCACATGTTGGGCAATTCACCAGATCCGCGATCTCGTTATTGCTGAAAATGTTGTTGCATACTTTACAGGCACGCCTTTTGGCGAGACGATTCACCAATTCTTCTTCATCCACTTCAAAAACCAGAATTGCACCTTTATCATACTTGAGTTCCGCGAGCAATTTCTCCAAGGCAGCAGCCTGTGACACAGTTCTGGGGAATCCGTCAAGAATAAAGCCATCGCGCAATTGAGGTTCGGAAAGTTTCTCCTTCATGATAGCAATCATAATATCATCAGGGAGAAGCTGCCCGCTGGACATGATCTCTTGAGCCTTCAAACCGAGCGGGGTTCCTTTCTTCACAGATTCACGCAGCATGTCACCGGTTGAGATATGCTCAAACCCGTAGCGTTGGCTTATGATCTTTGCCTGAGTCCCTTTCCCGGCTCCCGGGGCACCGAATAAAATTAAATACATGATCTTCCTTGTTGTATCTCTGTCAAAAGACTGTAAATATTGTCAGCAAAACTAACAAAATAAAATCAATTCCTTAACTTTCCAAAAAAACTGCGAAGAAGAAAAGAACTCTCGCTCTCCATCAGTCCCGAAAACACCTCGATCGTGTGATTAAATTTACCATCTTCCGCATGATTACAAACAGAACCACAGCAACCAAACTTTGGATCGAAGGCACCAAAAACGAGCCTGCTAATTCTTGAGTGCAATATCGCGCCGGTACACATCAGACAAGGTTCCAGAGTACAATAAATTGTACATTCTTCAAGTCTTGAGGTACCGAGATGATTCGCCGCGGCGGTGATCGCGATCATCTCAGCGTGAGCAGTTGGATCGTTTAATCGAAGGTTCTGGTTGTAACCCCTGCCAATGATCTTGTCTTCATAAACGACCACGCAACCAACAGGAACTTCCTCCTCGTCGAATGCCTGCTGGGCCTCCTGGAGTGCCGCGTACATAAATCTGTAATCGTTTTCGGAGAAGATCATAGGATTTTGAATTTTTGAAAAGTTAGAAACTAAACTCAAATTTACGAATAAAAAATGATCGTGTGAAGTTTAAAATAAAAAAAAGTCCGAAAGCGGAGAGCTAACGGACTTAAATCGTACACCCGGAAGGAGTCGAACCCTCAACCTTTTGATCCGTAGTCAAACGCTCTATCCAATTGAGCTACGGGTGCATAAAAATTCATATTTAGACTACAAATCTAACATTTGTAGCGTAAACAGGCAAATCTTATTTTTTATTACGGTAATAGACCGAATAGATTCCGATCAGGTTAAGAAACGGCTCGTGCTGAAAGGGGATCTGGAGATGCTGCATCAACTGTGGAGCATAACCACCTGTTACGAAAACTTTAACATCTTCCGCGATATTTGTGAAATGATCATAAACCCGTTCTACCAGTCCGACCGTGGAATTAAGAATGCCGGAGCGGATTGCATTTTCAGTTGAATTGCCCAGGAAACTACCGGTATTAAAGTGCTCTATCAAGGGAAGTTTGGCGGTGTACTGATTCAGTGCCGAGTTCATTATTCTTAGTCCCGGTGCTATCATGCCACCTGTAAAGAGTGATGGTTTTCCCGTTTGAAGCACATTAACAGTAGTGGCGGTTCCGAAATCAAAAGTGATGACATAGTCATGATCATGCAGCACATTATCGATCTCCAGCAGATGTTTAGCCCCGGCAATTGAGCTTAATCTGTCGAGCCCGAGTGTATTTACCGGTGAATAAGAAATATTAAAGCCAAAGTCAAGAGAGTGGTCGATCAAATAGAACGAAGTATTCGGCTGATTCCTGAGTATGCCTTCAAGCAAAGAGGTTTGCTTGGGTACCACAGAAGAAACCACCACATCAATCTGACTGCCATAAATAAGGGGTTTAATATCGAGGGGGTCTTCGATGATGAGGGTTCTGATCAGTTCGGAATTGTAGAACTCACCGGTTTTGATCTTTGAGTTGCCGATATCGACAGTTATTACTTTCATATCGCGGAAACATCCCCGAAAGAGATCAGGTGACGGTCTTCCATGTTATCAATAAGGACGAGGTGACCTTCAGAAGTAACATCATCAAACGTGCCAATATATTCATGATCACCGGCTTTAACTGTAATCTTGTCACCGATCATTTTGCAGAATTGCTTCCAGTCAGCGATCACCTGATCAGGATTGTTTTCAAGTTTTGTTAGTGTGAATTCGAAATTGTTCAATATTTCAGCAAGCAGTTTTTCTCTTGAGACATACTGTTTCAGCTCTATTCTGAGGGAGGTGGGCTCAATAATGTAATTTGAAGCGAAATTGTGCTGATTGACATTCATGCCAATGCCCACTGCCACCCTTGATATTTTTGAACCTTGAGAAACCGATTCACACAGGATCCCGGCGATTTTTTTAGTGCCGATCAAGACATCGTTGGGCCACTTCAGGTTGGTTTTTACCATGTGAAGATTCTCGATCGATCTTGCCACAGCGAGAGACGCCACAAAGTTAAGAAGTTGTGGGTGCCGGATATTTCTCTCTGTTAGATCAATTAAGATCGTAAAAGTGAGGTTCTGCTCCTTGCTTGAAACCCACTGGCGCTCGAGCCGGCCTCTGCCCGCAGATTGGAATTCGGCGAAAACAACACTTCCGTCGGTTTTAATTCCATTTGAGGGATAAAGCGCGTATTTGTTAGTTGAGTCAACTTCTTCAAGGAACGTAAAATTGCGACCGATCAGATCGGTTTCCAGTTTAATATCAAATTCTTCAATCGAAAGCATAAATTCTCATTTTGTCAGGTGCTATGTCAAAATGGCACATTGGTTGACAATTAATTACCGGATTAAGTTATAGACATTCTCAAAAACGCCCAAAAACAATATGGTATGGTTTTTGCAGGTATTAGATCAGTTTAGAAAAAAACAGATTTGAAAAACAATTTACGAAAAGGAGAGCAGAAATGGGAAAGATCATAGGAATAGATCTTGGTACCACCAACTCATGTGTTTCAGTTATGGAAGGTAATGAGCCCGTTGTTATACCAAACGCGGAGGGTACACGTACCACACCATCAGTAGTGGCGTTTTCAAAAACAGGTGACAGGCTTGTCGGTCAGGCCGCAAAAAGACAGGCAATTACAAACCCAAAGAAAACCATCTTCTCGATCAAGAGATTCATGGGCCGCCGTGTCGATGAAGTAACAGACGAGCAGCACAAAGTGCCGTACAAGATAGTTCCAGGTGAAGACAGAACTGCAAGAGTTGACATTGACAGTAAACTCTACTCTCCACAGGAGATCAGCGCCATGATACTTCAGAAAATGAAGAAGACCGCTGAAGATTATCTGGGTCAGGAAGTTACAGAAGCAGTTATCACGGTTCCTGCATATTTTAACGATGCCCAGAGACAGGCTACCAAAGACGCGGGTGAGATAGCCGGGCTGAAGGTTCGCAGAATTATCAACGAACCGACAGCTGCCGCGCTTGCTTACGGTCTCGATAAAAAAGGCAAGGAAGAAACCGTTGCCGTATACGATCTCGGCGGTGGTACATTCGATATTTCGATCCTGACGATCGGTGATGGCGTGTTCGAAGTTAAATCAACCAATGGTGACACTCACCTTGGAGGTGACGATTTTGATCAGAGGCTGATCGACTTCCTCGCGGATGAGTTCAAGAAAGAAGAAGGAATAGACCTTAGAAGTGATGCCATGGCCCTTCAGAGGCTTAAAGAAGCGGCCGAGAAAGCGAAGATCGAACTTTCATCCTCACTTTCGACAGACGTTAACCTTCCGTTCATCACTGCCACACAGGACGGACCAAAACACCTGGTTCAGACAATTTCGAGAGCAAAATTTGAGAGCCTCGTTGGTGATCTGATCGAGCGTACCAGAATCCCATGTGAGCAGGCAATAAAGGATGCCGGAGTTTCGAAAAGCGAGATCAACGAAGTGATACTCGTAGGTGGTTCCACAAGAGTACCTGCAGTGCAGGAACTTGTAAAGCAACTTTTCGGTAAAGAACCCCACAAAGGTGTGAATCCGGACGAAGTGGTAGCGGTTGGTGCATCGATCCAGGGTGGTGTGTTAAGCGGCGACGTGAAGGATGTATTGCTTCTTGATGTTACACCTCTTTCACTTGGTATTGAGACCCTCGGCGGTGTTATGACCACTATGATCCAGGCCAACACTACAATTCCGACTAAAAAGACCGAGATATTCTCGACGGCAGCTGACAGCCAGCCTTCAGTGACAATTCACGTTCTTCAGGGCGAGCGCCCGATGGCAAATGACAACAGGTCACTCGGTAAGTTTGACCTTGATGGCATTCCACCCGCCCCCCGCGGAGTGCCGCAGATTGAAGTAAGCTTTGATATCGACGCCAACGGTATTCTTCATGTCTCCGCAAAAGACAAAAACACCGGCAAGGAACAATCGATTAAAATCACTGGTTCGGGTGGACTGAACCAGGATGAGATCGAAAAGATGAAAAGAAATGCTCAGGAGCATGCAGCCGAGGACAAGAAGAAGAGGGAATTGGTTGAAACAAAAAACACCGCTGAGAACCTCGTTTTCCAGGCAAAAAAGATGATGGATGAGAACAAGGATAAGATCACTCCTGAACTGAAGAGCAAAATGGATGCCGAGATATCAAAGGTTGAAGATGCTGTGAAGACTGAGAATGTTGACCAGATTAAATCGGCTATTGACCAGTTCCAGAAGTCGCTTCAGGAGTTGTATCAGAGCATGGCTCCTCAGCAGGGCGCTTCTGACCCCGGAATGGGTGCCAACTTCAACCAGGGTGCACCGGGTGGGCAAGAGAGCGCGCAAAAAGAAAAGAATGTAGAGGATGCTGACTTCAAGGAAGTATAAGCTAATCCAGCTGTATTCATAACTTCTTTAATAACATAGTGTTAGAAAGCCACCGGAAACGGTGGCTTTCTCTTTTATAACCTGTTATTGAGCATTGCGGTAAAAGAATGCACCTGTCCTGAAGCAAAAATTTTCGTATATTTGTGATTCAAAAAAATCGAAAAGGTGGTATGGCTTTACTTGATACTCTCAATCCGCAACAAAAAGCAATTGCTGAATATAATAACGGGCCACATGTTGTAATTGCCGGGCCCGGAACCGGTAAAACCAGGGTTCTAACACATAAACTGGCCTATCTGCTCGAACAGGGAGTGGATCCGGAGACCATTCTATGCGCGACATTTACTAACAAAGCTGCAACCGATCTGAAACGGAAGGTAATGGATCTGCTTGGAAAATCAGAAATTGAGTTTCCCTGGGTGGGTACGTTCCAATCTGTTTTTGCGAAGATTCTTCGCGTTGAAGCCAAAGCCATTGGTCACTCTACCAGTTTTTCGATTTATGACACCGAAGATTCAGAATCGTTGGTAACGAACATTATTACCGATTTTAACATCAGCAGTGAAGCTCTCGTACCACGAAATGTCACCCGCAGAATCAGCTTTCTGAAAAATTCAATGATATTTCCGGAAGATCTTCAGAAAAAGGAAGACAGATCTTCGATCGAAGAGAAGTTCATTCGAGTCTATTTGGAGTATCAGAGGAAGATTGTCGAAAACGACGCTATGGATTTTGAGGATTTGACACTAAAAACTCTCGACCTGCTGCTGAACAACAAAAAAGCTTTCAACAAATACAAGAAAAAATTCGATTATTTTCTGTTTGATGAATTCCAGGAGACGAGTACGGCTCAGTATGAAATAATCAAACTGCTTTGTTCAAAGAGTGGTAAGATCTGTGCAATAGGTGATGATTCACAATCGATTTATAGCTGGAGAGGCGCGAAACACTCGAACATTCATCTTATTAAGGATGATTTTTCGCGGGTAAAACAATTCCCGCTCGATCAGAATTTCAGATCAACAGGCACAATTCTTAAAGCCGCTTCGGAGATCATCGCGCGGAATGAGAGCTTTATTGATAAAAAGCTCGTTTCCAAAGCTGAAGAAGGGGAGCACCTCTCTCTTATTAAATGCTCGGATGAGAAGGATGAAGCATATCAGCTGGCGAAGTTCATCAAAGATGAAATTGCAGACAACAAATACTCATACTGCGATTTCGCTGTCCTCTACCGGACTAATAATCAGTGCAGGGCATTTGAGGATGTTTTTGTTGAGGAAGGGCTCCCGTTCAAGATTTACGGTGGTATCGAGTATTACAAAAGAAGAGAAATTAAAGATCTTATCGCTTATCTCAAAGTGATCATAAACCCAAAAGATGAAGAGAGCCTTCTTAGGATCATGAACTTCCCTCAGCGGGGGATCGGTATGACCACCATTAAAAGAATGATCGCTTTCTCAAAGAAACACGAGGTTACTCTCTTTGAAACCATGGGCCGTGTCTTCGAGGTAATTGATATTAAGGAAAGAATTCAGAAGAACGTTAAAAATTTCAAGATTCTTTTAGACAAGTACATTGTTCTCCGGGATAAACTCTCTGTAGGTGAACTGACTCATGCCATGGTTGCTGAACTCGAACTCCAAAGACTGTTCAATGAAGAGACCACTCATGAATCACTTGATAAAATCGATAATCTGAATGATTTCTTGAAGAGCATATCTGAATTCTCAACGAAGTATCCTGATGCAACAATTGAGGAGTATCTTAGGATCGTAACATTGATGACTGATCTTGATGGCATTGATGAATCAGATAATTCAATCAAGTTGATGACCGTCCACAGTGCCAAAGGTATGGAATTCCCGGTGGTTTTCGTTTCAGGACTTGAGGAACAGTTATTTCCGCTCTCCACCAAGTTTTCTCCAGAGGCGACCACAGAGGAGGAAAGACGACTTTTTTATGTTGCGGTAACAAGAGCAAAGAAAAAGGTTTACCTTTCTCATGCCAGAGCGAGATACCGGTTCGGTGAAGTGGCATACGAGAACAGATCGATATTTATAAACGAGATTTCTCCCGCTCACCTTAAAGAAGAAGATGCCAGTCAGAACCGTAAAGGGCGGAAGACTAAAAAGGAGAAAATCATTCAGAAATTCCAGTCGATCGGTTATGTTGACTGGGAGCATCAAAAGACTCTGATCAAAGTAGGAAGCAGGGTATTTCACGAACAGTTTGGTCTCGGTAAGGTTCTTTCAGTAGTTGGAACCGGAGACAACCAGAAAGTTACTGTTGTTTTCGACGGTAACAATATGAAGCAGCTTATGTTAAAATTTGCCAAATTGAAAGTTCAGAATTGATGTTCAGAATAGTTTTCTTGCTCCTGCTGACCGGATTACTAAACACCGGGTTATTTTCACAAGAATTCCGCGGAACATGGCTCGCGAGAAACAGTCTCTCTTCAAAAGATGTGCTTGCAAAAGCGATGGACAGCCTGGCGGCGAACAATTTCAACACAGTTTTCGTGAATGTCTGGAGCCGTGGTTACCCTCTTTGGAAA
>JAEYUD010000187.1 GCA_023433685.1 Bacteroidota bacterium
GAAGAGGGATGAGGTCTGCGTGCAGACGTTGCTATAAAATTCCATGGTCTTTCTCGAGTCTTTCCATAACTAATTTTGAACTGATAACAACCATCGGGAGGCCGGTACCAGGAGTTGTTGAAGCACCGACATAGTAGAGGTTTCCAAACTTCTCATCTTTATTTTTGGGCCTGAAGCCGCCGACCTGATCCATGTCGTGAGCGAGACCAAGCCCCGAACCTTTGTAAAGGTTGAAGGCTTTCTCCCAGTCGATCGGGTCCATTATTTTTTTAACAACTACGTTCGCGGAGATGTCGTAACCCACTCTGGCAGAGAGATCATCGATGATGTTCTGCGCGAGCTCTTCACGGTCGTCCCAGTTGTTCTTAAACCTGAGGTCAGGCACGGGACAGAGGATGAAGATATTCTCGCATCCCTCCGGGGCACATTCAGCGTAAGATTTCGAAGAAACATTCACATAATAATAAGGCTTCTGAGGCGAAATTGAGGAAGTGAAGATCATGTCGGCGTATCCTCTGAAATTGTTGCCGAGGAAGTAGTTGTGATGCTCGAGATTCTCGATCTTACCTTTCACGCCAAGATAGATTGTGAAGGGGGCGAGTGTCCAGTGCATTTTATCGAGTTTCTGCTCCGAGAACTTTTCACGACCGAGGATCTTTCCTCTGAACGACGCGGCATCTGAATTGGAGATGAAAATATCAGCGCTCCATTTCTTTCCGTTCTGATCTATCACCGCGGTAACTTTATCGTTGTTCTCTTCGATCGCGGTAATTTCAGTGTTGTACACGATATTCACTCCCCTTGCCGCGAGCAGCTTCAGGAGCTCTTCAACCAATTTGTACATCCCTCCGTGAACCTTCCAGTAACCGTTGTGCTTCATTTCGGTGTAGCTCAAAAGTGAGTAAACCGAAGGGGTCTGAAAAGGTGTTGAACCGAGGAAGAATGCCACCAGTGAAAAAATCACTCGAACCTCTTCGGAAGTAAAGGTCTTCTCCACTTCCGTCCACATTGTTTTGAACAGATATGGAAGATGTTTCATCGGTACCCTGGTTAGTCCGAGGATGTAGCCAAGAACGCTGTCGAAGTTTGATTTAATTACAGGTTTTTCAGTGTCATGGAAAAATTCCCCCCCCTTGTTTATATACTTCTCCGCTTTCGCGGCGAGACCGGGTTCAATTCCCTCAAACTCTTTTTCGAGTTTTTTGAGGTCTTTGAATATCCTAAAGGGTTTTGGGTTGCCTTCGAAATAAACAGTGTAAAGAGGATCGAGTTCATCCATCTTAACCGGGTTTTTGATCCCGCAAGATTCGAACAGCTCGTCAAGCTCGTAGGTCATGCTCATGAATGAGGGTCCCACGTCAAAAGTGAAACCATCCATCTTCAACTGGTTGAGGCGCCCGCCTGCCTGATGATGTTTTTCAAGGATGGTAACTTTGTGACCTTTTGAAGATAACCTTAGGGCTGCAGAGAGTCCACCAAGGCCGGAACCTATAACAACTACGTTCTTTTTGTTCATTTCTTGTTTGCTTGTTGGGGAATACTTGTCTAACCACAAGGGGTCAAATTTAGTTCAATAATTCGAAAAAAGTTGAAATGTTCAACTTTTGTCTAAGATGCGTTTAGCAATATTCATCGCGCCGATGGTCACAGCTACAGTTCCTTGACCGGGGAAAACGGTATCGCCTGTGTTGTAGAAGTTTCTGAAGGGGGTGACACCGGAACTCATTTTCAGCAGGTTGCTGCTGACCGAGTGGGGTACGCCGCCTACCAATCCTTGAAAACGGGAGGTGTAGCGTTCGAAAGTTTGAGGGGTTCCAAATTCAATGTAACTCTTTTTTTGATCCTGTAAAAGCGGAAACGCCTCATCGAACTTTTTAATTACTAAGCTCCCCGTTTCTGCCTTCCGCCGGTCATACTCCTCACGGGTAATCCCGGTCCAGTTTGTGGGTTTAGTGTGGAGGGAAATGGTGACGCTCTTCATCCCGGCGGGTGCTTTTCGCGTGTCATCCGCAAGGGAGAATGTTACAAAGAACGACTTCGACTCGCAGTGCGGCACACCCTCCGGCACATGTATCTGCCAGTAGGCTGTTTCAATATCTTCATCAAAAGGATAATCAACGGCGAAGTTCACCATAAAGGCTCCCCAGGCATTTTCAGTATTCGGCAGAATGGAATTGAAGTGCTCCTTCATCTTACCGTCAACCATCCGCGGAATGTTCCAGAGTGGGATATTTGTCACCACTCCATTGGTTTTGTACTCTGACCCGTCCGCGGTTTTAACCGTGTAGCCTGCCTGAATAGTCGATATAGCGGTCACCCGCTTTCTGTATTCTGCTTTGCCACCAAAAGCTATTAACTTGCGCTCAATTTCTTTTGCCGGAAAGAATAACCCGCCATAAGGGTAATAGGTTTCGGCGGGATAAGCGAGTCCAAGAGCCGCGGTCAGGAACGGTGCATCATCGGCAGTGTTCTGGGTTGTAATGAGGAGTTGCTCATCAATGAATGCCCTGAAAAGGGGATCATCTGCCAGTCCGTACCTCTTCAAAACCGCCTCAACGGGCTTGAAAAGGTAAGGTATGAGCGGCAGTCCCTTCAGATTCGAGGGCTTGGCCAGTGTGACAAGATCACCCAAAGAGGTTGGCGGCAATCTGTCGTTTTTACCGATAAGTTCGTAACCAACCCTGTCTATCTTGTGAACAAGTTGCCAGAACTCCCTCAGTCCGTATAGCCGGAAAAAACTCTCCGTTTCGGCAATCCAATTCTCCAGACCGGCATGACGCGTGAGTTTCCTCTCGCCGAATTTTATAATCATTCCGGGATCGAGTTTCTTAACTTCAGGCTCAATCCCGAGTTCGCTGAAAAGTCTCTGCATCGGCTGGCCCGTTGCCATACCGCTGAGGGTTGTGGCACCCGCGTCGAATATCACTCCGCGCCTTGAATAAAATGAAGCGCATCCTCCGGGCACCTTATGCCCCTCAAGGAGGAGGACTTTCTGACCACCCTTTGCAAGCAGTGCGGCGGCTACCAAACCGCCATACCCCGCGCCGATAACAATATTGTCATAAATCATAAACCACTAAGACCTGTGGGGATAAAATAATTGATTTCTGTTTCCATTCTCTTTACTTAATTTTCAGGACTTGATAACTTCAATTCTGCAAACAACGGAGAACGGAAAATTATTCAACTCATGAAATATGATGTTCTCATAATCGGCGCGGGACCCATCGGTCTGGCATGCGCCATAGAAGCAAAGAAGTGCGGCCTCACCCACAAAATAATCGAAAAAGGATGCCTGGTCAACTCGATCTACAACTATCCCGTTAACATGACCTTCTTTTCAACCTCTGAGCGACTCGAAATTGGCGAAGTGCCGTTCATCTCCCACGGCAACAAACCCACCCGCGCGGAAGCTCTGGAATACTACCGGAGGGTTGCCACTTCATGGGAACTTGATATAAATCTGTATGAGAGGGTAACTGCAGTAACAGGTAATCTGGGTGATTTTACCGTTACTTCCGACAAGGCGAGCTACAGTTCGAAGATAGTTATTGTATCAACCGGCTTTTTCGACTTCCCCAATCTGATGAACATCCCGGGCGAAGACCTCCCCAAGGTGAAGCACTACTACGATGACCCCCACCTCTACGCGAACATGGATGTGCTGGTGATCGGCGGTGGCAATTCAGCCGTGGATGTGGCACTTGAAACCTTCAGAAAAGGGGCGAGAGTGACGATGGTGGTAAAAAATGAGGAGATCGACAAAGGCGTAAAGTACTGGGTGCGACCCGATATCGAGAACCGGATAAAAGACGGCGGCATTTCGGCTTACTTCAACTCAACAGTCTCGGAGATCACCCCCGGCAACGTGATTATCAACACGCCGGATGGTAAACTTACGCTAAAAAACGATTTTGTTCTGGCAATGACAGGCTACCGACCCGACTATGAGTTCCTCACCCGGATCGGCATCGCAACAATCGACCCCGAAACCCTTGAACCACAATATGACAATACAACTTTCGAGACCAACATCCCGGGCATCTTCCTGGCCGGCGTGGTCTGCTGCGGTCTCGAGACCCGCAAATGGTTTATTGAAAACTCAAGGTATCACGCGACGAATATTTTTGTCTATATCAAGGATCTGCTGAAATCTTAGACGGAACCCGGTGATTCTAAAACAGCTTCTCTGTCTCTTCCGGCTCATCCTCATCGGACGAGTCTCCAGCCGTGAGGCGTTTTACGTCAAAACCGCCGAGCCTGGCGATCTCGTGTCCACGTGAAGTAAGGTTGCCCTTGCCTGATTTTAGCTGACCATCGGCATCATGAAAAACCCTCTGGGCTTTATCAAGGGCTCTTCCAACATCTTCGAAGTTCGCCACAAAACCTTCCAGTTTCTTGAGGAAATCCTGTACCTTTTTGGCGATCAGAATGGCGTTTTCATTTCGTTTCTCCGTTTTCCAGATGTTTTGGATCGTTTTTAGTGTTACGAAGAGGGTTGTCTGAGTTACAATCACGATGTTTTTCTCAAAAGCCTCAGTGTATATCTCCTTCGCCTCTTTCATCAGCAAGTTGAATGCCGGTTCTATCGGAATGAACATGAGCACATAATCGAGGGAGTTTATCCCTTCGAGCCGCGAATAGTCCTTTTCACTTAGAAGCTTTATGTGTCCCCTCACCGATTTCACATGCTCTTTGAGGAATGCCTCCTTCAACGCTTTGTCATCTGTGGCATGGTACTGCTCGTATGCTTTAAGCGATGCTTTCGCGTCAACGATTATCTGCTTTCCGCCGGGGAGGTGGATTATGGCATCCGGTCTGTAAGTTGAACCGTCACGGTCACGGGTGCTGAACTGCGTTTCGTACTCGCGGCTCTTTTCAAGTCCCGAGGTTTCGAAGAGGCGTTCGAGTACTACTTCACCCCAGTCACCCAGGGTTTTATTGTCGCCCTTGAGCGCTTCTGTAAGGTTCTGCGCCCCTTCGCTGAGCTGTTTGTTCAGTTCACGCAGCGCCTGCAATTCCGTTTTGAGTGATGAGCGATCTTTGGTTTCTTCTGTATAGATGTTCTCGACGCGGGTTTTGAACTGGTCGATATTTTCTCTGAATGGTTTAAGAAGTGACTCGAGGTTTTGGCTGGTCTGGTCGGTAAAGGTCTTCTGCTTTGTCTCGAAGATCCGGTTCGCGATAACTTCGAACTCTTTGGTGAGGGCTTCCTTCGCGTCCTTCAGCTCCTGCAGGCGGACCTCCATACTCTCTTTTTCAGAACTGTACCGCTCGGTGAGGCCTTTGTACTCGGCATTAAGGTTTTTCACAGTCTCCCGGAGGCCGTTCAACTCTTCCTCGAGTTGCGGCACCCTCCTCGCAGACTCATGAAACCGCCCCTTCTCAGCCTCCAGTTCACGGATCTGACGGTTGTAAGCGTTTCTCTCATTCTCCAGCTGTGTTTTAAGCTGCGAATTCTCCCCTTCCGCCCTTTTCGCCGATTCCTCCAGTAGCACGATCCTGCTCTCCGACCCCGTTTTCCTCGATGCCACCACAAAATACCCTATCACCACTCCGATGACGATCCCGACTATCAAAAATATTATTTCCATGGGAAGGCCCCGTTTATTTGTCTGAGTTTAAGTTCTGTTTCAATCTTCATCATGATCTGTCCATTTCTTCAACCGAAATTTACAAACTTACGCTACAAATAATTTTATCATTGAATGATCAAAAATTGTATTGTGCAGTATTTTGCTCTGATTATTTTAATTTAGGTTTTTTAAGTAAATTTCTAATATTGAAAAACATTTCTGCCGGAAAAGTGAACAAAGAAGAACATTTTAAGTATTGGACGGATGTATCTTCAGAGGATTGGGCAACCGCCTCGGAGATAGCGAAAAAGAATGAGCGGAAACACTTTGCGTTATTTCTTGGTCATTTGAGTGTCGAAAAACTCCTGAAAGCACTCTTTGTTAAGAAATATAACGAGACCCCTCCATACAAGCATGATCTTGTAATACTTGCGACAAAATGCGGTGTCGAACTCGACGAACGACAGATGATCAATTTGAGGATCATCAACACTTTTAATCTTGAAGCCAGATACCCTGATTTCAAACAATCTTTTTACAAAAAATGTACCCCTGAATTTGTCAGGGCGGAAATGCAAAGAATCGAAGAAATGCTGTCATGGATAAAAAGTACAATAGAAGCTACGCCATTTTAAAGGCCCAGGAGTTGGCAAAAGAGTTGAGAAAGAACAATATCCATGTTTGGAAAATGTTCCTTTTTGGCTCATTCGTCTCAAGTAGAAAAATTGATCTTGAGTGGTCTGATATCGATATAGCCATAATATCTGATGATTTTTCCGGGTCAAGATTCGATGATATCATGCTGCTTATTCCCATGAGCACAAAGATCGACTCCAGAATTGAAACGCACCCCTTTACTCGTGAAGATTTCGAGAATTCACCCTTTGCCAAGGATGAGATAGTTAAAAAAGGTGTTTTAATTCCCGTATAGTTGCTCCACTTGAGATTATCAATCAATTTTTCCGGACTTTATTCCCGAAATATTATGGTTTTTCAGGAATTAATTCCCGAATTATTATGGTTTTTCAGGATTTAAATCCTGAATTATCACTTTTTTACAAATACCCCTTAAATTTCCTTCAAAAACGGCATAAAAAAAGCCGCCTCAACTTGGGCGACTTTTCAATTATTTATTTTCTTTTTTTACTGTCTGACCTTCAGGTGAAGTTCCTTCAGCTGGTCCTCGGCAGCGAGGGAGGGACTGTCGTCCATCAGCGAGATGGCGTTGGCAGTCTTCGGGAAGGCGATCACTTCGCGGATCGACTTCTCACCGCAGAAGATCATGCATAGGCGGTCGAAACCGAACGCGATACCACCGTGCGGAGGCGCGCCGTACTGGAAGGCACCCATCAGGAAGCCGAACTTTTCTTTAGCGTCCTCTTCGGTGAAACCGAGGGTTTTGAACATCTTCGCCTGGAGCTCCGAATCGTGGATCCTGATGCTTCCTCCGGCGATCTCGTTTCCGTTGAGCACGAGGTCGTATGCCTGAGCCCTGACCGCGGAGGGATCGGTATCCATAAGTTCGAGATCCTCCATGTTCGGGGAGGTGAAAGGGTGGTGCATCGCGTAGTAACGCTGTGTCTCGTCGTCCCACTCGAACAGAGGAAAATCCTTAACCCAAAGGAGTTTCGGTTCTGAATCTTCAGTTATAAGATTTAGTCTGCGTGACATCTCGAGGCGGAGGTTACCCATCAGCCCGAGGGTTTTGTACTTCTTACCGCTAAGGATAAGAATGAGATCACCTGGCTTCGCGCCAAGCTCATTAACCATAGCCTCTTTTTCAGCATCGGTAAAGAATTTCATGGTCGGTGACTCAAGTCCCTCCTCCTTCACGCGGATCCAGATAAGACCGCCCGCGCCCTGCTTTTTTATGAAGTCAGTGAGAACATCGAGCTGGTTTCTGGTGTAGTCTCCGCATCCCGGGGCTACAAGTCCCGTGATAACGCCTTTCGTATCAATGGTATCCTTGAACACTCTGAATTCTGTGCCCGCGAAAACACTGTTGAGGGTCTTCATTTCGAGGTCGAAACGGAGGTCGGGTTTGTCGGAACCGTATTTTTCCATCGCTTCCTCGTAGGTGAGGCGCGGAATTGGTGTTTCGAGATCGCGTCCCCACACTTCCTTGTATAGCACCTTCATCAGGTTCTCGAACATAGAGAAGACGAACTCCTGATTGATGAACGACATCTCGACATCTATCTGGGTGAACTCAAGTTGGCGGTCGGCACGAAGATCCTCATCACGGAAGCACTTCACTATCTGGAAATATCTGTCATACCCGGCAACCATCAGAATTTGTTTGTACTGCTGGGGCGACTGTGGCAATGCATAGAACTTCCCTTTGTGGAGGCGGCTCGGCACGAGGAAGTCGCGCGCGCCCTCGGGCGTTGATTTCATCAGCACCGGTGTTTCAACTTCAACAAATGCATTCGCGTCGAAGAACTGCCTCGTAACCTGATACATCTTGTGGCGGAGGAGGAGGTTCCTCTGCATCGCGGGACGGCGCAGATCAAGGTAGCGGTATTTCAACCGGAGCTCTTCATGCACATCAATATCATCCTCGATCGGGAACGGAGGCGTTTTCGCCCGGTTAAGTATCACGAGTTTTTCGACCATCACATCGATAAATCCTGTGGGTAGTGCCGGGTTTTCCGTCCCTTCCGGTCTTTTCCTGACAGTTCCTTCCACCGAGATAACATACTCTGATCTGAGTTCCTTCCCGTGGTTGTGAGAGTCTGCGTTATAAGTATGATCGAAAACCACTTGTGTAACACCGAAACGGTCGCGAAGGTCAATAAAAATAACCCCGCCAAGGTCGCGTCTCACCGCCACCCAGCCGTTCAGCACCACTTTATTGCCGATATTGTTTTCCCGTAATTCTCCGCAATTGTGTGTTCTTAACTTGAATTCCATTCGTTCTCTGTAACTTTGCTTATTTCAAAAAAATCTGACCTTAAATTTAGGTAATCGCGGTGTCGTAAAAAAGGGGGTTCTGTTAAACCGCAGAGGACGCAGAGGACGCAGAGAATGAAAAGCACGCGGATGCACACTGATTAAACGGATTAACACAGAGAATATGAACAAAATCTCTCCGCGGAAATCTGTTAAATCTGCGTGTATCCGCGTCCCTAAAAAAAAAATCCGTGTTAAATCCGTGAAATCTGTGTAACCATTCTCCACAATCAGTATCGAAGTTGCCGTGGGAGAACGACGACAAAAGCCAGCACAAGAGCGACACTTCCCGATATTATGAATGGAACCATTGCACCATAATTATCCCAAAGCAGGCCTGTTAACATCGATCCGGCCATTACCGCGAAACTTTGCAGCATCGTCAGCAACCCGATCGCGCTTCCTCTTAAATTGTCGGGCACCACATCGGAAATCCATGCTTTCACCACCCCTTCGGTAGCCGAAGCGTATATTCCGTACAGAGCAAAAAGCCCAAAAAGGGGAATTGTAGCCGTTGTAAAAGCGAATCCAAGATAAACAACCGCGAAAACAAGAAGCCCAAACGCGAATATCCGCCTCTTCCCAAGTTTATCGGCAAGAAGACCAACCGGGTATGAGGCGGAAGCATACACCAGATTGTAAAATATATAACCGGCAATGGCAATCATTTCAGAACCGGCAGCCTGACCTGTTTTAAGGATGAGAAAAACATCGCTGCTGTTAACAAGTGAAAAAAGAACAACAATTAGCAAAATCTTTTTGTAACTGGCGGGCACTGACTTCAGAAGTGTCAGGTAATTCCCCGGATTTTTGCTCTTCTTCTCAATAAACTTGTCTTTTACATAAAGTGTTGCTATAACTGCCGGAACCGAAGGAACGAAAGCCATCAGAAACACAAGCGTGTAATTATCAGGATAAAAATATAGTATAACCAACGCGAGCACCGGACCCAAAGCTGCTCCAAGTGTATCCATCCCCCGGTGAAAGCCAAACACAGCTCCTGAATCACCATCAGAATTGGCGGCAAGGAGCGCGTCACGGGGAGCTGTCCGAATCCCCTTACCCACCCTGTCGAGCACCCTTGAGCCAACCACAACCCCCACTCCGGGGAACAAGCCGGGTAACGGCTTTACAATTGCCGATAGCGAATAGCCGATTGTCACAAATATCGATCTCTTCCTCACCCTGTCAGAAAGTGCCCCGAAATATCCCTTCAGAAACCCCGCCGTCACTTCTGCCACACCTTCAATTATTCCAACCACCGCCATCGAGGCCCCCAGCACCGAGGTAAGGAAAACAGGTGTCACCGGGTACAGCATCTCACTCGCAATATCCGTGAACAGACTCACCAATCCTAAAACCCACACCTGCCGGGGTATTTTTTTCTTAAGTTTCATATTTTGAAGAATCTCATTCAATTATAATCTCCTAAAAAGACAAGTTCGCTATTAACGGTCACACCGGTGGAGGCGCTTCCCGTTTTCCGGTTTTGATTGTGATTGAATTGTTGCCTGCGCAATGACCAGCGTGAAGAGGAAGAGGAGAGCGGCGAATGAACGGTAGAGATTCGATTGCATTACATATCTCCATTTGTGTCCAGCGAAGATATGAAAAAATCACTCAAACACAATCTCCTGCCCAACCGTGATCTTCTCAACAACCCCCTTTTTGCAGAGGAGGCGGAGGCTTTCGTTGAACCAGATATATTCGGTCAGGTCCTTATTTACGACGAACTTGTTCGCGTAATGGCCGATCAGGTCTACGACCTCGGTCAGCTTGTTGCCGACTCGGATCTTTTTCCCATCAACAGTAACCTTGGTGAGCGGACTTTTGGTTGTAAGAGTTTCCACCACGACCGGTTTTTTACTGAACATTACAGTCATAACCGGAAGGTCGTAGTGCCAGTAATCACCAAGGTAGGTTTTCTCTTTGTCAGTAGGCTCTTTTATCATGGCAAGCACTTCCTTTTCGGTCATCCCAACCCTCACCCCTTCCATTGCAATGGTTGGGGATGTTTTCTTTGCCTGAGCATGAAGTGTCGCCGGGGCAAGAATTACCACCAGCAGAAGAAATGTCGCTAACGAACGGTTAAGACTTGGATTCATTTTTTTCCAAATTTTTGACGCAAGATAGTAAATTCATTTGGAGTGGAGAATGAAGAATTTTTGACAATTGATCCTCCGCCTAAATAAAATCTCAACCACCCACTTGAATAGTGATAATCACCGTATTGGAAAATTTTAATATATTCCATTGATAAAATCAAAAGAAACAGAATGATCAAAAAGTTCAAATCCTTTGAAGATGCCCGCCGCGATCTTTGGGTTATGAATCCCGATGAGAATTATTACCGGGGTCTAAAGGAATTTTACGCTCTCGCCTCCAAACTGATCAAACCTAAATACCCAAAAGGCCTCTATAAATTCAAAACCTTCGAAGAAGCCCAAAATCATCGCGAAGAAATTAATAGACAGTAATGACCCTCCTAATTAAAAGGCTTGCCCTGCGGGCAATCGCAAGCAAGGATGCATGCGCCACAAAGTAATTTAGACTATTAGCCCACCCAAAAACGATCTACAAGTAAATCTTCCATCTCTCAAGAATAATCAGAAAAGTGACCCGAAAAAAAACCTTTTGTTATTTCATTTTAATATTTTATTTTTGAATACTGATTCATTTATTATTTATAATCAGCGGGTGGAGTTGAAGTGCAGGGACGCAAAGTGGCATTTACGATAAATTTTACGAATGATTAAAATGAAAACGAAAAAGCTTTTAAGAACGGTGCTGATCTTCCTGCTCGCGGGGGCGGTGGCCCCGGCTCAAAGCGGCAAACAGCAGTTCGATCTTCCTTCAGCGATCGATTTTGCTCTGAAGAATCACCCTAAGGTGAAGCAGTCAGAAAACCGGCTGCTTCAGAAAAAGGAAGGGAAAACGGAGGCACTCGGCAACTTCCTCCCGAAAATAAACCTTGCTTATTCATACACTCACCTGGATGAACCGATAAGTATCGACCTCTCACCCATCCGCGACGCGATGATAACCCTGCAGTCGAAGAACCAGACCGAGCTCTCGAACATCTATACGATCCTCGGTGGACAGGCACCCCTTACTGACGCGCAAAAACTGGCGCTGACCTCGAAATATGCCGGTCAGCTAAACGGGCTCCTCCCGGAGTTCAAAAGCACGCTCAAAAGACAGGACTACTGGACTGGCACCCTCACGGGCGTTCAGCCATTGTTCACCGGAGGCAAGCTCCTCGCCGCCTCGAACGCGGCTGATATCGAGTACAACACTGAACTGATAGAGCTCGAGAAGATTAAAAACGAAGTGGCAACTGATGTTATAGACAATTGGCTGAATGTTGTTTTTCTGAATGACATGGTACGGACCCGGGAGTCGGTGCTCGAAGGAATGAAACTTCACCGCGACAGGGCTGAGAAGATGCTCGCCGAAGGAATGATAGCCCGTTACAACTACCTCAGGGCATGCGTGGCAGTATCAGACGCCGAACGGAACCTCTTCGACGACAAAAAGAAGCTCGAACTCGCGATGCTCGCGCTTACAAACGCCATTTCACTGGATGAGGGGATCTCGATAGAAGTTTCTGACACTCTTGTGCCCGACAATTCAATTAAAGATGCTGAATATTACGCCTCACTCGCCGAAAAAGAGAATCCGCTGGTCAGAATAATCGATCAAAAAAGCCTCCTCGCGGGTGAAAAGGTAAGCGCCGAGCGCTCAAAATACCTCCCCGTTATCGCTGCATTTGGGAAGTATGAGTTTTATCCCGAGTATCTCTCCGCGATCGAGCCAAGGTGGGCAGTGGGGGTATCGCTAAATCTGAATATTTTTAACGGGTTCCAGGACAAGGCGAACATCGAGAAGAGCAAACTCCTGGAAAAAGAGATCACACTGATAAGGGCTGACGCTACTTCAAAGATCAGGCTTTTAGTGAATAAATATCATAAAGCCTCCGTGATCGCGCTTGAGCGGTTCGGGCAGGGCGCCGCTGCCCTCGAACTGGCACAGGAGAACCTCCGCCTGAACGAGAAGCGGTTCGAAACGGGGCTCGGCACTTCACTTGAAGTTGTAGACGCGAGGCTCATGCTCGAAAAGAGCGAGATCGACCGCAAAGTCTCCCTTTATGACTACTATAAAAACATGGGACAGCTTTACAACGCGTGCGGAAAACCCCTCGAATTTTTAAATATCTGGAACAAACCGGAGGAGAAATTAAAATGAAGAACTTAAAATATCTGCTGATCTTTCTGCTGCCTGTTGCCCTGATAGTCGCGGGTTTGATTGTACTGAACTCGGGCGAAAAAGAGTCCGGTAAGACCGTCATATCAGGGATGGCCGAGGCGCGAGATATCGATGTGGCGTCGAAAATTGCTGGCCGCATTACCTCTATCTACTTTGAAGAGGGTGCCGAAGTGAAGGCAGGTGATGTGTTGGCAACCATAACCAGCAAGGAACTTGACGCGAAACTCGAGCAGGCCGAAAACCTCAGAAATGCCGCCAAAGCGAAGTATGACATGGCACTTAACGGCGCGAGAACCGAGGAGAAATCGGCAATGGAGAAAGTTTACCTCCAGGCGAAGCACCAGTTCGATCTTGCCTCGAAAACGTGGGACAGAATGCAAAAGCTTTATTCGGAACAACTTATCTCCGCGCAGGAGAGGGATGTTGCCGAGTTTCAGTATAAAGCCGCGCAGGAGCAGATGCTCGCCGCCGGCGCGAAGTTCGATCTCGTGATGGCGGGTGCCAGAACCGAAGAAAAGGAAATGGCAAAAAGCAGCTTCATGCAGGCCGAAAGCGGTGTGAAGGAAGTGTTGGCTTATCAGGATGAGCTTACAATAAAAGCCCCCGTTTCGGGTGAACTGAAGAAAAAGATAATCGACGCGGGCGAAATTGCCGCCGCGGGTTATCCTGTTTTCACAATTGTCGATCTGAGCGATGTCTGGGTTACACTTCAGGTGAAAGAGACGATGATGGCTCAGTTCGAAAAAGGAAAGACCATCAAAGGCAAGGTGCCCGGTCTCGGCAACAAAGAGTACGAATTCGAGGTATTCTACATCTCCCCGATGGGTGAGTTCGCCAACTGGAAGCCGACAAATCAAAAATCTGACTTCGATGTAAAGACTTTCGAGATCCGTTTAAAGCCCAAAGACAGATCTGTAAAAATCAAGCCCGGCATGACCGTAAACTTTGAAATATCATGAAACCGGGAGTTAAAAAAAGCTTCACAGATGCCACATACGAAGAACTGAGGCGGATAGCGGGGAGCCGTTCCCTGCTTCTCGTCTCAGTTATCATCCCGCCGGTGCTCTTTTTCTTCTTCGCGTTCCTTTATCAGAGCGCGCTGGTGAGAGGGATACCGGCGGTGGTGATAGACGGCGACAACAGCGCCACTTCGCGCATGGTGGTAACATGGTTCGCGGCATCCCCGTCGTTCACGCTGCTGAACGCCCCCGCGACGGTTAACGAGGGAAAGGAAATGCTGCTGAAAGGGGAAACCGATGTGGTGGTTTACCTTCCCCCCGGGATGGAACGGGATATTAAGAAAGGGAAACAAGTTCATCCTTTGGTATTCGCGAACGGACTGAATGTTATTAAAAGCAATTATATAATGAACGATGCCACCAAGATATTTAAGACCATCTCAGGTGGTGTGCTGCTGAAGAAATTCAGATCGGGCGGCATGTCGGAGCAAGCAGCAATGGACGCGATCAACCCTGTGAGATACGATATCCAGACACTTTACAACTCGAATTACAGCTATCTCGATTTTCTTGTTCCGGCGCTTTGTGTGTTTACCATCTTCATGTCGAGTGCTCTGGCAGGTGCAACCGTGTTCAACTTCCGTGAAGATGACCGTGAAGCGGGCGAGCATCCGGTTAAGATATTCGCGGCAAGGTTCATTCCCCATGCGGTAGTTGGAATTCTGAACGCCGGCGTGCTTGTGGCATTGATCTATCCTCTCTTCGGGATAACTCTGAGGGGGAGTGCTTTCGGGTTGTTCATCTTTACATCACTTTTTGCCATTTCATCCCTGCTTCTTGGGATGGTGGTATCGTCAGCTATCAGAAGCAGGATGCTCGCGGCGCAAATAATCCTCTTCTTCACCACACCGGCGTTTGTTTTCAGCGGACTGACCTATCCTATCTGGGCGATGCCGGGGCTGCACAGGGTTTTCGCGCAGATAATTCCCTATACCCATTTCCTCGAGGGGTTCATCAGGATATACCTGATAGGCGATCCCGTTTCGGGCGTGGGGTATTCGCTGAACCTGCTTCTGGCAGGGATCCTTATCCCCTCGGGACTCGTGATTGCCCTTAACAGGTTCAGATTCTTTCTCTCTGAAAAAAGGAGGGTGAAATGAGAAGCAGATTTGAAGGATTCATGGCGATTGTAAAGAGGGAGATCGTCAGTCTCTATAAAGACCCTGATATCAGAATACTCGTTCTGATCGCCCCACTCTTCTACTCGATATTTTACGCCTCGATCTACCTGAACAAGACCGAGACCGATATCCCCGTCGCGGTGGTTGACGAGTGCGCCTCAACCCTCTCGCGGAAATACATCAGCGACCTGAACGCGAATCAGTTGATAGCGGTTACCGCCACTCCAAACGATATTTCGGAAGCTGAATTGCTGCTTAAAGCTGAAAAAGTGCAGGGAGTTATCGTGATTCCGAACGATTTTGAGACTCAACTGAAGGCGGGCAGACATTCCACGGTAAAAGTAATACTGAACACTCAGCGGTTCCTCCACTCAAACGACATCAATAAAGCCGTGAACGAGATCGGATTTGAGTACGCCGCCGAAAGCAGAAGAAAGATTTTCGCGTTAAAAGGCGTTCAGCCGGCTCTCTCCGCGGAGATGACCGAGCCCGTAAACCCGGAAATAAGATTTCTCTTCAATCCCGTGATAACCTACGGCGATTTCCTGATCCCGGGAATACTGATGCTCGTGCTTCAGCAAACACTTATTCTCGGACTGGGGATGTCAATGGCGAAGGAACGGCAGGAGGGGCACATCGCCCGCTGGTTTGAGAACGCAAGACACAGCACTTCGGCAGCCCTGACCGGCAAAACGGCTGTGTATTTCGTGATATTTACCACTTACGCATTCTTCTTTATCACATTTCACTTCAGCTTCTTCAACATACCGTTCCAGGCTCCTGTGTTACAGACGCTCTTAATGACGGCGTTTTTCGTCTTCGCGAACCTCTCTTTCGGCGTGCTTGTGGGGTCATTTTTCCGTGAGAAACTGGGCGTGCTGCATGTAATAGCATTCACATCGTACCCTGTATTCTTCTTAACAGGTTACGCCTGGCCCGAAGTGGCCTTCCCTGAATCGATGAAATTGCTCGGAGACCTCTTCCCCCTGAAGCCATTCATCTCCGCCTTTATTAAAACCACCAGGATGGGCGCAGACATATCAATCGTCATCCCCGAACTGAGGCACCTCTTTACTCTGGCGGTGATATATTCGCTGCTGGCGTATGGAAGAATGAAGAGAACTTTTTTGAAGTGTGAACTGTGAACTGTGAACTGTGAAGTGTGAACTGTGAACTGTGATCCGCCGCGGCGGAGTGAACTGTGGGTTGGCAGGGCTGAGGGATGACGAATGAGGGCTGAAATGAATGGCACAAAGCACCGGGGGGAGGGATGACCTAAGAAAAAGCGCGGAAAAGAATTTCCGGCGGTCGGAGCGTGAAAGGTATAAGATATTGTTGTTCCACAGACTGAATCATCCTGCGAATCCTAAAATCTTGTAAATCCTGATTCAGATATCTGTAAAATCTGCGTGCATCGGCGTCCTTCAAACAAAATCCGTGGAATCTGTGTTAAATCCGTGGAATCCGCGTAACCCTTTAAAACCTCACTTTGCGGCCTCTGCGGGCTCTGCGGTTTAACAATACCTTCACTTTTCCGCATGCTTTAAGTAAAGAATTAAGTAACTTTAAAGTCGCATTTTTACTTAATTAGCACAGACTTGTAATGAAGAAGCACGAAGGCAAAGCACGGAACATAATTGTTAAAGGCGCGAGAGAGCATAATCTAAAGAACATCGATCTCGAAATCCCTTCAGGGAAACTGGTGGTTTTCACCGGGGTGAGCGGCTCGGGTAAATCATCCCTGGTATTTGATACCATTTACGCCGAGGGGCAGCGGCGATATGTGGAGTCACTCTCCTCTTATGCCCGGCAATTCCTTGAAAGAATCAACAAACCCGAAGTCGACCTTATAACCGGAATCGCCCCCGCTGTATCGATCGAGCAGAAAACCGTATCGAAGAACAACCGCTCAACCGTCGGAACTACTACAGAAATTTACGACTACCTCCGCCTCCTTTTCGCGCGTATCGGCAAGACCGAGTGTTTCGTTTGCGGCAAGGAAGTGAAACGCGCCTCAACCACCACAGTTACGGATTTCCTCGAATCCCACGATGACTCCGGGAAGTGGTTCCTCGGTTTCCCTCTGCACGACCATGAAGGACGGAGTGTTGCCGAAGAGATCGAGCTCGTTAAAAAACGGGGGTTTTTCCGAGTCTTCTTCGATGGCGAAATGCACGAACTAGGCGATAACCCGGCACTTCCCGATGACAAAAAAGAGATCACCATTATTGCCGAGCGGTTCAAGATCCGAAAGGGTGAAATGCGTGAACGCCTCGCCGACTCTATCGAAATGTGCTTCAAAGAAGGTGAGCAGCGCCTGCGCTTAATTGAGATCAGTGGCGAGACGCGAGTAGCGAGTGGTGAGGTCAGTAGCGAATCAAGTGTTACCCGTTATCCGTTACCCGTTAATGGTGATGGAAATTCGACGGGCAACGGGCAACCCTCAACTGGCAACGACACTTCACAGTTCACAGTTCACAGTTCACACTTCCAAACCGATTTCAACCAATTCTATGAGTGCTGCGGTATCCGTTATGAGGAGCCCGAGCCGAGGTTTTTCTCGTTCAACAATCCGTTTGGGGCTTGTCCCGTATGTCAGGGGTTCTCGAAGATGTATGGCATCGACATGAATCTGGTGGTGCCAAACGACAATCTATCGATCGTGAACAATGCCATTGCCCCATGGAAGAGTCCGAAATACAGCATTTACAATCGCGCGCTTATCGGTGCCGCGAAGAAATACAGCATCCCGATAAACGAGCCGTTCAGATACCTTTCTGAAGATCATGTAAGCCTGATAATTAACGGCGCGCCGGAGTTTACCGGACTGCAAAAGTTCTTTGACGAGCTGGAACAGGACAACTTCAAGATGCAAACACGCATCTTCCTCGCCCGCTACCGTGGGTACACCGACTGCACCGCCTGCCGCGGCACACGCCTGAGACGCGAGGCTCTTCAGGTAAAGATCGCGGGGAAATCTATCCACGATGTGGTGATAATGCCAATAGAAAAGGCATTAAGATTTTTCGAGACCCTTGAACTTTCAGACTACGACGCCAACATCGCCGATAGGATACTTAAAGAACTGATAAAGAGGCTTAACTTCCTGAACGACGTTGGTTTGGGTTACCTTACCATGGACCGTGTGAGCAGCACCCTTTCAGGCGGGGAGTCACAGAGGATCAACCTTGCCACTGCACTCGGTTCGGCACTCGTCGGCACACTTTACGTTTTGGATGAGCCTTCAATCGTGCTTCACCCGAGGGACAACACGCGGCTTATTAACATTCTGAAAAATCTGCGAGATATCGGCAATTCGGTTCTGGTTGTAG
Source organism: Bacteroidota bacterium (assembly GCA_023433685.1). Taxonomy (GTDB): domain Bacteria; phylum Bacteroidota; class Ignavibacteria; order Ignavibacteriales; family Ignavibacteriaceae; genus UTCHB3. The sequence goes on from JAEYUD010000187.1 coordinate 18,267, forward strand.
AGCACGACCCTGAGATGATGGAGAACGCTGATGTTATTGTTGACATGGGCCCACGGGCCGGACAGAACGGTGGTGAAATTGTTGCCCAGGGCACTTACAACGAGCTTATCCGGAATCCCCGCTCACTAACCGGACTTTACCTCTCGGGTGCCAAAAGCATTCCCCTCCCCAAAAAGCGGAACACGAACGAGGGTAACTTGATCTCAATTAAAGGCGCGCGCGAGCATAACCTGAAAGATATTGATGTTGATATCCCTCTTTCGAAGTTTGTGGTGGTAACCGGCGTAAGCGGTTCGGGGAAGAGCACGCTCGTTCATGACGTGATCTATGGAAATATCGCCAAGAACCTCGGTGGTGCTATCTCCAATCCCGGGAAGTGCGACTCGATTTCCGGTGAGGTGTACCTCGACGCGATCGAGATCGTTGACCAGTCGCCGATCGGTAAGTCACCCCGCTCTAATCCCGCGAGCTATGTGAAAGCTTTCGAAAATATCCGGGAGGCATTCGCGGGTACACATCAGGCGAAGCAGAAAGGGTTCGCGCCCGGCTTTTTCTCATTCAATATCCCTGGCGGAAGGTGCGAAACCTGCCAGGGTGAGGGATTCATCAAAGTTGAGATGCAGTTCCTTGCTGATATTTACCTTGAGTGCGAAGAGTGCAAGGGAACCCGGTACAAAAAAGAGGTGCGTGATATTACCCTCCGCGGGAAGAACCTTGTAGAGGTGCTTGACATGACGGTTTCAGAAGCCTTACAACACTTCGAAGGGTACAACAAGATCACGAAGCCGCTTCAGGTTCTCTCTGATGTGGGGCTCGACTACATGAAACTCGGGCAACCCGGCAACACCCTTTCGGGGGGTGAGGCGCAACGCATAAAACTGGCACTTCACTTGAGCCAACGGAAAGACAACAGGCACACACTGTTCATATTCGATGAACCGACAACAGGCCTTCACTTCGATGATATTTCAAAACTTCTCAGGTCGTTTGAACTGCTGATAGCCAATAACAACTCGGTTCTTCTGATCGAGCACAATCTCGACGTGATCAAATGCGCCGATCACGTGATCGATCTTGGGCCTGAAGCCGGTGACAAAGGCGGTTATGTTGTCGCCACGGGCACTCCTGAAGAGATCGCCGCCCACCCCGGATCGTGGACAGGCAAATACCTTAAGCCGTATCTCGTCAGTTCTGATTGGGAACAGGTTAATTAAATGTTAAATGTTATTTGGAAGATTTACATGAGGCAGGATGCAACGAAGTAACGATAAGTCATCCGTGTTAATCTGTAAAATCCGCGTGTATCCGCGTCCTGATCACATTTAACATTTAACATTTCCTTTGGTAATGATTGTTATATTTGCGTAAAACATTTAGAAAAGAAGATGAGAAGAAACATCCCTTCGGGAACTCATTATGAAGAAGAATACGGCTACTCAAGGGCCGTGAGAGTAGGTAATATTATTGAAGTGGCGGGCACCACTTCGATCAAAGACGGCAAGGTGCGCGGCCTTGGTGAACCATATTACCAAACAAAGATCATCCTCAAGAAGATTGAACAGGCACTTGTTGACGCCGGCGCGACAATGGCGGACGTGGTGCGCACACGCATGTTTGTGGTCGATATAGGGATGCAGGAGGATGTTGGCAGAGCCCACAAAGAAGCATTCGGGTCTATTAAACCTGCCGCCACCATGGTAGAGGTTAAGTCTCTTGCCGACCCTGACATGCTCGTTGAAATTGAAGTGACGGCAATTCTCGACCATTAGGTCAGAACCTCAAAACGGAACGGAGTCAGTTATAAAAAGATCGCTACTCTTAATCCTGGTTTTATCTTTTTACATCTTCCCGCAGAAGGCAGATTATGTTACCGATATCAGCCCTGACGGAAAGACCAAGCACACCTATGTAAAATCTGAACAGAAACCGCACGTTTTCAGAACGCCTCAGGCACCGTTCGGATCAACTCCGGCGTGGACAGCAGGGCTTGAACGGCAGATCGGCGGGCTTGCATTTGGCGACTACGACAACGATGGCGACCTTGACCTCGCTGCCGGATGCTATTTCAGCAATTCTTATCCCCCGATCCCTGAGTATAACAACCTGATTTTCAGGAACGATAACGGAGTGCTCACAGTTAACCCTGTCTGGTACTCTGCCGATTCCCGCTCCACCACTGATATAAAATGGGTTGACATAAACGGTGATGGCAAGCCGGACCTTTTCTCAGGGAATGGCGACGGAAGTTATGCTCCATCCACCATCTATCTGAATGATGGTACAGGTGTTCCGGCAACTCCATCTTTTACTTTTGTGGGTCAGGCCTGGACAGTCGGTACCGCTTTCGGCGATATCAATGGTGACGGGCTCCCTGATCTGGCAGTTGGCAATCAGGGCAACACCTCCGACCCTTACAAACCGGTTTTCTACTACATTAACCAGGGAACGGGATTCACCCAGACCCCAAGCTACACATCCAACGACGCGATGATAACCAATTCGGTCGCGTTTGCCGATCTCGACAACAGCGATCTCACCCGCGTTCAGGAGACTTTCACCGTGCCCGGGTATGGAAAAGGTGCTTTTCACCTCTCGAAAACACCGGTAACAAAGATCCATTCGGTAAAAGTTAACGGCTCACCGGTTGCAAATTTCTGTTGGGATCCTGTAGGCGCGTTCATTTCGATCGGTGGAGGTGTACCCGCTGGCGCGACGGTAGTGGTTGATTACACCCACGTAAAAAAAGGGGATCTCGCTGCAGCAAAGTGGGTTAACTTTGCCTCCGGTGTCTACATGAACTATATGGGCGGCATGTCAGGCATGCCCGCCTGGACCGTGGGCAACACCCTCTCACAAAAGGGGTGCGCCTGGGCCGACTATGATCTTGATGGTTACGCTGACCTCCTTATCGGCGGTAACGGAAATCAGCATGTTCTCTACAGAAATAATCATGGTACTCTCGGCACTTCACCCGTTTGGTCGTCTAACATCTCCGCTGCTCCAAGCACGCAGGAAGTGCTTTTCTGCGATGTAAACAACGACGGTTATCCAGATATCACAACTGTGAGTTTTTCGCCCGCGAGGGTTGAACTCTATCTGAACGATGCCGGCACTTTTCCCCAGACTCCCAGTTGGACCTACACCGGTGCCTCGTCACTTAATTCGATCGCTTATGGTGATGTGAACGGCGACGGGCTGCTCGATCTCGCGATCGGCACTGCCCGTACCCCGGTTGTTATATTCCTGAACCAGCTTACTCCGGTACCTGTTCAACTCATCTCTTTCAATGCCTTCGTTAACGGCAGCATGGTTGAACTAAAGTGGATTACAGGCACAGAAACCAATTGCAGGGAGTTCCTGATCGAAAGAAGATCAGAGAATGACAAAACCTGGAGAGTTATTGGCTCTCTCCCGGGTTCAGGCACCACCACTTCCCCCCTTTCTTACAGTTTTACCGACCGGAACACCGGCGGCCTCGCGGGGAAAGTTTACTACAGATTAAGACAGACAGACCTTGACGGCACCTCACACGTGCAGCAACCGGTTGAAGTGGAGATCGATATCCCCGCCTCTTTCGATGTCTCGGTCTTCTTCCCGAACCCTGTGCCATTGGGTTCATCAAAATGGCTTGAGTTCACTCTGCCTGAAGAGAGAAAAGTGATCCTGAAGGTCTTCAACGCCACCGGCGAGTTGATCCTCACCCAGGATGAAGGGGTTAAACGCCCCGGCAAGTACGATCTGCCCGTCCGTCTTCCTGACGTATCCGCGGGTGTCTACTTCTATTCTCTCGAGTTCGGCAGCAGCGCGGGAGGTCTCATCCGACAATGTGGGAAATTTACGATCATTTAGCAATAAAAATATTAGATCAAAAATTTTCCAATTTTAGGAAAGAAGAAAACATGAATAGATTTTTAGTTTTTCTGGCTTTTCTTCTGGTCGCGGTCCCTGCATTTGCCCAAAAATCAAGTGCTCCTGCGGATAGCGTCCCGATGAAATATCAGACCGATGATGTTGTAATCACTGCCACAAGGGTGGGTGAAAAGATTATTGATATCCCTTACCCTGTTTACAGGATCGACAATAAATCGTACAAATTCGATAAAAAAACCGCGATAAACGATGTGCTGGGCTCTGTTCCCGGTCTCTTTATGCAGTCCCGCTACGGCAACCACGATGTGAGGCTCTCGATCCGTGGGTTCGGCAGTCGTTCAAACTCCGGTATCAGAGGCGTGAGAATTCTCCTCGACGGTATACCTGAGTCGGAACCAGACGGTCAGACGAGGATCGAGGCGATCGACATGAACCAGGTCGGTGCCATCGAGATAGTAAGAGGAAGCGCGTCTTCACTTTACACCAATGCCCCCGGTGGTGTTGTGAACTTTATTAACGAGATCGACTTCCCAAGTTCGTTCGTAACTCAGTACAATGAGTTCGGTGAGTTTGGTTTGAGAAGAAACGGATTCAAACTCGGGCTAAAGTCAGAGAAGACCCGTTTCATGCTCTCTTATAACTATCACAATTTTGCCGGTTACCGCGAGCACTCTGAAGATTTCTGGAACATCCTTAATACAGTTCTCGAAACAGACCTCACCGATGCTTCAAGGCTCTCAATTTTCGGTTATTCTGCCACAGGTATTATCAAGCTGCCGGGCTCGCTGAAAAAGTCAGAGTTCGATGCCGATCCTTATCAGGCTGCCAAGACCGAGAAAGACTTCAACTACTACCGCCTCTCGAACAAGGGAAGAATTGGTGTGAAGTATGAACTTAACCCCGATGGAAACAAAACCCACGAGTTTGAAGCAACCGGTTACTTCGCGTTCAAATATTTTGAGAGAACACAGAAGACTTTCAGAATATTCAACCGTTACGGTCTGGGTGGTTCAGCAAGATACACCAACAGAACAAACCTGATGGGCTTCAAGAACATCTTCTCAGTCGGTGGTGACGCTTTCTATCAGTCGGGTCCTATCGAAGAGTACAACAATATCAGCGGAGCGAAAGGGGATATCCTCCTCTCTCTGAACGACGAAACCATCCAGAACGTTGGTTTCTACATTCAGGAAAAATTCGAGTTCATACCTGACAAGTTTTCCTTCCTTTTCACCGGTAGATATGATAACGTTGGGTATGCGGTAAAGAACAGAATTCTCGGCTCAAATGACGATAAAAAGCAATATGAAGCATTTACGCCGAAGTTCGCTCTTAACTACAAGCTTACCCCATACCTTTCAATATTCACTTCTTATGGATTAAGCTTCGACTCCCCGGCCGCGAACGAACTCGACAACTACCCGACAAGTTCGAACCAGGGAAAAGTCTATAACCCTGACCTCGAAGCCCAGAAGTCGAAAAACTTTGATCTTGGTGTTAAAGGTAATCTGATATTCAAAAGCGGATTGTTCAATTACTTCTTCTTCGAAGGTACATTCTTTAATATCGCTATCGATAACGAGATTGTCCCTTTTGAAGTGCTCGGAAGTGTCTACTACCGTAATTCGGCAAAGACCAACAGAACCGGGTTCGAACTCGGAGCTGAAACAGCAATTCTTAAGGCTCTTACATTCAAACTTGCTTATACCTACAGTAGCTTTAACTACGACACCTACACAGCAAGAGTTATCAAGCTTGATAACAGTAATAACTTCGTGACACAGGATAAGGATTTCTCCGGAAAAGTGGTCCCCTCTGTTCCGAAGCACAATCTCTATCTGGCGGCTCAGTATCAGCCACGGCTTACTGAACAGCTTTCAGGAATGCTGAAATTGTCGGTTAACTATGTTTCTGACATGTACACCGACGATGCCAACTCGGAGAGCAATCCTGAGTACACTATCCTTAATTCTGTGGTCGGTCTCGACTGGCAGTTGAAGAGCTTCAATATCCTCCTTTCGGGTGGTGTGAATAACATCCTCGACAAAAGATATGCAGCCTTCCTGAACATAAACTCAACCTCAGGCAGATTCTATGAACTCGGTGAGCCAAGGAACGCGTTCCTTACTCTCTCAGCCGGGTACAGATTCTAAGCTAAATTAACGGAGTAAATTCTGGAATTATATTCAAATGGAATGAATAAAAGAACAGAAGAATTTAATGGGCCGGAGTCATCCGGCCCCCTTTCTTCAGTAATTGGAATTCATCCTTCAGCCGTCATCCTTCAGCCGTCATCCTTCAGCCGTCATCC
>JAEYUD010000188.1 GCA_023433685.1 Bacteroidota bacterium
GCGCAATGACAGGTGGTATGGCTTATGAGGCAATGAACAACGCCGGTATGCTGCACTCTAATCTCATTGTCGTGTTAAATGATAATAACATGTCGATAGCAGAGAATGTATGGCAGTTCTCTAACTACTTCACTTCCCTGATCACGAATCCGGATTACAACAAATTCAAAGGGTACGTCTGGGACCTTACCGGTAGAATGGATAATTTCGGCGACAGACTAAGAAAAGTGGTTGGAAAAGTGGAAGGTGGTATTAAATCCATCGTTACCCCCGGAATGCTTTTTGAAGCACTCGGATTTAGATATTTTGGACCAGTCAATGGTCACAACATGCACCAGCTCGTAAAGGTGTTTGAAGCGGCTAAAAATCTTACAGGTCCCATCCTGATCCACGCAAACACCGAAAAAGGAAAGGGTTACGCTCCCGCAGAGAAACACTCACAGAGGCTGCATGCGTCAACACCTTTTGACAAATTAACCGGTGTCGCATACAAAAAAGAGGGGGCGCCTCCGGCTTACACAACCATCTTCGGCGAAACCCTCGTAAAAATTGTAAAGGAAAATCCCAAGGTGGTCGGTATCACAGCAGCAATGCCTGATGGAACAGGGTTGAATATACTTCAGAAAAATTGTCCCGAAAACTATTTCGATGTAGGAATTGCAGAAGAGCACGGAGTAACTTTTGCAGCCGGTCTCGCCACTCAGGGCGTGATCCCCGTTGTCGCGATATACTCTACATTCCTCCAGCGGGCAATCGATCAGATAGTGCATGACATCGCGCTACAGAAGCTTCACGTTGTGTTCGTTCTTGATCGTGCCGGTCTCGTTGGTGCTGACGGTCCCACGCATCACGGTGTTCTCGATCTAACATATTTAAGAATGATCCCTGGAATGGTCATCATGGCTCCGAAAGATGAGAATGAGCTCCGGAACATGCTTTTTACCGCGGTGAATATTAAAGGCAGACCGGTGGCCATCCGTTACCCCCGCGGTAACGCTCTCGGTGTTCCTTTAAGTGAAAATCTTGAGCAGTATGAGATCGGAAAAGCAGAGGTTGTTGCAGAAGGAACGGATGTGGCAGTTCTGGCTGTGGGTTCCATGGTTGATTACGCGATCAAAGCTCTTCCTAAGCTTCAGGATCACGGAATTGCCGCTAAACTTGTTAATATGAGATTCGTTAAACCTTTGGATACAGATCTGCTTGATGAAGTGGCCAAAACTCACAAGAAGATCGTGGTACTCGAAGAAAACACCCTTGTTGGCGGATTCAGTTCGGCAGTTGCTGAATACTTCATCGATCAGAATTATAAAAACGACATTCTCAGAGTCGGCCTTCCCGATGGCTTCGTTGATCATGGAACTCAGCAGGAACTTCATAAATTACTCGATATTGATCCTGACGGAATTGTAGGCAGAATACTGAAATTCGTTAAAATTGATAACAGTGTTGCAGAGGTAATTGCCTGATGACAAAATTAAAAATCGGAATCATCGGTCTGGGTGGCATTTCTCAGCTGATGCACCTTCCCGATCTTTCTAAGAACAAAGAAGTTGAAATAGCTGCCATTTCTGATATTAACAGAAGCGCGCTTGACGAGGTCTCAAGCAAGTTCAAGATTGAAAGATCGTTTCTCGATTACCGGAAAATGCTTCAGGAAGTTGAGCTTGATGCTGTAATTATTGCCACACCCACAAAATCTCACACAGCCATCGCTATCGATTGCCTCAAAGCAGGCAAACACATCCTGGTGGAAAAACCGCTCGCCAAGACTGAAGAAGAAGCCAGCCAGATAGCCGGCCTCGCGAAGGAAAAAGGGCTGATCGCAATGGTCGGGTTGAACCTTAGGTTCCGCCCCGATATCATGTTGCTTAAGAGTATAGTTGGCTCCGGTGACATTGGTACACCATATTTTATTAAATCATCCTGGTTTAAAACACAATCAAGCTCCGGGAAGTGGTTCACTAAAAAGGATGAAGCCGGCGGCGGGGTTATTTTCGATCTCGGTATTGTACTGCTCGATATGGCACTTTGGCTCCTTAATTTTCCAGGGGTTAGATCGGTCTCTACCAAAAACTTTTCTGTGAATACGCGGAACGTTGAAGATTCTTCGATCAGTCTGATACGTACTGCTTCCGAGTCCCTGATCTATCTTGAATCTTCCTGGGCAATGTCGGCAGAAAAAGATTCTTTCAATCTCGAGATATATGGTACAAAGGGAAATGCCTTTATCAATCCGCTTAGGATAACAAAGATAATTGACGGGCAGACAATCGAAATGAAGCCAATGATAAATGAGAACAGGAAAGCATATTTCGAAAAGTCTTATCAGAACGAGCTGAATCATTTTGTCGGCGCGGTAAAGGGGCACAATCCCCTCCTCTCATCCGCTGAAGAATCAGCAGCACGACTTAAGATTCTTGATAAGATGTACTTGTCTGCAAGGGAAGGAAAGGAAATCCCACTCTAATGGACACCAGGATTCTCATCATAGAAGATGAAAAAGACATTATTGAGTTCATGAGGTACAATCTTGAGCTCGAAAACTTTAAAGTGATCTCCGCTACCGATGGTATCGAAGGTCTTAAAATGATGGAAGAAAAACCGGACCTTGTGCTGCTGGATATTATGATGCCAAAAATGGATGGCTACGAAGTATGTAAAAGGATCCGGGAGAACAAGGATACTGCTGATACGCCCGTGATCTTTCTGACCGCAAGATCGAGTGAATATGATGAGGTAAAGGGCCTCGACCTTGGTGCAAATGATTTCATTGTGAAACCCATCTCACCGATCAAACTGGTGGCAAGAATAAAGAACACCCTCAGAAACTCTGCAAGAAAAGAGCCTGAGGTTGAAGAATCAGGGTCTTTTGTAAAAATTGGTCCGATCGAGATCGACAGGGAGAAGTATACTGTGCTGATCAACTCGCACGAGAGGATTTTCCCAAGAAAAGAATTTGAACTGTTATTCTACCTCGCGAGCAGTCCCGGAGTGGTATTCTCAAGAAGTTCACTCCTCAGGGATGTATGGGGAACCGATGTTTTTGTGGTTGACAGAACCGTCGATGTGCATATCAGAAAGATCAGGGAAAAGCTCGATGAATATCAGGATCTGATCGAAACGGTGAAAGGTGTCGGGTACCGCTTTAAAGAGATCGATTGAGTATCTCAAAGCTTCATCCCGCTATATAGCGGAATTTACCCTCGCGACGGGTATTTTCCTTGTTACTTCAATTCTTTTGATGGTTCTGGGTGCCGGACAGGTCGCGGTTCTCGTTGACGGGTTGCTGATGCTCTTGTTTTTTCTTTACCTTGTTGGGAAGAAGAGATTGGGTGACATCAACAATATTAAAAATACTTTGAAGTTGGTTGCCGCCAGGGAGATAGACCTCTCAAGCGAATTGAAGCTGAATCCCGGTCTAAGCGATATTCAATCAGAATTGAATGCCATGACCGGAAAGATCAGGGAAGACTTCGTTTACCTGAAAAAACTTGAACAGATGAGACGGGAATTTCTCGGTAATGTTTCCCATGAACTGAAAACCCCGATCTTCGCGATAAGTGGTTATCTTGAGACGCTCTTAAACGGCGCGATTAAAGATGAGAGGGTTAATATGCACTTCCTCTCAAAAGCCTACGAGCATACGGGAAACCTTAGCAGTCTTCTTAACGATCTGATCGATATTTCCTTGATCGAGTCGGGTCAGATGAGAATGAGTTTCAGATATTTTAACTTGAAGAACGCCATTCAGTCGTTGGTCGATGAATTTGACCCCACAATTGAGAGCGAAGATATTCAATTGGTTGTTCACCCGATCCGTAAAGGTTTGCAGATATACAGCGACAAGGCAAGGTTCAGACAGGTGATGATCAATCTTCTTCAGAACGCCGCTAAATACACACAGCAAGGCAAAATTGAGATTATTGTTGAAGAAGACAATGAAGAATGTACAATAAAAGTCAAGGATTCCGGTGTCGGTATTCCGGAGGAAGATCTGCCCAGGATTTTTGAAAGATTTTACAGAGTTGACAAAGCCCGCTCCCGTGATGTCGGAGGCACCGGGCTTGGACTGGCAATTGTTAAACACATACTTGAAGCCCACGAGTCTAAAATAGAAGTTGAAAGCACTTACGGTGAAGGTTCCACTTTTTTCTTTAAGTTAAAAAAATGATGCCTTCCGAAACTAATGAAGTTATTGACCTGACAATTACCCCCGTCGAGCCTTTCGCTACCGTCGATGGAATTACAGTATCCCACTTCGCAATAGAAAATCCCGGTTTTGATCTGCAAGACATTCCGGGTGGTTCTGAACTCGCGATTTATTACTGCGCCACTCCCGGTGGAGAAACCGAGTTTCTTGCTCTGGGTGAAGTTGATGTGGTGACCGCTGATGACTACTTCAGTCTCACCGGTATCAGAAAAAGTGTCTTTGCATCCGCAATTACCGGCAACGCCCAAGCACTTCCTGACAGGTTCGCCTATGTCTCCTTTCCATTCGAAAGCAATCCCGGCATTCCCTATGCTAAATTTGTCATGCCCGAATTTGTGATTAAAAGGACCGGTGAAGAATACCTTATAAGGATGAATGTCAGAAAAGAGGAAGTCTCGTCGCGGCTTGATCTTACCCTCAGGGTTCAGAGACTTTTGGACTCTCTCAGGGCTACCGTAAAAGTACAACATAAGATCGCCGGGAAGACCATCGTGGATGATAAACCGGAGTACTTCACAAATGGTGTCAACCGGATCAAAGATGCCATTTCTACCGGCGAGTTATCCAAAGGCGTGTTTTCACGCGACAGAAAGATCTTTTTTGAAGGTGTATTTTCATTCCCCAAAGCAATAAAAACCTTGCGGAATAATTACCCTGACTGTACCATTATCTTCACGAATTACCCGGGACGCAATTTTATTGCCGCCACCCCTGAGAGGCTTTTCCGGCTTGAAGGAAACACGGTTCTCACCGAGGCGCTCGCCGGTTCAATCAAACCTGGCGACAATGAACCTGATCAGTCGATCGCTGATGATAACCTGCTCCACTCAGAAAAAGATGTTAACGAACACCTGATCGTCAGGGATTATCTGCTCACACGACTCAAACCAGTCGCGTCCTCCATCGAGTATGAACCCAATCCGGGAGTCAAAAGACTCGCGAACGTGACACACTTGAGAACCGGGATCAAAGCCACACTGAAGGAAGGCATAACCCCCCTTGATCTTGGCAGGCTCCTCTTCCCCACTCCCGCGCTGTGCGGTGAGCCGATGGAAGTGGCGGCAGAATTGATCAACTCGGTTGAAAAAAGAAAAAGAGACCTCTATGGTGGCGTAACAGGATTCATCACAAATGGCGGTGTCTCCGAATTTTTCGTATCGATCAGGTGCGGTTTCATCGATAAAAATGAAGCAACTCTTTATGCCGGTTGTGGAATTGTCGCCGACTCCGATCCCTACAGCGAATACGAAGAAACCAATTTGAAATTTATTCCTCTCACTTCACTTTTTACAGATGAGAACCAACCTTAATTTTTTCCGGTCACAATTGATCGCTAAAACTCTGAAACAACTCGGGCTCGAGCATGTTTGCATCTCCCCGGGCTCCAGAAACACCCCAATCACGTTCGCCTTCGCTAAAGAAACCGGACTAAATAAACATGTGATCGTTGATGAGCGCGCCTCGGCATTTTACGCGCTTGGTCTGGCAAAATCTACCGGGAAACCTGTGGCGATAGTCTGCACATCAGGAACTGCTGTTGCCGAACTCTACCCCGCGATCATCGAGGCTTACAACTCCCGTATCCCGCTTATCACGTTAACTGCTGACAGGCCACCATACCTTAAGAATTCGGGTTCAAATCAGACGATCAACCAGAAGCAGATATTTGCCGCGAATTGCGATCATTATTACGACTTCGGTCTGCCGGTAAATACAGAGTCTGATTTTATTGATACTATCAATGCCACCCAATCAATCTGGGAGAATTGCAGACGTCCATTCGCCGGACCGGTTCAATTGAATCTCCCCTTCGAAAAGCCTCTTGAGCCAGCTTCATTCGACTGTGAGATAAACGACGAAACAATTTCGTTGCTTGATGAAAAGATCAACGCATCGGTTGGTTCACCTTTTCCGAGGGATTTCAGCAAAAACGTTAATCTTCTTGTCGCTCCTGAGAGCAACATAATGGTTGTACTTGGAAATGGTAATTATCCGGAGGAGTTCCTCGACAAGTGCGCTGAACTCTCTGACAAATTGAAGATTCCCGTATGTCTGGAATCACCGTCAGCTTTAGCCGAAAGGAAGGAATATCCGTTTATTCGCAATTTTGGAAATCTTTTACAATCTAATAAATTCCATGATTTACTTGATATCGACAGAATTGTGATCTTCGGCAGAAACTTTACTTCGAAAAACGTTGAAAGGTTCTTCGGTAAATGGGAGAAGGGGCTGATAAACATCAGCATCAAGGGTGAAGGATTCGGGAAGCCGGCACCGAATAAACGGACAGTCCAGATAAATGATCTCGATGCCATTAATTCCTTGATCAACTCTGACCATTTGACAGGCAGCCGTCGTGTCGCGTTTTACGGGTTCCTGACCAAAGCCGACAAGGAATTCACCAAACTGCTTAAAACACAATTTGAAAAACCCGGTATTGGTTCCGAGATCGAACTTATAGCAACCCTCTCTCTCTTGCTGAAAGAAAATTTAGACACTCCCCTGTTCTTCTCCAACAGTCTGCCTGTGAGAGACTTCGACTATCTAAGAGCGCTTTTCAAAAATCCGGTTTATATAAGCAGAGGCGCGAGCGGCATAGATGGGATTATAGCCACGGCAGCCGGAATAGCTACCGGAAAGGCTAAACCATCCGTTCTTGTAACGGGAGATCTTGCTTTTCACTACGACTCAAATTCGCTGCAATTGCTTAAAGCATACAATATCCCTCTCTTCATCGTCCTTGTAAATAATGGCGGAGGGAGTATCTTCGAATATCTTCCGGTAAATGACGGAAGTGACGAGTTTAAGCAGTACTTCAAAACCGGAACAGGGGTTGATTTTGGGAAGGTGACGGAAGCCTACGGAATAAAGCACAATAACATTTCCGGGGTTTCTCAATTGGAAGCAGCTTTAAAGGAGTTTTTTGAGAACCCGGCCCCTGCCGTCGCTCAACTCAATTTTGATTCTACAGAATCGAAAGAAAGAAAAGAAACGATAAAGGCCGGGATAATCTCTGCTATCACCTCTTTCTGATCATATCTTCAGGAACCACTTGTTTCTGTAAAGAATGTAGAGTATTCCCAACCAGAAGAGTACGAACAACACCGCGAAAGCCAACGACGCGTTATAAGGATCAAGGTACGGCAGCAGGAATGTCTGGTAGATGTATTCTTTCGATGACACCTCTTTACCATCCGGTCCCGCTATTTTGATCATACCCATGATCTTTGCCATCAAGCCTGAGCCCGCGAATACAGTGATCGCGTTCAAACCGTAGATAATGAAGGGTTTCGCCCACTTTTTGTAGCCCTGCACATCAGCAATCCAATAACAGAAGCCAAAAAAGATCAGTGCTATTCCTGACGTGTAAACCACGTACGAGCTGCTCCAAAGTCCTTTGTTCAAAGGGAAAAAGATGCTCCAGACAGAACCGGCGAAAATGGCAAACGCTCCGGCAGAGAATATCCATGCAACCTTCTCAGCGTCACTAAGCTTTGTGCGTAAAAAGTGACCGAGCAGCACACCGCTCAGCGCTGTCGAGATAGCCGGAACGGTTGACAACACACCTTCAGGATCCCATGTTTTCGTTACCTTCCACATGTGACCTGTAAGTAACTGACTGTCCAACCAAGCGGCAAGATTTTTGCCAACCTCGTAATTGGCGTATCCAACCCCCGGCACCGGTATTAATGCCATCATAAGCCAATAGACCACGAGGAATCCACCGGTTAGCCATATCTGGGTTTTCAGTGATGTTTTAAGGAAGATCACAGCGGTTATAAAATAGACCACACCGATCCTTTGCAAAACCCCAGGAATCCTCACTTCAGCAAAATTGAATGATGGGAACAGGGTAAGAAAAAGACCGACAAGGAAAATAGTGGCTGCCCTTCTGAAAATATTCAGAATTAGTTTATTCTGATCATCACCACGTTCTTTTCTTTTCGTGAGTGAAAGTGTGATTGCCACACCTACAATAAAAAGAAAGAATGGGAATATCCAGTCGGTCGGAGTACAGCCATGCCATTCAGCGTGTTTTAGCGGGGCGTAAATGGTACCCCACGACCCGGGATTGTTCACCAGGATCATTCCGGCGATTGTAATGCCCCGGAATATATCCAGAGACACAAGTCTTGTATTTGATTGTTGTTCCATTTTAAGGCTTCAGCTTGTTGTCAGTATGCTCCGGTTTTAGCATACTTCCGGTTTTGTTCTAAAAAATAGTTACCAGATGAAACACCTCAAAAGACTATACAATTGGATGCTTCACTGGGCAGAGACACCGTACGGTCCGATCGCCCTGTTTCAAATCGCTTTCGCGGAATCATCGTTCTTCCCCATTCCACCTGGCACGTTATTGATCGTGCTTTGATTCACTCTGCTTCCGGTCGGAGGCTTCACTGTGATTAAATTCGCGATCTGATAATCTACTTTAAAACAACCATCTTGCGGGTGAGTCTTGTCTTACCAGCTTCCATCTGATAGAAATAAACTCCGCTGGAAAGTCTTGCCTTTCCGGCATCGAATTCAATTTCGTAGTTGCCCGCGCTCTTTATTTCATCCAAAAGAGTCGTCACAAGGCCGCCTGTAACGTCGTAAACCCTTATCGCCACCCTTCCGTCTGATGGAACGGAAAAATTGATCATGGTAGAGGGATTGAACGGGTTTGGGTAATTCTGACTCAACCTGTATTCATCCGGTACAACCAGGGTTTCTGTCCGGTCTTCTCCACCAATTGACGTAACCACCACATCCGGTGATAATTTCCTGTTCAATATCAACATTGTCGCGTCAGCAATCACATACTTGCCGGGTTCAGCCAATGAATTATCCACTGTTAGCACTGTTTTTTTGCCCGGGGTAAGGTAGGCATCGCCCAGTTTTACCCATGCCTTGTTGGCATTGTTACGCTGACTTACCACAGTTTCAGTCGTTCCACCGTTCGCAAATATCGTGTATTTCGCGCTGTCGGTAAACAGAAAATTGGGTACCATGTAAGTATAAATACTGTACCAGGCGGGCACCGCCACATCAAACTGCCACTCGAATGAGGCATCAGATGTATCTTTTGTCCAGTAGATTTTAGGATTGTACCCAAGCACGTTCACTTGCTCCCAAATGCCTGTTCTTACGGTATTCGTGGTGCTGTCTTCATTTATGATTGAGGCTTTTGGCCTCCACAGGTTGTCTCCCCTGTACGGAAGTGTTGCCGGATCCTTGTATATCCTCCGTAATGTATCCCCGATCAAACCGTTATTTGCTCTCAAAGCCTCATAAAAGAAGATGCTCTCCCCTTTAACGCCTTGTGCCCTGTTTTCCTGAATTGATTCTTTGAGTAACTGCTGATCTATAACGTAACTGCCGGCTTTACCGAGAACGCCCGCGAAGAAAATATCTTTCTTCCCGGCAGGAACATACTGAAGCGAAGAACCGAGTTCGTATCTGTACGCAATTATATCCTGTCTGTAAAGTTGAGGGATAAAGTTGTCGAGAAGTGTGGAGTCCATCCATGTTTTAGAGTCTTGCAGGTAATTATCATATCC
>JAEYUD010000266.1 GCA_023433685.1 Bacteroidota bacterium
GTTGAAATATATCTTAACAAACAACTTGTCTGCAAGAAGTATTTTATCCTTGGATTCTCAGTAATTTACGATCTCGAGCACTATGATGTTAACGAGATTGAAGAAATGGAAGCTGCCGGTATCGAAACCGGTGATTCTGAAGGCCTCTCTGTCGATAAGGTGCTTGCCGATCTTGATGGATTTATCGGACTTGGTTCTGTAAAGCAGACAATGCGCGATTTTGTTGATTATCTCAATTTTATCCAGGAGCGTAAAAAACTCGGACTGAAAACAAAAGAGGGGCTTTCGGTTAACTCCGTATTCCTCGGAAATCCAGGCACAGGTAAAACCACCGTCGCCAGAATTGTCGGTGACATATTTAAAGCAATGGGTATACTTTCAAAAGGTCACATTGTTGAAGTTGACCGGGCTACTCTCGTCGGACAGTATGTGGGTGAAACTGCCCAAAAAACCGAAAAAGTTATCGAAGACTCAATGGGCGGTATTCTTTTCATTGATGAAGCTTATACTCTCGTAAAAAAGGGGGGTACCGGGCAGGATTTCGGACAGGAGGCCATTGATACACTTCTTAAAAGGATGGAAGACAAAGCGGGCGAATTCGTTACGATAGTGGCCGGGTACCCGAACGAGATGAACGACTTTCTGGAGTCGAATCCCGGAATGAAGTCGCGCTTTACGCAGTTCTTTAATTTCGAGGATTATACTCCTGACGAAATGATCCAGATTTTCGAAATGATGGCAAAGAAAGAGGATTATGATCTCTCCGAAGGTGCAATCACAATTCTTCACAAGGAATTTACGAACCTTTACCGCAACCGCGATAAAACTTTTGGGAATGGCCGTTTAGTAAGAAATACTTACGACGATGCCAAAATGAGATTAAGTAAACGATACCTCAAACTCCCCCCCGGTATGCGGACACCGGAGGCTTTAACCACTTTTGAACCAGAGGATATCGCTGCCGTTTTCAAAAAGGATGAAGGTAAAACCTTTGACGTCGGGATCAATGAAGAAAAGCTAAAGGAATCCCTGGATAAACTCAATGGTTTGATGGGATTGAACCTTGTAAAGAAAGAGATAAATGAATTAGTCAAGATCGCGCGATTTTATTTTGAGAGGGGTGAGAATCTTCAGAATAAATTCTCTGATCACATTATTTTCCTTGGAAATCCCGGAACCGGTAAAACCACTGTCGCGCGAATTTTCAGTGACATATATTCCGCTCTCGGCATTCTTCCAAAAGGCCATCTGGTTGAAACTGACCGGCAGACCCTTGTTTCAAGCTACGTTGGACAGACTGCCTCAAAAACCACTGAAGTGATCAATCAGTCGATCGGCGGTACACTTTTCATCGATGAAGCTTATACTCTCGTAAAAGCGGGTGACAATTCAGGCAGTGATTTTGGGAAGGAAGCAATAGACACACTTCTGAAAAGGATGGAAGACGATCGAGGGAAATTTATTGTTATAGCCGCCGGTTATACTGAAGACATGGAAAAGTTCCTGGACAGTAATGCCGGACTTAAATCAAGATTTACCAAATTTATCCTCTTCGAAGACTATACACCTGATGAACTCGTTAGTATCGCGGTGAATATTTTCAAGGCGAAAGACCTGAAAATGTCGGATGACACCAAATTGAAACTGCGCGTCTATTTCAACGAACGTTACCGTCAGCGCGACAAAACATTTTCTAACGCGAGAATGGTAAGAAATATAGCTGAAGCAGGTATCAAACGTCACTTGTTGCGGTTGGTGGAGATACCGAACGACCAGTTGACCGATGAGGTTTCCTCCACCATTACTGTTGAAGATATTTCTGAGCTTGCCCCGGTACATGAAAAGAAGCATGTAAGGGTTGAGGGCGACGCTAAACTGCTTGAGCAGCATCTTAAGGAGCTGGAGTCACTCACCGGACTTTCGGAAGTTAAGAAAGCCACTGAAAAACTTATCAGTTCACTGAAAATCGCCAAACTGCGTGAGGAACGCGGGCTGAAGGTTATTAAAAAGAACCTTCATGTGGTATTCATGGGTAACCCCGGTACCGGTAAAACCACTGTTGCAAGGTTACTGAGTAAGATTTACAAAGAACTTGGGCTGCTTGAGAAAGGTCATCTTATCGAAGTTGACAGGTCTTCCCTCGTCGCGGGCTACCAGGGTCAAACCGCGCAAAAGACAGAAGATGTTATCAAAAAGGCTCTCGGTGGAACACTATTTATCGACGAAGCTTATACTCTGTCACGTGGAGCGAATGATTTCGGTCAGGAAGCAATTGATACTCTTCTGAAACGAATGGAAGATTATTCTGATCAACTCGTGGTCATTGTAGCCGGTTATCCAAACGAGATGAGAAACTTTCTTGATTCCAACCCCGGATTACAAAGCAGATTTACCAATTTCTTTATGTTCGAGGATTATTCCCCCGAAGAGATGCTGGAGATCACCAAGGTTCTCAGTGAAAAAAGCGGTTACAAGCTTGATGATGCCGCGTATGCTCATCTCACAGAAGTGTTCAGAAGTATTTATGATAACAGAGACCAGAATTTTGGAAATGCCAGAACAGTAAGAAATGTGCTGTATAAGGCGATAGGAAATCAGGAAGAAAGGATTCTCACTTTAAGTAATTTAAGCGATGAAGACCTCGTTAAAATTACAATTGACGATGTACAAAACCTGGAACTTTGAAAAAGAAATCTTAACCTTCTTCGGCTGCTGCCTGTTCCATAAGTTTGTGAGAGAGTTCCCTCCCGAGATAACCGTCGATCACAGCATGGAGCACATATAGAATTGGTGTCAGAAAGATTGCTACTGAAAGTTTGTAGATATAGTTAACCATTCCGATTGCAAGCACTAATTCCAGACTCCAGTTCGCGCCAAAATAGAACGCTATAAATAAAACCACGAAACTGTCGATGAACTGGGAGATCAAAGTTGATCCGGTTGCACGTGCCCAGATCCATTTATTCCCGGTATGTTTTCTCACCCACTGGAAAACCGTGACATCTACGAGCTGCCCCACCAAAAAAGCGATCAGTGATCCGATAATGATCCAAAGGCCCTGCCCAAAAATCGCGTTGAATGCGTGATCCATGTTTACCATGCCGGCGGTTGTATTCCGGGTAACCCAAAAATCAGCCGGTACAAGACCGATCGAGAAATAAACCATCAGGTAGGCATACGCGATCATTCCCGCCGAAATGAACGAAAGCAGTTTTACACCACTTCTGCCGAAATACTCGTTTATTATGTCTGTAAAAATGAAAACAACGGGCCACAAAAGCACGCCTGCTGTTAAATTGAAAGAGAGATTGTCCTGTCCGAAAATTGAAATGGAGGCAGGGGGTATCCCGAGGGTTTGCTCAAGCGAGAAAATTTTCACCCCAACAAACTCGGCGAGAACGGCATTTGAAACGAAGAGCATCCCCAAAAACAGAAAAAGTAAATTTTGTTTTTCTTTCATGCAAATATCCCGGTTAAAATTCTGATTACTGCTCGTAAAAAGCTTTTACGTAGAACTCAATCTCATCAACAAGTTTCTCATTGATGGTAAATGTTACATATTCAGCAAAATTATTAAGAATTATCAGTCCGTTAATGCCGGCATCCTTTTGCTCGAGACTTACGATCTGCTTGCTGACATTCCTGTTAAGGACCGATACCTGGTCATAGATATCAATCAAATTGTTCATCTCCCAGTCGGGTTCCAGTCCCTTTTTGTATCGTATATATTGTGAGAGGAGGTATAATGAGAAAACTCTTGTTTGTGTCTCGTCGAGTGTGGCGAATGGAAGATGGGTATAAATCATCGGTCTTAATTTTCCCATAATCGGACATCCACTTGAAGGCATAAGTATACCGATCAGACTGCTTATCCCCGACTGCAAGGCGGTACGCTTCTGAAATCTCCTTGAAATAGTCTCAACTTCAACATCAACCATCTCGTAAGAGTTGTATTGGTTGAACTCTTTAACAACACGGTATAAATTCTGAGCGACCGGGCAGTATCTGTGTTTCTCTCTGTCGAGAGGACAATGCGGACAGGCGAAATTGTCTAACAGCGCCCACTCGATCTCCAGTTTTTCATCCGGTCGACTAATTATACTAAGGTCACTTCTCCTAAGATAAACCGCAAATTCCTTCACTTCATTCGGGAACTTGAATTGGTATTTGAAGAAGAGGGTATCTTCGTTGTTCATAATAGGAGAAATATTTTTTTCAGTGATAACCCAATATAATTCAAGGAAGGGATAAAAAAAAGAAGTCTATTGCCACACCTTTAAAAAAGTTGAACAAAAACAAAAAAAAACGGCAGCCAGGCTGCCGTTTTCTCGAAATATCCAAAATTAAAATTATTGTCGCCTGATCTTCAGACTATTCACTCCCCCATCGACCTTAATCAGATAATAATCACCTGTACCGGTAAAATTGTCAGAGTAGATATTATTGTTCTTCTCGTAAAATCCTTGTGGAAGTTTTGTGTCACTTAAAGCCATGGTATTGTTCATCTGTATCTGGGCATTCTTTGGCACGATAAGTTCGATGCTGCTTGCCCCGCTCTGAATCACAATCTCGCTTCCACCGGGCGCCGGCATGGGAAGATTGATCTTGGTCGAACTTGCACCCATTTCCACATCGAGCTTCTTGAAGAGAAGTCCCGCGATATCCATTTCAAAACTGGAGGCACCGATATTGAATTCAAGCTTCTCATAAAGTGGCTTCGGGTTCAGGTTCAATTCTACAAGGTTCGCGTAACTGGTGTCTTTAATATCAAGGTTGAATTCTGCCATTTCTACATTGAGATCGGCTTTACCATCAGCAATATAATTTGTCACGCTGAATTTACGGTTGCTTCTGTCTGTCTTCAATGTCATCAGACTGGTATCCGAACTGGTGACGATATAAGAACCGGCACCGGCATCAAAATTGAGTTTGACGAATTTAATCGATGTATCATACGGCTCTGACTTTACAGAGATCAGGTCATGTCGTGAGTGCTTTACCTTAACGTTCGAAAATATCGCTTTGGGCAGATCAAAGATGGAAGTGGTTATCCCAAGTATGATGAATGCCAGGGCGAAGCCTGAGACACCCGCTATCACATTTCTTACAATCTGGTTTTTCGTCAGGTAAATCACCCCTGCCGCTATCAAAAGCACCGGCCAGAATTTTCGCAGTTCCGGTATCGAAAAATCAATATCCGCGAAATTTTTCAAGAGCAGAAGTGCTCCCAATCCGAGGAAGAAAACTCCCCAGAATATCTTGCCTGGTTTCATCTTAGTCTCCATAAGGTCTTCTCTTTCCGCTAAATATAATCCAAATACCGAGTAAAACCAACAACACCGGAAATGCGTCTGTTATGCTGAATTGCGGAATGAAATTATGCATTCCGAAAAGAATACCGGCGATTATGAGTGATACACCCAGAATGATCGAAAATCGACCTCTGCTCTCATCTCGCGGAGGCTCAGCCGCCATGGAACCAGGAACAGAACTTTCCGAAAACATTTCAGAATTCAGTACCTGTTCGGGAATGATTATCATCCCGACGATATAGAGCACGACTCCGACTCCATTGAAAAGTGTGAGAGCTATAAACGCAAATCTGATAACTACCGGATCCACATCGAAGTATTCAGCTATTCCGCCGGCCACTCCACCGATCATTCTCTCTTTTCGCGATCTGTAAATTCTCTTTTCCATCTCTGACTCCTGATTGTTTACGATGCAAAACTAACCCGGGGAAGCCCTCACATCAATCTATTAGTGATAGATGGTGAATATTTCCGATAAGCGACGATTCAGGCTGATACAGTAGCACCTTCTCTTGCCATTTTTCTTGTAAGATAGAAGAAACGTCCGTTGAGCATCAACGATGATGCAACAAGACTTATCGAAAGTCCATACCAAACGCCTTCGGTTCCAAATCCAAGTGGAAAGCCAAACAGCAGTGCCGCTGGCAATCCTATGAGCCAATAGGCAATAAATGTAATCACCGTGGGGATTCTTACTTCTTTTATCCCTCTCAGAATTCCCAGTGCCACGGCTTGAGTTCCGTCGAATATCTGAAAGAAAGCGGCGATAAGCAGCAGTTTGGGGGCTATCTCAACCACTTCTTTATCTGATGTGTAAAGAAACGGAATTTCCTCACGAAAAACAATAAGCATCATTCCGGAGAAGACCATAAATCCCACACCAAGCGCGAGAGCCGAGGCACCCGCTCGCTTTACTTCGGCGCTGTCAAACGCACCTAAAGCGTTACCAACTCGAATAGTACCCGCGGTTGATACACCAAGACATACAAGATATGTTGTGGCTGCCACATTCATTGCTATCTGATGTGATGCAAGGTCATCTTTACCTATCCACCCGACCATGAAAGCAGCAGCTGAAAAACACCCAACCTCAAAAAAATACTGGAACCCACTCGGTATTCCTATCCGTAAAATTTCCTTTCCATAATCGTCCAGACCCCTGAACGGGAGAATTTTCAATCCAAATCTCTTAAACTCCCGGCTACGATGCACAAAATAAGCAAGAGCAGCAAACATAAATATTCTGGAACCTAACGTTGCAATTCCCGCCCCATCCAATCCGAGTGCGGGTGCGCCAAGATTTCCATAGATCAACACCCAATTAAAAACAAAATTTACAAGATTTGCAAGCAGAGTGATAACCATGGCAGGTCTCGTGAAAGAAAGGCCTTCAATGAACTGCTTGTAGCAGGCAAAAACGAGCATCGGTGGAAGTGAAAAAGCAAGTATCCGTGTATAACTGATTGCCAGTTCTGTCACTTCCTTCGGTTGGTCGAGATAATGGATGATATCAACGCCAAAATAGATCATTATTCCTAGAACAACCGAAGTGATCAAACTGACCCAGAACCCCTGCCGGAACACCTTTGCAGGTGTTTCATTATCTGCAGATCCAATTGCTATTGCAACAAGAGGTGTAAGCGCGTAGACTATTCCCAGCCCTATAACAGTGATTATGAAGAAAAATCCCTGGCTGATCGAAGAAGCCGCGAGCGGAGCATCACCCACCCGACCGACCATGGCAGAGTCGACAACTCCCATCATGGTGATTCCGACCTGACCGATCACAACCGGTGTGGCAAGAGATATTGTTTCTTTTATGTGGGTTCGAATTCTCATCGCTTTTAAATTAAATGGTCTGCAAATGTACAAAATGGAAGTGTCTCCTTTGGCTGTATTGTGATAATTCACACAATTAACCGGATCACCGGAATAAATGAATCAGATTTAAATTTCAGCCTTTGAAATGAACTTTATACCTTGAATTTCTGTAATTTATTATATACGATTTATCTTTTTTATCACCGATCCGGATGCAGCGACTATCATTTTTTCTGATGGGAACCGCCTCCGGTTTGGGGTGTAACTGATTTTCTATTGTTTCAATCCGGATCATATTTAGAAAGGATTCATATGAGCGACAATCATAACGGGGCGGGTAAATGTCCGTTCCCTCACGGTGCTGCAATGAGTGCCTCGGGTACTCAAAACCAGGACTGGTGGCCCAACAGGTTAAAACTGAGCATGCTCAGGCAACATTCCACACTTTCCAACCCCATGGACCCCGGCTTCAAATACAAGGAAGAGTTCAAAAAGCTCGATTATGACGCGTTAAAGAGAGACCTTATTGCCCTGATGACCGATTCACAGGACTGGTGGCCTGCCGATTTCGGTCACTATGGTCCCCTCTTTATCCGCATGTCATGGCACGCGGCCGGTACTTACAGAACATCCGACGGAAGAGGTGGTGCCTCGGGTGGTTTTCAGCGGTTTGCCCCTTTGAACAGCTGGCCCGACAATACAAATCTCGATAAAGCCCGCAGACTCCTTTGGCCCATCAAAGAAAAATATGGTAACAAAATCTCATGGGCTGACCTGCTCGTGCTCGCGGGAAATGCTGCCCTCGAAT